>NZ_BLJG01000216.1 GCF_009932375.1 Pseudomonas juntendi
AGCGCGATGAACCTTTTTTCTCGGTGGTGCGCAACACCACCAACCGCCCCACCGGAACCATCAGGGCGCCGCCGATGCCCTGCAACACCCGTGCAGCCACGAAGGCTTCCAGGCTGGCGGCCAGCCCACACAGCAACGAAGCGGCAGTGAACAAGGCGATAGCCCCGGCGAACACCTGGCGCGGGCCAAAGCGCTCGGCGAGCCAGCCACTGAGCGGGATGAACACCGCCACGGCCAGCAGGTAGGCACTGATACCGATGTTCAGGCTGACCGCGCTCTGGCCGAAGTCGCTGGCCATTTGCGGCAGCGCGGTGGCAATGACGGTGGCGTCCAGGTTCTCCATGAAGAACGTGATGGCCACCAGCAAGGCAATGCAGGTGGTCTGGCGCGAGCGCTGGGCGGCTGCCGGGTGGGCCAGGGTGCCAGGGCGTTGCGTTGGCTGCCCGGTCATGGGCAACCGAGCCGCCGTTCGTGGGCGCGGAGCTGCACGGGCACGTTGGCAACCATAGGCCTACTCCAGCGGGATGGTCAGGCGATCGATCACGGCACCGGTTTCGGGGCGCACCCCGCGCCACCAGGCAAACGCCTCTGCCGCCTGCTCGACCAACATGCCCACACCATCGGCCAGGCGCGCCACACCTTGTTCACGGGCCAGGCGCAGGAATGGCGTAAGGCCTTTGCCATAAGCCAGTTCGTACGCCAGCCGGGTATTGGCCAAGGCCTCGGCAGGCAGCGGTGGCAACTCACCGACCAGGCTGGCAGAGGTGGCGTTGACCACGATATCGAAAGCCTGCCCCGGCAGTTCTTCGTACCGGCTGATACGCAGCCGCGGGTGATTCAGCTCATTGCGCAGCGCCACGGCCTTGGCCATGTCGCGGTTGACGATCACCAGCTCGGCAGGGCCGGCCTGCAGGAACGGCAGCAGCGCCCCACGCACCGCGCCACCCGCCCCCAGTACCAGCACACGACGCGCATGCAGCGGCTCCCCGAGGTTGACCTCGATATCGCGCAGCAGGCCAATACCATCGAAATTCTCTGCCACGATGCCGCCGTTCTCGAACTTCAGGGCGTTGGCTGCGCGGGCCAGTTGCGCCCGTTCGCTGCAGCGCTCGGCCAGTTCGAAGGCGCGCAGCTTGAACGGTGCCGTGATGTTCATGCCCTGCCCGCCCTCACCGCGGAACGCCAGCACCTGGGCCTCGAAGCCCTCCAGCGACCCCTCGATTGCGCCATATTCCAGCTGCTGGCCACAGGCTTGGGCGAACAGCCCGTGGATCAGCGGAGACTTGGTGTGGTTGATCGGTCGGCCGATCACTGCATAGCGGTCGCTCATCGTGCCTCTCCATGGGTGAACAGCACCCCGTCTGCCTGCATGGCGGTGATTTCTTCGGCGCTGAAGCCAAGCCCGGCGGCGACTTCGGCGTTGTGCTGGCCCAGGTCCGGGGCCACCTGGTGGATGGTGGTGTCGCAGTCGGAAAAACGGAACGGCAGGTTGGGCAGGCGCAGTGTGCCATAGCGCGGGTGATGCTGTTCGACGACCATGTTGCGCGCCTGAATCTGCGGGTCGGCCAGCACCTCGTCGATACGCTGTACCTTGGCGCTGGGCACGTCGATGGCATCGAGCAAGGCCAGGATAGCCGCCACTGGCCGCGCGCCCACCCAATCGCGCACCACCGCCAGAATTGCCTCGCGGTGGGCATTGCGGCCATTCACGCTGTGGTAGCGGCTGTCGCTGGCAAAACCTGCCGGGCCACCATTGGCTTCAAGCATGCCGGCAAAGCGCCGCCATGCGTCATCGACCTGGGCAGCGATCACCAGGTCGCCGTCGGCGGCACGGAACACCCCATACAACGTCGAGGTGGGCATGTCATGGCCGGTCTGCTCGGGCAGTACGGTGCCGTTGGACAGCGTGAAGCACTGCACCGCGTACTCATGCATCGACACCAGCGTGTCGTACAAGGCCATGTCGATGTGCTGGCCACGGCCACTGCTGACGCGCCCCAGCAAGGCGGCATTGATGGCTGCCACGGCGTGGATGCCGGTGTACATGTCGCCCAGCGAAATGCGCAGCAACGGCGGTGCTTCGCCCGGCACGCCAACCATCTGCATGATCCCGCTCTTGGCCTCGGCGATCAGCCCGAAGCCGGCACGGTGTGCGTCCGGCCCCGTGTGGCCATAGGCCGAAATCGAGCAGTACACCAATCGCGGGTTGCGCGCCGCCAGCTCGGCATAGCCCAACCCCAGCTTGTCCAGCGCGCCCGGCCGGTAGTTTTCGATGAACACGTCGGCCGAATCGGTCAGGCGCTGCATGAAGGCCTTGCCCCGTGGGTCCTTCATGTTGACGCTGACGCCCTGCTTGCCCATGTTCAGTTGCAGGAAGTAACCGCTTTGCTGGTCATCCAGGGTGAACGCGTGCTGGCGACCGGCGTCGCCGCTGCCTGGCCGTTCAACCTTGATCACCTCGGCGCCCAGCGCCGCCAGGCAACGCCCTACATAAGGCCCGGCAAGAAAATGGCTGTAGTCGATGACGCGGATACCCGCCAATGGCAATGCCTGGCTCATGCTGCCCCCTTGCACGGCACCATCAGCCGGTGCTCGCCGCGTTGCACGACCTGGCCGTGCTGGTTGATCAGCTCCGACGGCAGGACCACGATGCCCCAACCCGGGCGGCTTTTACTCAGGCGCATCGCGCCAACGCGCATGCGCACATGCAGCACATCGTCGACCTTGATCGGCAACACGAAGTCCCAGGTCCAGCCCAGTGACATGCCCGGCACGAAGCGGTAATCGCATTGGGTCTTCAAGCCATCGGCGATCGACAGGCCGAACAGGCCATGGGCAACCAGGCAGCCAAAGTGGCTGGCATTGGCATACGCCTCATCGACATGCACCGGGGTATGGTCACCGGTCAGGTCGGCATAGGCCAGGATGCGTTCGCGGGTGACGGTGTAGCTCGGGCTGATGCATTCATCGCCCTCGCGGGCGTCGTCCCAGTACTTTTCAGTCACGCTCATGGCTGCACCTGCGCACGTGGGTTGATAGCCAGCGCCTGGGCCACCGCCGCCTTGGGCAATGCCTGGATGAACTCCACCGCCAGGCCGTCGGGCAAGCGCAGCCAGTTGCGGCCCTGCGGCATTGCACTGACGCCGAAACGCTGTGCTGCCGCCAGCACCGCCTCCAGGTCTTCGCACATGATCCCCAGGTGCGCCATGCGCCCTTCAGGCCCTGCAAAGTCGGGCTGGTGGATGAACTGCAGGCCGCCGAGGGTCCAGTACTGGGTCGGCTGCTCGGGGTCACCCTGCGACTCGCGCAGGGTCATGCCGCACACCTCGCTGAAAAAGCGGATATGCCAGTTGATGTCACGCACCCAGAAGGCGACGTGTTCGAGGTAGGCTTTCGGCTGGCTCATGGGTTGTCCTTGTTCTGCTGGTCGGCCATCGCGCGTTCGATGCCTTTGATACACGCCACCAGGGTGGCGTTGACGGGGGTGGCGACGCCGTGGCGCTGGCCCCAGCGCACGACGGAACCGTTGATGAAGTCAATTTCAGTGATCGAGCCTTTTTCCAGGCTCTGCAGCATCGAGGTGCGAAAGCTCGCCGGCAGGCCTTCGGCGGCCAACTGCCAGGCTGCCTCGGGGCTGGTCAGGCTCAGGCGGATACCGGCGCGCTCGGCCACCGCGATCGCTTCGGCAACGGCCGCCTTGGCGGTGCTCGCCAGCAGCGGCTCGCTGTACAGCTGGCCATAACTGAGCCTGGTGATGGCGCTGAGCGCACCGGTGGCGACGTTGACCAGCAGCTTGTCCCACATGGTGCCGAGGATGTTGTCGCTGACCGTGGTGGCCAGGCCGGCACCGTTGAATACCTCGGCGATAGCCTGCACGCGGGCGCTGCGCTGGCCGTCCAGTTCACCGATGTAGGTCTGCTTGCCGGCCACCCCGGCGCGGATCGCCCCCGGGGCCAGCAGCACGCCGCCGACATAGGTCTTGCCAGCCAGTACCCGCTCGCGCCCGGCCGCCTGCGCCAGGATATCTTCGTGCCCCAAGCCGTTCTGCAGCGACAGCAGCAGCGTTTGCGGGCCCAGAAGCGCCTTGGCCCCGGCGATCGCCTCGGCGGTGTGGAACGACTTCACCAGGACCACCACCAGGTCGGCCCCCCCCACCTCATCGGCGCACGTCGCCGCATGCACGCGGACCTGGCGCTGGCCGCGCTCATCCTGCACCTGCAGGCCGTGCTGGTTGATGGCCTCGACATGCGCACGGCCTCGGTTGAGCAGCCAGGTTTCATGCCCGGCTTCGCTCAAGGCCGCGCCGATGGCGCAGCCCAGGGCGCCGGCACCCAGAATGCAGATTTTCAAATCGCAGACCTCCGTGGTTTGCGATCACCTTATGCAGCCACGCTTATTAGCGCTATACAATGCAGCAAATAGACCCATTGAGATTTGCAATAATGACCACTGCCCCGGTACTGCCCGAACCCAAGCTGCTGCAACTGTTCGATGTGCTCTACCACTGCCGCAGCGTTACCCGCGCCGCTGAACAGCTGGGGCAGAGCCAGCCGACCATCAGCATCTGGCTGGGCCGCCTGCGCGAACAACTGAACGACCCGCTGTTCGTGCGCACCCCTGGGGGCATGGCGCCCACCCCACGCGCCGACCAGTTGATCGGGCCGTGCCGCGAAGTCCTCGAATCACTGCGCCGGCTGGCGGCCTGGGAACCGCAGTTCCAACCCGCTACCGCACAACGGCGCTTTCGCCTGTTTGTGAGCGACGCCAGCCACATCACCTTGCTGCCCAGCATCCTCAACCACGTGCGCAGCCACGCGCCCGGCATTCGCCTGGAGGCGGTACGCATCGATGGCAATAGCGAAAGCGCGCTGGAATCGGGTGAAGCTGACCTGGCGATCGGCTTCGTACCGTGGCTGGGCGGTGGCATGTACCAGCAAGTGCTGTTCGACCAGGACTGGGTGTGCCTGAGCGCGCGCGGGCACCCGCGCCTGGCCGGCGGCCTGAGCATGGCCTGCTACCACGCAGAAGGCCATGTGCAGATCAGCGCCGGCACCGGCCAGAAGCTGCTGGAAACGGCACTGGCGCGGGCCGGCATCGAGCGCCGCATCGTGCTGGAGCTACCGGCGTTCCTGGGCCTGGGCATGATCCTCGGGAGCACCGACCTGATCGCCACCCTGCCCCGCCATATCGGCCAGACGTTGGCCGACATGCATGATTTGCAGGTGCACGACTGCCCGTTCGCGGTCGAGGGTTTCACGGTCAAGCAGCACTGGCACGCCCGCTACCACCAGGACGGGGGTAACCGCTGGTTGCGCGCAGTGGTCCATGGGCTGTTTGCCCGCGACGGCTCAGCCGGCTCGCGCAAGGGCTCCAGCCGGGTAGGCGCCTGACACCGCGCAACGCTTGCTGCTGGCCGGGGTGGCAAGCATGATGGGCGCATTACGTTCATGCCACGGATATGCCGATGACCGCAGCACCCCCCTCTGTTTCGCAGCCAGGCCGCTGCCAACGCTTGAAAGCGGCCAGCAGCCGCGACCATGACAGCGTCGATCAGCTGGTCATGGCGGCACGGCCTTTTGAGAGCCGCGAGCGCTACGGCCGGTTCCTGCAGGTGCAGCATGGTTTTCATGGCAGCCTGCTGGCGTTGTATCAGGACCCGCAGCTCAACCGGCAACTACCGGGGCTGTCGGCCTTGTCACGGTTTGCCGCGGTGCAGGCCGACCTGCTGGACCTGGGCCTGCCCGCGCCACCGCCACCACCTGCGGTGTGCGCCAGCCCGGCGCAGGCGTTGGGCTGGCTATATTGCAGCGAGGGGTCGAACCTGGGGGCTGCGTTTCTGTTCAAGTACACCCAACGCCTGGGCCTGGGTGAGGGTCAGGGCGCCAGCCACCTGGCCCCGCACCCTGATGGCCGTGCGCTGCATTGGCGTGAGTTCGTGGCCCGTGTGGACGCCCTGGCGCTGGATGAACAGCAAGAAGCCGAGGCGATCACCGGCGCAATTGCAGCGTTCGAGCATTACCGCAGCCACCTGCGCGCAGTGTTTGCCGAACGCTGATCCGGTTTGGGCCGCGCGGGTTGCTTGCCGCATAATTGTACAAGTTATTGCTGCAGCGAACTTTTTCCTGGTTACTGGTCTATGAGAGTGGCACAGAACGGGCACGGCAGGCGAAGCAGCTTGCCTCACCCCTGGCCTGATAGCTCAATTGTGATCAGAGGTGGGCTTCGCTCATGAAAATACAAGTCGCCAGGTGGATGCTGTTCGGTCTGTTCTCGCTTGCAGCAGCGGGCACGGCTTCGGCCCTGCCACTGAAACCGGTCGAGGTCGCGGCCCCGGCCGTTCAGCCAGCGTTGCCTGCGGCCAGCAACCCTTGGTCGAGCGTGGCCAGTGCGGCCGCTGTTCAGCCGGCGACCCTGCTGGCCCATGATGACCACCGCTGGCACGACCACAGGGGCGACTGGCGCCGCGAGCAGTGGCGCCGCGAGCAGGCCCGGCGCGACTGGGAGCGGCGACGTGACTGGGAACGCCGCCGGGATTGGGAGCGCCGCCATGAGCGGGCGATGCACCAACGCCACTATGACGAGCACCGGCACTACCGCCGCTGAAGCCGACCCATCGGTTGCTCGCGCTTCAGTCAGCCTGGGGTGGGACAGCCCCCACCTCTTCTGTTTCCAGCTTCAAACGGTCAGCCTTGCAGATGTACCTGGGCTTGCGCGGCGCGAGTTTGGCGCTGGCTTTCTTCTGGTGCGCCTGCAACAGCTGCTTGATCTTCTTACGACGGTTCATGGTCCACACGGCCTTTGAGTACGGTTTAGCGGCCGCCATCATACCCGTGCAAGCAACCCGCTGCGCAGCGGGCTACGACCAAGGCCCGATGGCTGCTCGCCTTGACGTTATTTTCACAGCCCACAGATTAGCGTCACGCCCTTTCCGGCCACGCACACAGTTGCGGGCTACCAAGGTACGACGAGGCACACGTGTCACACACCACTTCCCCTTCCCGCGTGGACTGGGCCGGCCTGGGCTGGCTCTTGCTGTTCTTCTGGTATTTCTCTGGCGTCACCCAGGCATTGCTGCTGTTCAGTGGCACTACCGGTTTCTCGGGTTTCCGTGATGCGTTCTTCCTCAGCAGCCTGTGGCTGGCCCCGGTGCTGCTGCTGCCCCGCCTTACCCGCGCCACTGCGGCGCTCGTCGGCCTGCTGCTGTGGGCTGCTTCGCTGGTTGGCCTGAGCTATTTCGGCATTTATCGCCAGGAGTTTTCGCAGAGCGTCATCTTCGTGATGTTCGAGTCCAACACCGCCGAGGCCGGTGAGTACTTCAGCCAGTACTTCAGTGCCTGGCTGGGCCTGGCGTTGCTGCTGTACACCGTGGGGGCAGTATTGCTGTGGCGCCGCGTGCGCCCGGTCTACCTGCCGCTGCGCAGCCGCCTGCCAGTGGTGGTGCTGTTGGTGGCAGCCAACCTGGTGCTGCCGTTCTACAAGCAAATGGTCACCCAGGAGCGCAATTTTGCCGATGCGCTGGAAAAGGTACAGCAGCGCATGGAACCTGCTGTGCCTTGGCAATTGCTGGTCGGCTACCGCCAGTACCGCCAGCAACTGGACAACATGCAGGCGCTGCTGGCGCAGAATGCTGCCCTGCCGCCCCTGCAGAACCTGCGTGACAACAGCGGTTCGGCACCGCGCACGCTGGTTCTGGTGCTGGGTGAATCGACCACCCGCGAGCACATGCACTTGTATGGCTACAACCGTGACACCACCCCCAACCTCGACGCGCTGGCTGCCAACGACAAAGGGCTGACCGTATTCCGCGATGTGGTGTCACCCCGCCCCTACACCATCGAAGTGATGCAGCAGATTCTGACCTTCGGCGATGAGCAGGCCCCGGACCGGTTCCTCACCGACCCCTCGCTGATCAACCTGATGAAACAGGCAGGCTACAAGACCTTCTGGATCACCAACCAGCAAACCATGACCAAGCGCAACACCATGCTCACCACCTTCTCGCAGCAGACGGACGTGCCGGTGTACCTGAACAACCAGCGCAACCAGAATGCCAGCCAGTACGATGACGTGGTGCTCGCGCCGTTCGAGAAGGCCCTGCAAGACCCGGCCCCCAACAAGTTCATCATCGTGCACCTGCTGGGCACCCATATGGACTACCGCTACCGCTACCCGGACGCCCATGCCCACTTCACCGACAAGCAGGGCGCACCGAGTGCACTGACCGATGACCAGGTGCAAACCTACAATTTCTACGACAACGCAGTGCGCTACAACGACTTCGTGGTGTCGAGCCTGATCAAGCGCTACGCTGCCGGCAGCCCGAATGGCTTCCTGGTCTACCTGTCCGACCATGGTGAGGACGTATACAGTTCTGGTAACCACGACCGGCTGGGGCGCAACGAAAGCGCGCCGACCCGGCCGATGTACACCATCCCGTTCCTGGTGTGGACCTCACCCAGCTGGCAGGCCCAGCACCCGCGGGACCTGCAGGCGATGGCCAAGCGCCCGTACAGCAGCTCGCACCTGATCCATACGCTGTCGGACCTTGCCGGTTTGAGCTACGACGGCTTCGAGCCGGCCAAGAGCCTGGTGAGCGCGCAGTTCCTGGCCGCGCCGCGCTGGATCGGCGACCCCTACCGCAAAGACGGCTTGCACCCGTTCGATCAGCTGCCTGGGGGCAAGGCAGCGGGCGAGCAGCAGACGGCCAGCCGCGAGGTTCAACAGTAAGGCAGGCGCCTGGGCTCTGCGGCGCAGCGCCTAACGCTGCGCTGCGCGGCGCGCCAGCAGCGCGTAACCCAGGCCCAGCACGCCCAGCGCCAGTACCACCAGCAGCCCCATGAGCTCGCGGCTGTAGCGGGCCACGGTTGCCGGGAAGCCGATCACTTCGTGGTACACCTGCACATTGGCTGCGCCGTCGGCATGGGTAATGCTGACGCCGCCCTGGCGGATCTGGGAATAATCGGCGTCGAAATACACCCACACCTTGCACCGGCTACCCGGCTCGATGACAGGGATGTCCACTTGCGCGGTAGCCTGCTCCAGCAGTGTGTCGTTGCCAGCAGCATCGCGCACCTGCACCAGGCCTTTGCCTGGCAGGCGCACTTTGACCTGGCGCACCGGCGCATCGCCACTGTTGTGCAGCTCGATGAGCAAGCCGGTACGATGGTCCACCAACCCCGCTTCGAACGGTTTGGCGAACAGCTGGGCGTACGGCAACTGAGCCAGTTCGACCAGGCGCTCGACCTGATCGTGGCTCAACTGCCCCTGGCTGATGCTGTTGATACGCCCCTGCAACTGCTCATACTTGAGCTGGTCGCTGGCTTTGCTGATGCGCTCGCTGAACTGGCCAGGATAGGTGAGGTAGGCATACGTCAGTGACGCTTCCAGCCGCGGGTTGCCCCTGAACAACGCGTAGGCGGCCGACAGGACCATCAGGCCAACCAGCACCGCGACCAGGAGCTTCCCCACCTTGTCCCAACTCAATGCGAACCTCCTTTTGAGGTGATGCAGACGATTCAAACCGCCCAAGGGTGCCAAGTTCATGGCCCCCAGGCAACCCTGTCTACTCGATGCCCTCCTTCTCGCGCGCCTGGCGCATCTGCAGCAGCTGGCCATCGACCAGTGCCTTGGCCATGCCCGCCAGGTAGAACGTGGCCTTGATCATCACCTTGCGGTCACTTGGCCGGTCGATGGCCTTGCGCGTGATTTCAGTAATGCAGCCCATGATCGCCGAGGCTTCCGTTAGCGCGGTTCGTATCGGCAACTGCGGCCGCATGTGCACCAGTTCGGCATCGGGATGGCCGAAACGGCTGGCCGCCGCCACCACATTGAGCGTGTTGTTGTCTTCGGGGGTGTCGTTTTCCATGTTCATTCCTCGGGGGGGTGAGCGTGCCGAGACTAGGCGGCGGCCTGGGCCACCACAATGACCTGGGCCTGGAACGGCTCATTTTCGGAAATGCCCTACAAAGTTACCGTGCAGAACCCCCTTGCACCCTGCCCCTTGACCGAGACCGGGCAGTGGCGGACGATCAACCACCCCCATTCAGGACGAACATCATGCTACGGATATTGGGCAGAGCTTCTTCCATCAACGTGCGAAAAGTCCTGTGGGCCTGTGCCGAATTCGAGGTCGCTTTCGAACGCGAAGACTGGGGTACGGGCTTCAAGGCCACCGACACCGCGCAATTCCTGGCATTGAACCCCAACGCCATGGTTCCGGTGATCCAGGATGGCGACTTCACCCTGTGGGAGTCCAACAGCATCATCCGCTACCTGGCCAACCGCTATGGCGCCACCGCGTTCTACCCCGGCGAAGCACAGGCACGGGCCAGGATCGACCAGTGGATAGATTGGCAGGCGTCAGACTTGAACCGCGCCTGGAGCTACGCCTTCATGTCGCTGGTCAGGCATTCGCCCGCCCACCAGGACCCTGTGGCGCTGGCGGCGAGTTGCGCGGACTGGGCGCGTTACATGCACATCCTCGACCGGCAACTGGCCGCTACCGGCGCCTACGTGGCCGGTGCCCAGTTCACCCTGGCCGATATTCCTATCGGCCTGTCGGTCAACCGCTGGTTCGAAACGCCGTTCGAGCACCCGCACCTACCGGCTGTGCGCGATTACTACGAGCGCCTGAGCGAGCGCCCGGCTTACCACCTGCATGGCCGTAACGGCACCCCGTAAAGCCCCCCGGCGCGGTCAGCCTGGCACATTGCACTGTGCCATGGCCGCCGCCCGGCCACGCCAGGCAAACAGCAGCACCAGCACCAGGCCCAGCGCCGCCATCGCCGCCCCTGCCAGGGCAATCGCCGCGTAGCCCAACCCCACGTTGATCACCGCGCCGCCCAGCGCCGCGCCGATCGCATTCCCCAGGTTGAATGCACCGATGTTCACCGCCGAGGCCAGGTTGGGGGCATCCTTGGCAGCTTCCATCACGCGCATCTGCAGCGGTGGCACCAAGGCGAAGCTGGCCGCGCCCCAGACCAGGATCGCCAGTGCCGTGGGCAGTGGCCAGTCCAGTACCAGCGGGAACACCAGCAGCACGGCAATCAGCACCGCCAACGACAGGATCAAGGTGCGCTCGACCGAGCGGTCCGCCGCCTTGCCGCCCCACACGTTGCCCAAGGTCAGGCCGACACCGAACAGCACCAGCATGGCGGTGACGAACGTGGTGGACGCGCCAGCTTCGTTCTGCAGGATCGGCGCAATGTAAGTGAACACCGTGAACATGGCGCTGGAGCCCACCACGGTCAGCAACAACGCCGCCAGCACCGGCCCCCGCACGAGCACGCGGATTTCGGCCATGGCCCCGTCGCCTTTGGGCGAGGGTACGTTCGGCAGTGCATACCACAGCGTGGTCATCGCGATCAGGCCAAGCCCGGCGATGCCCCAGAACGCCGTGCGCCAGCCCAGCATTTCACCAAACCAGGTGGCCAGCGGCACCCCGCCGATGGTGGCCAGTGTGAGGCCCATGAACATCGCTGCCACCGCCCCGGCACGCTTCTCGGGCGGTACCACGCTGGCGGCGACGATCGAGCCGATGCCAAAGAACGCGCCGTGGTTCAGTGACGTGACCACGCGGGCAACCAGCAGACTGGCGTAGTCACTGGCCAGTGCCGACATCAGGTTGCCCAGAGTGAAGATCGCCATCAGGCCGATCAACAGGTAACGCCGCGGGATCCTTACCGTGGCCAGGGTCATCAGCGGTGCGCCGATCAGCACGCCGAGGGCATAGGCACTGACCAACAGCCCGGCAGCAGGTATGGAAACGCCAAGGTCAGTGGCGATACTGGGCAACATGCCCATGGGGGCAAACTCGGTGACACCGATGCCGAAGGCACCGATGGCAAGTGCGACCAGAGGTGGATTGATACGCATGGCAAAAACTCCTTGGCTATGCGGCAAATGCTACGATCTGCTTCCCTGGCGCACTAGACAGCCTTTTTGCCAATCACCTTTGCTTACGAGGCACAAATGGACTTCAGCGGTAGATCCGGTGAAATGGCGGTTTTCGCCAAGGTGGTGGACGCGGGCAGCCTGTCTGCCGCCGCCCGCGCCTTGAACCTGACCCCTTCGGCGGTCAGCCGCATTCTCGCCCGCACCGAGCAGCGCCTGGGCACCCGCCTGCTGCTGCGCACCACCCGGGCCCTGACCTTGACCCCCGAGGGCGAGGCATACCTGCGCGGCGCGCGGCGGGTGCTGGCCGACCTGCAGGAAGTCGAGGATGCGATCGCCGACCAGGGCGTGCCGCGCGGGCGCTTGCGCATCAGCGCCGCGCAAGGGCATGCCCGCTTGACCGTGGTGCCGCTGCTGGCGGCGTTCAGCGCGCGTTACCCGCAGGTACTGGTCGACCTGACCATCAGCGACGAGGTGGCCGACATTCACGCCGGCCAGGCCGACGTTGCACTGCGCTTTGGCCACCTGCCCGACAGCTCGCTCAGCGCCCGCCCAATTGGCGAAACCGGCCAGGTGGTCGTGGCCTCGCCCGAGTACCTGGCGCGCTGCGGTACGCCGCTGGTGCCTGAAGACCTGGCCGGCCACAACTGCCTGCACTTCAACTTTCGCCGGGCCGTAGCAGACTGGCCGTTCCGCCGCGACGGCGAGGTCTTTGCGTTGAAGGTGCGGGGCAACATCGAATGCAGCAGCGGCGAAGCACTGGCACAGCTGGCCAGGCTGGGGGCAGGCGTGGCTCGCATCGGCACCTTCACGGTGGCCGATGACCTGGCCAGCGGGCGCCTGCTTCCGCTGCTGGAAGCCTACAACCCTGACGACCGCGAGCCGATCCATGCCGTGTTCGTGGGCGGGCCGTCGATGCCGGCGCGGGTGCGGGTGTTCGTGGATTTTCTGGTGGAGCAGCTATCACCCCCCTTGTAGGCACTTGAACGCAGGTCAGGTTGGGGTATCGTGGGTCCCCCATAGTACTGCCAGGGCTCGACCACCATGCGCATTGTCATCCCCGACGACTATCAGGACGTGATCCGTACCCTCGACTGCTTCAGTCGCCTGCACGGGCACGATGTCCACGTACTGCATGCCCCCCAGCCAGCGACGCTCGAGCAATTGGCAGCACGCTTTGCCGACGCTGACGCGCTGGTACTGACCCGCGAACGCACCCGCATTGACGCCGCCCTGCTCGATCGCCTGCCAAGCCTCAAGCTGATCAGCCAGACCGGCAAGGTCTCCAGCCACCTCGACCTGGCCGCCTGTACCGCCCGGGGCATCGTGGTGACCGAGGGCCGGGGCTCGCCAGTCGCCCCAGCGGAGCTGGCCTGGGCGCTGATACTCAATGCCCGCCGCCAACTGGTGCCGGCCATAGATGCCTTCCGCCAAGGCCACTGGCAAGTCAACCTGGGGCAGGCACTGGCTGGCCAGGTGCTGGGTATCTGGGGCTACGGCAAGATCGGCCAACGCCTGGCCCGCTATGCGCAGGCGTTCGACATGCCGGTGCTGGTGTGGGGCAGCGACAGCAGCCGGGCCGCCGCCGCGGCGGATGGCCACCGGGCCGCGGCGTCACGCGAGGCGTTTTTTGCCGAAGCGGATGTTGTCAGCCTGAACCTGCGCCTGTCCGAGCAAACCCGGCACCGGGTGACGTTGGACGACCTGACACGCATGAAGGAGGACGCCCTGCTGGTGAACGTGAGCCGCGCGGAACTGATTGCCCCAGGGGCGTTGCTGCAAGCGCTGGATACAGGCCGGCCAGGTTACGCGGCGGTGGATGTGTACGAGCAGGAACCGGTGCTCGACCCCGGCCACCCCTTGCTGCGCCACCCGCGTGTGCTGGCCACGCCCCACCTTGGGTATGTGGAAAAGACCGGCTACGAGCTGTATTTCGGTGATGCCTTTGACAATGTGCTGGCGTTTTTCGGGGGGGCACCGCAGAACGTGGCCAACCCGCAGGTGCTGGCAGCAGGGAACTGAGTGTTTGCCGGCGGATATGCAGCGCCTGTGAGACCGAGCGCCGCCCGCGCGGCGCATCGCGAGCTGCGCTCGCTCCTACGTTTGTTTCGGGCCAGTAACGCCTGTGACAGGCGCGCGCGGCCGCCTTGTTTGTACGGCGCGATATTGAGGCATGCGCCAAGGCGTTCGCGCGCAAA
>NZ_BLJG01000217.1 GCF_009932375.1 Pseudomonas juntendi
ATAGAATCTCCCACAGGTCATGCACAGGGTCTGAAAATGTGCAGTACCTGTGGGCTTGCCGGCGCTAGGGCCGGGTGAATCAGCCTTTCCCTTTGGTCCGGGTCTGATTCGGCCCGCCATTCTTCTCCAGGTGCTCGATGATCATCCCGGCCACGTTCTTGCCAGTGGTCACTTCAATGCCTTCCAGGCCTGGCGATGAGTTCACCTCCATCACCAACGGCCCATGGTTGGAGCGCAGGATATCCACGCCCGCGACACTCAAACCCATCACCTTGGCTGCGCGAATCGCGGTGATGCGCTCTTCGGGGGTGATCTTGATCAGGCTGGCGACCCCGCCACGGTGCAGATTGGAACGAAACTCACCGGGCTTGGCCTGGCGCTTCATCGAGGCAATCACCTTGTCCCCCACCACGAAGCAGCGGATGTCCGCACCGCCGGCCTCCTTGATGTACTCCTGCACCATGATGTTCTGCTTCAGGCCCATGAACGCCTCGATCACCGACTCGGCTGCCTGCGGGGTTTCGCACAGCACCACGCCGATACCCTGCGTGCCTTCCAGCACCTTGATCACCAGGGGGGCACCGTTGACCATGCGGATCAGGTCGGGAATATCGTCGGGCGAGTGGGCGAAACCGGTGATCGGCAGGCCAATACCGCGCCGTGACAACAGCTGCAGCGAGCGCAACTTGTCGCGCGAGCGGGCGATAGCCACCGACTCGTTGAGCGGGTACACGCCCATCATTTCGAACTGGCGCAGCACCGCACAGCCGTAGAAGGTTACCGAGGCGCCAATACGCGGGATCACGGCATCGAAACCTTCCAGCGGCTTGCCGCGGTAGTGGATCTGCGGCTTGTGGCTGGCAATGTTCATGTAGGCCCGCAAAGTATCGATCACCACCATTTCGTGGCCACGCTGAGTACCGGCTTCGACCAGGCGGCGGGTGGAATACAGACGCGGATTGCGCGACAGCACAGCGATCTTCATGCAGCACCTGTGACAGGGGAAAGGGTGGCCGGGAAGGCCGGTTTGTCTTGCACGTACTTTACGCCTGGGTTGACCACCAGCTGGCCCTGCACCAGGGCCTTCGAGCCGAGCAGCAGGCGGTAGCGCATGCTCTTGCGGCAGGCCAGGGTGAATTCGACCTCCCACACACGGTCACCCAACGCCAGTGGCGTGCGAATGACATAACGGGTCTGGGCATGCCCGTTAGAGCTGCGGATGATCTTTCTGTTCACCAAAGGTGCTTCGCAGCGGCGATGGCGCAACTGCACTACCGTGCCCAGGTGCGCGGTGAAGCGCACCCAGGGTTGGCCATTACGCTCGAAGGGTTCGATATCGGTGGCGTGCAGGCTGGAGGTGCTGGCGCCGGTGTCGATCTTGGCGCGCAGCCCGGCCACACCGAGGTCGGGCAAGGCGACCCACTCACGCAGGCCGATCACAGTCAAATGGTCAAATTTCTTCACTAAGCACACCCTGCGAATGAGGTGGTGAACTGTAAGCACGGCGGGGACTTTTTGCATCCGTAAGTGAAGGTAGTACAGTTCGATGAAAGACAGAATCCGAGGTAACGCAATGGCACAAAAAGCCGAAGACGACGATAAGGTGCGCCTGGACAAATGGCTGTGGGCGGCTCGTTTCTACAAGACGCGGGCGTTGGCCAAGGCCGCGATCGAGAGCGGCAAGGTGCATTGCCGGGGCGAGCGTTGCAAGCCGGGCAAGGAGCCGCGCGTGGGCGACGAATTCGTGCTGCGTACCGGCTTCGATGAGCGCACCGTGGTGGTGAAGGCGTTGTCGGTGGTGCGGCGTGGGGCGCCCGAGGCGCAGACGCTGTACGAAGAGACCGAAGAGAGTGTGCGGCGCAGGGAGCAGGCAGCCGAAATGCGCAAGGCAGGGGCGATGGGAGTAACTACCGATGGCCGGCCGAACAAGAAGCAGCGGCGGCAGATTCACCAGCTGCATGGGAACTTCGAATAGCCGAGGCCGCTTCTACAAGGGTGCAGGCAGTGCTGTAGGAGCGGCCTCGTGTCGCGATGGGCTGTGCAGCAGCCCCCAGGGGTCTAGCGGACTACCGCCAACCGCCCGACCAACGGCAATTTCGCAGCAATCGAGAACAACGGCGCCGTCCAGCGCATCAGTGCCGCGCTACCCTTGGCCGCCAACGGCGTGTAGTAGCTCCAGCCCAACGCCAGCACTGCCATCAGCAACCCGCCGATGTAGTCATCTTGCCCCCAGTGCGCGCCGGCCACCAGGCGCGGCAGCATGAACAGCACCGCCAGCGCCCAGATCACCACGAACTGCATCAGGCGGCGGCTGAACACGCTCATGAACAATGCCCAGATCAACAACACCGAGGCGTGGTCGCCGGGGAAACTCTTGCTGGAGCGGTCCTTCAGCTCCCACTTGGCTTCCAGGTGGGGGTAGTAGTCGCTCAGGTGCACCACGTCGTCGAACATCATCGAGGGGCTCTTGTGTTGCCAGCCCGCGGCATCCACCCACTTGGAAAACAGCGCGCGAATCACCACTAAGAGAAGCAGCGTGACCAGAAAGCCGAAAAACGCCTGGCGAACCTGCGCTGCCTTGAACACCCAATCACCGCGAATCAGCAGTGCCAGCAGGATCAGGCCGACCACGATGTCGAACGGGCGCATGCTGCCCACGGTCCAGATATAGCGCCAGGTGGTGTTGTCAGCCAACGGTGCATTGAGGCTGTGGAACAGCCACTCGTCGAAAGTCAGGCACAGGATCTGGCCAAAAGGCCATAACCAGAAACACAGTAGAGCGATCGGCAGCAGCGTGCAGGCTGCCAGCGGTCCCCAGGACCACCTTGCTTGGAACAGTGGTCGATTATCCATAAGATACCTCTATCTCCTATAAGGGAAACGAGCGCCTGAAGGCGCTCTGCGATGGGATTACTGATTCCCTTTCATTATTTTGTCATCATTTTCAGATAGCCAGACAACCATGAGCGACTTGCCAGAAAAAGATTTCACCCAACGTTTCATCTTCGACGAGCGCGATGTGCGCGGCGAGTGGGTGTCTCTCGATGACAGCTACGCTGCAGTGCTGGCGCGTCATGAATACCCACAGCCGGTGCAAACCCTGCTCGGCGAGCTGATGGCCGCCACCGCTTTGCTGGTCGGTGCCTTGAAGTTCGACGGCCTGCTGATACTGCAGGCGCGTTCCGCCGGGCCGATCCCGCTGCTGATGGTCGAGTGCTCCGGTGACCGTGATATCCGCGGCATGGCCCGATACGAGGCGGATCAGATCCCGGCCGACGCCAGCCTGGCGCAGCTGATGCCCGACGGCCACCTGACCCTGACCATCGACCCGGTCAAGGGCCAGCGTTATCAGGGGACCGTCGACCTCGATGGTGCCAACCTCTCGGAGTGCTTCACCAACTACTTCGTTCAGTCCCAGCAGTTGAACACGCGGTTCTGGCTGAATGCCGAAGCTGGCAAGGCGCGCGGCCTGCTGCTACAGCAACTGCCACGCGATCGCCAGCCGGACGACGAAGAGCGCGAAGACAGCTGGCAGCACGTGGTTGCCCTGGCCCAGACCCTCAAGTCGCAAGAGTGGGCAGAAGCCAATGAAACCCTGCTGCACCGCCTGTACCACGAAGATGCCGTGCGCCTGTTCGATGAACAGCCGCTGCGCTTCAAATGCAGCTGCTCACGCGAACGTTCCGGCAATGCCCTGGTCAGCCTGGGTGAGCATGACGCCAAGGCTCTGGTGCAAGAGTGCGGTGGGCAGGTAGAGATCGATTGCCAGTTCTGCAACCAGCGCTATTTCTTCGACGCCAGCGATGTGGCGCAACTGTTTGCCGGCGGCGGCACGGACGTAGCCTCAGAAACTCGCCACTGAAACGTTTAAGCTCAGGAAAATCTCCTGTCGAATTGCGCAAAAACGCAGTTCTGACAGGAGGGGCCTACTTTTTTTGGGCTTTTCTGGCATAATCCGGCCACTTTTTTCGCTGTAGTAGTTTTTTCGGAACAACTACAAAACGTTTGGAGCACTCGGCCTCGGGCCGGATGGGGTATCTCATGACGCAAGCCAATAACACCGTGTACACCGACCTGAGCGTCGATGAGCTGGTAAAAGAAGCGCTGCAACGCGGTGAAGGTGTACTAGCCGATACCGGCGCGCTGGTCGTGGAGACCGGTCACCGTACTGGCCGTTCGCCGGCTGACCGTTTCATCGTCGAAGAGCCTTCCACCCAGGACGCCATCGCCTGGGGCCCGATCAACCGCAAGTTCCCGGCCGACAAGTTCGATGCCCTGTGGGACCGCGTCGAGGCGTTCAACAACGCCCAGGATCACTTCGTTTCCTACGTTCACGTAGGGGCTGCCGCCGAGCACTACCTGCCGGTGAAAATGACCACCCAGACTGCCTGGCAGAACCTGTTCGGCCGTTGCCTGTTCATCAACCCTGAGCAGTACAACCCGGCGGGTCGCGACGAGTGGCAGGTGCTCAACGTGGCCAACTTCGAGTGCGTACCTGAGCGTGATGGCACCAACTCCGACGGTTGCGTGATCATCAACTTCGCGCAGAAGAAAGTGCTGATCGCCGGCATGCGCTACGCCGGTGAAATGAAGAAAGCCATGTTCTCGGTGCAGAACTTCCTGCTGCCGGCTGCCGACGTGCTGCCAATGCACTGCGCCGCCAACATCGGCGAAGCAGGCGATGTAACCCTGTTCTTCGGCCTGTCCGGCACCGGCAAAACCACCCTGTCGGCCGACGAAAGCCGTTACCTGATCGGTGACGACGAGCACGGTTGGGGCGAAGGCGTTGTCTTCAACATCGAAGGCGGCTGCTATGCCAAGTGCATCGACCTGTCCGAGAAGAACGAGCCGGTCATCTGGAAAGCCATCAAGCACGGTGCTGTGCTGGAAAACGTCGTTCTCGACGCCAACAAGCACGCTGATTACACCGATGTTAGCCTGACCCAGAACAGCCGTGCGGCCTACCCTCTGGAGCACGTTGCCAAGCGTTCGGAAAAGAACCTGGGCGGTGAGCCAAATGCAGTGATCTTCCTGACCTGCGACCTGACCGGTGTTCTGCCTCCGGTGTCGATCCTGAACAACGAACAGGCTGCCTACCACTTCCTGTCCGGTTACACCGCGCTGGTCGGTTCCACCGAAATGGGCTCGGGCGGCGGCATCAAGTCGACCTTCTCGACCTGCTTCGGCGCACCGTTCTTCCCACGCCCGGCTGGCGAGTACGCCGAGCTGCTGATCAAGCGTATCAACGGCTTCAACTCCAAGGTCTACCTGGTGAACACCGGCTGGACCGGTGGTGGCTACGGCGTTGGCAAGCGCTTCAGCATTCCGACCACCCGCGCGGTGATCGCTGCCATCCAGAGCGGCGCGCTGGTCGGTGCCGAAACCGAGCACCTGGACATCATCAACCTGGACGTACCGAAGGCCGTCCCAGGCGTTGATACCGAACTGCTCAACCCGCGTACCAACTGGGCTGACAAAGCTGCCTACGACGAGGCCGCCAAAGGCCTGGCCAAGCTGTTCATCGAGAACTTCAAGAAGTTTGAAGTTTCCGACGCCATCAAGGCCGCTGGTCCGCAGCTGTAAGCTGCAACCAGCCGCAATGAGAAAGCCGCCAGCATTGGCGGCTTTTTTGTTGTGCGCC
>NZ_BLJG01000218.1 GCF_009932375.1 Pseudomonas juntendi
AGGCCGGCACAGTCAACCCGACTGCCTCAGGCATGTTCAACGAAGACGTCAGTAAATACTTGCCCCCGCGGCACGCCGGCAATGAACAGCCGCCGCGCAAACCGGTCCACACTCCCCGCTGCCCCACACACCAGCGCCACCGTCTGCCGCGAAGGCGGGCGCAACCGCGCCAGCGCTTCATCCATCTGCTCTTCCAGGACCAGCTCGACCTGCACGCCTTGCAGCTGCATCAGGGGTTCAGCCAGATAGTGCCCGGCGCTGTTGCGCGCCACATGCAGCACCCGAATCTCGCCGCGATGCCCCTGCCGCACGGCCTCACGCAAGATCCCCCACAACGGCGCAAGCCCGGTTCCGGCTGCCAGCAGCCAGAGCGGCCGATCCTGCCAATCCAGGTCGTAGTGCAACGCACCCCCCCTGAATTCGCCCAGGCGCAGCACATCTGCTACCTGCAAACCACGAGCCTTGTCGCAAAAAGCGCCGGGGCGCCGGCAATCGATGTGAAACTCCAGGAAGTCATCTTCCCCCGGCAGGCTGGCCAGTGAATAAGGCCGCGCTACCGAACCATTCCACAGCACCACATGCTGCCCCGCCTGGTAACGCACCGCCCGCTCGGGCCGTAGCCGTACACGCAACACGTCACCGTACCAGTCCAGCGCACAGACGTGCGCCGGCACACCATCGCGCTGCGGGTCGAACAACGCAACCTGCAAGTCCTCGATCACCCTGCACTGGCAAGCCAGGCGCCAGCCCAGGGCGTGCTGGTCCAGGGCCAGGGCCTCAGGCATGGCGTCCAGCGGCTGCCCGGCCTGGCAGTGCACCAGGCAGGCGTGGCAGCTTCCGGCGCGGCAGCTGTAGGGCACGTTGAGCCCGGCCTCGTTCAGGGCATCGAGCAGGTTGCTGCCGGTCGGCACCGCCCAGCGGTGCTCGCCTACGCAAAGTTCGGGCATCTTCAGGTATCTCTTCCCGCTTCAGGTTGTGGGGGGCGCTCTGCGCGCCCGTCGATAGTAAGGCCAACCACAGGCGTCAGCAGCAAAAAGGATGCCCAGCCTCAACCGACCAAGGTCCAGACCACTCGCAGGTGTGTCACGCGGTGAGGCACGCTATACTGCCGCGCCCTTTTGCGTCGGCCATGCTGCCGGCGCGCCTTTGCAAGGCGTCTCGACATGCTGGTCGGCACCGTCGAGCGTCTCTATGAATGTTCCCGTCTTTAAGAGGAGCGCGCTGCATGACCGTGATCAAGCAAGACGACCTGATTCAGAGCGTCGCCGACGCCCTGCAATTCATCTCGTACTACCACCCCGTCGATTTCATCCAGGCCATGCACGAGGCCTATCTGCGCGAAGAGTCGCCTGCTGCCCGCGACTCCATCGCCCAGATCCTGATCAACTCGCGCATGTGCGCCACCGGCCACCGCCCGATCTGCCAGGACACCGGTATCGTCACCGTGTTCGTGCGCGTGGGTATGGATGTGCGCTGGGACGGTGCCACCCTGAGCGTCGACGACATGATCAACGAAGGTGTGCGTCGCGCCTACAACCTGCCTGAAAACGTCCTGCGTGCCTCGATCCTGGCCGACCCGGCCGGTGCCCGCAAGAACACCAAGGACAACACCCCGGCCGTTATCCACTATTCCATCGTGCCTGGCGACAAGGTCGAGGTCGATGTCGCCGCCAAGGGCGGCGGCTCGGAGAACAAGTCGAAGATGGCCATGCTCAACCCGTCCGACTCGATCGTCGACTGGGTGCTCAAGACCGTACCGACCATGGGTGCTGGCTGGTGCCCGCCTGGCATGCTCGGCATCGGCATTGGCGGTACCGCCGAGAAGGCCGCGGTCATGGCCAAGGAAGTGTTGATGGAGTCCATCGACATTCATGAGCTCAAAGCCCGTGGCCCGCAGAACCGCCTGGAAGAAATCCGCCTGGAGCTGTTCGAGAAGGTCAACCAACTGGGCATCGGTGCCCAGGGCCTGGGTGGCCTGACCACCGTGCTCGACGTGAAGATCATGGACTACCCGACCCACGCCGCTTCGCTGCCGGTGTGCATGATCCCCAACTGCGCCGCCACCCGCCACGCGCACTTCGTGCTCGATGGCTCCGGCCCGGCCGAGCTGGAAGCGCCATCGCTGGACGCCTACCCGGAAATCGTCTGGGAAGCCGGCCCAAGCGCACGTCGCGTCAACCTCGACGATATCACCCCGGAAGAAGTCGCCAGCTGGAAGCCGGGCGAAACCATCCTGCTCAACGGCAAGATGCTGACCGGCCGCGACGCCGCGCACAAGCGCATGGTGGAAATGCTCAACCGTGGCGAAGCGCTGCCAGTGGACCTCAAAGGCCGCTTCATCTACTACGTTGGCCCGGTCGACCCGGTCGGTGACGAAGTGGTTGGCCCTGCCGGCCCGACCACCGCGACCCGCATGGACAAGTTCACCCGCCAGATCCTCGAGCAGACGGGCCTGCTGGGCATGATCGGCAAGTCCGAACGTGGCCCGACCGCGATCGAAGCGATCAAGGACAACAAGGCCGTATACCTGATGGCCGTGGGCGGCGCTGCCTACCTGGTAGCCCAGGCTATCCGCAAGTCCAAGGTACTGGCCTTCGCCGAACTGGGCATGGAAGCGATCTACGAGTTCGAGGTCAAGGACATGCCAGTCACCGTTGCCGTAGACAGCAACGGTGAGTCGGTGCACATCACTGGCCCGGCCCTGTGGCAGAGCAAGATTGCCCAGAGCCTGGCAGTCGAAGTCAAGTAAACCTGATGTAACAGCGGCGCCTGCTTCGCGGGTGAACCCGCTCCTACAGGGACCTCATGTCCCCGGTGGGAGCGGGTTCACCCGCGAAGCAGGCGCCTCTGCTTTCAACGCACTCTGTCAAACTGCTCTGGCCAGTCCCTGCGGGTAAACACCTGCCCTTCCCGCCGCACCCGCCGTACTTCCTCAAGGTCCACGTCACACACCAGCCACTGGCTTCTGCCCGGCTCCAGCGCTGCGCTCAAGGCAACCACACCGTCCCCCGGCATGCCATGGTCCGGAGGTACGAACAACCCTGCCCGGCCAATATTCTCATCCAGCGCCGGCGACCAGGCCGCCAGCCCTACCGTCGGGCTCTGCAACACCGCTATCTGGTTCTCCAGCGCCCGTGCCTGGGCACCGATGCGCACCCGGTGATAGCCCGCCTCGGTGTCGGTGCAGCTCGGTGCCAGGATCAGGTCGGCACCCAACTCGGCCAACTGCCGGGCCAGCATCGGGAACTCATTGTCGTAGCAGATCAGAATGCCTACACGCCCCAGTGCAGTATCGAACACCCGCAGCCCCTGGCCGGCGCTGATGCCCCACTGCTCTCGCTCGAAGCGGGTCATCATCAGTTTGTCCTGGTAGCCCAGCGGCCCCTCGGGACCGAACAGCCAGGCGCGGTTGCGGTAGGCACCGTCACTGTCCAGCACCGGCACGCTCCCCGGCTGCAGGTAGATGCCCCAGCGCCTGGCCATGCGTTCACACAAGGCTGCCCAGGCGCCGATCAGCGGTTGGATCCCGGCAATCGAACCCAGCAGGTCGCCCCGCTGTTCACCCTTCAACTGGCCGCTGAGTACCAGCCCGGCATACTCGGGCAGCAACAGCAAACGGGCGCCCGCCGCCACCGCTTCGGCGCACAGGCCCTGCAGGTGATCGGCGTAGGCGTCCCAGGTTTCATGCAGTTCGATGGCGTACTGGCAGGCCGCCAGGCGGATCATACCGGCAGTTCCTTCAGCCAGAACGACATCAGCTTGTCGGAGCTTTCCTGCTCGTCCAGGTCACGCCAGGCATAGCGGGTGCGCAGCGACGGGTCGTGCAGGAAGCCGCGGTTACGCCAGAAGCCATGCAACGGCTTGTAGTCTGCAGGCCGGCGCGGGTGTACACCGGGCCGCTCGACCGCACAGAACGCGCAGTAGTCGAACTCGGCCAGTTTGTGGGCATAAGACTCGCGTTCGATGAAGAAACGCACGCCCAAACCTTGGCCGCGGTACTCCGGCAATACCAGCGACTCACCAAAGTAATAAACGCTGGCCGGGTCCCGCCCCTGGGCCAGGAACGGCTGCTGGAACTCCGGGGCCACGTCCACCAGCGGCAGGCCGGTAGATGCACCCACCACCTGGCCTTGGTCCAGCGCCAGCACCACCAGGCTGCGCCCGGAACGGGCATAGTTGGCCAGGTAGTCGGCTTCGTACTCCGGGGTGCCGTCGTACAGGTAGGGGAACTCGCGGAATACGGTGAGGCGCAAGCGAGCGAGGTCATCGATATAGGGCGCGATAGCGGCGCCGTGCAACAGGCGTATTTCCATGCTTGGCGGTCGTTTTGTCGATGTGGATGACGCGCTCGGCTAAGCCGGGCTTGAGGGGGAACCGTATCATCCGGGGCAACGACCCGCCTTTTCCCTACACGACAGGTATTGTTCCATGACCGCTACCGAACTGGTAAATGCGTACTACGCCGCCTTCAACGCCGGCGACATGCCGGGCTTTCTGGCACTGCTCAGCGAAGACGTGATCCACGACATCAACCAGGGCGAGCGGCAGATGGGCAAGGCCAGGTTTGCAGCGTTCATGGACAAGATGAACCGCTGCTACCGCGAGCGCCTGGCCGACATCGTGGTCATGCAGAACGCCGACGGCAGCCGTGCGGCGGCGGAGTTCACCGTGCATGGCCAGTACCTGGCCAATGACGATGGGTTGCCGCCGGCGAACGGGCAGACCTACGTGCTGCCGGCCGGGGCCTTCTTCTACATCCATTGCGGCAAGATTGCCCGCGTGACCAACTACTACAACCTCAATGACTGGGTTGAACAGGTAGGTTGAGCCTGTACGGGCCTGTTCGCGGGTTCACCTGCGAACACCCCTGTCAGGCGATGCGGGTGCCCAGCACCTTGAGGAAGGCCGCCAGCCACGCCGGGTGCGCCGGCCAGGCCGGGGCGGTTACCAGGTTGCCATCCACATGGGCCTGGTCCACGGCGATGTCGATGAACGTCCCACCCGCCAGCCGCACCTCCGGCGCACACGCCGGGTAGGCGCTGCATTCGCGCCCTTCCAGCACCCCGGCCGCTGCCAGCAACTGCGCACCATGGCACACTGCTGCAATCGGCTTGCCGGCCTGGTCGAACGCCCGCACCAGTTCCAGCACCTTCTCGTCCAGGCGCAGGTACTCCGGCGCCCGGCCACCCGGGATCAGCAGCGCGTCGTAGCGCTCGGGCCGCACGCGCACGAAATCGAAGTTCAGGGCAAAGTTGTGCCCGGGTTTTTCGCTGTAGGTCTGCTCACCCTCGAAATCATGAATCGCGGTACGCACGGTCTGCCCCGCCAGCTTCTCCGGACACACCGCGTGCACCGTGTGGCCGACCATGCTCAGTGCCTGGAACGGCACCATTGCTTCGTAATCCTCGACGTAATCGCCGACCAGCATCAGAATTTTTTTCGCCGTCATCGCACACACTCCTTCGCTCGCCCGTGAACAGTCATTGCACGATAGCCGCTATCAGTCGCGGCGGTCGAGCAGGTTCACCACCAGCCGGTCGAGCCAGCCCCAGATGCGCTGCTTGACCCGCCGCCACAGCGGCCGGGCGTGCCAATGGGCCAGGTCGACTTCCTCGCTCAGGGCAAAATCGCGCTCGAAGCTGGCGACCACGGCCGCCGTCAGCGGTGGGTCCAGTGCCTCGATGTTGGCTTCCAGGTTGAAGCGCAGGTTCCAATGGTCGAAGTTGCAGGAGCCAACGCTGACCCAGTCGTCCACCACGGCCATCTTCAGGTGCAGGAAGCACGGCTGGTACTCGAAAATGCGTACACCAGCGCGCAGCAGGCGCGGGTAGTAGCGGTGCCCGGCATACCTGACCGAGGGGTGGTCGGTGCGCGGCCCGGTCAGCAGCAGCCGCACGTCCAGGCCCTTGCTGGCGGCCCGGCGTAAGGAACGGCGTACACTCCAGGTTGGCAAGAAGTAGGGCGTGGCCAGCCATACCCGTTGCTTGCCGCTGTTCAGGGCGCGCACCAGCGCGTGCAGGATGTCCTGGTGCTGACGGGCGTCGGCGTAGGCTACCCGGCCCATGCCCTGCCCCTGCGCCGGCACCTTGGGCAGGCGCGGCAAGCCAAAGCCCTCGGCGGGGCGCCATGCGGTGCGGCGGTTGTTGGCATGCCACTGGCGGTCGAACAGCAATTGCCAGTCGGCCACCACCGGGCCTTGCATCTGTACCATGACCTCGTGCCAGTCACTGCGCGCCTGGCCGGGTGTCCAGAACTCATCGGTTACGCCCGTGCCGCCGACCACGGCCCAGCGCTCGTCCACCAACAGCAGCTTGCGGTGGTCGCGGTACAAGTTGCGCAGGCCGCGCTTCCAGCGTAGGCGGTTGTACCAGCGCAGGTCCACGCCCGCCGCCAGCAAGCGCTGGCGTAGCGTGCTGTTGAAGGCCAGCGAACCGTAGTCGTCGAACAGGCAGCGCACTCGCACACCCCGCCGGGCCGTGTGCTCCAGCGCTTCGACCACCGCCTCGGCACAAGCCCCAGCCTCGACCAGGTAGAGTTCCAGGTCTACCTGCGACTCGGCGCGCTCGATCGCCGCAAGCATGCGCGGAAAGAACTCGGGGCCGTCGATCAGCAACTCGAACTGGTTACCCTCCCGCCAGGGAAATACCGGACCCGGCATGTCAGCGCGCGGTGAAAATCAGCACCGCATTGACCGGCACCGACGGGTTGATGGATTTGAGCTTGGCAAACTTGCGCAGGTTTTCCAGCCCCGGCAGCAGGCCAAAGTCCTCGGCACGCAGCAGCAGTGGCTCGAGGGTGACCACCTGGAACCGTCGCGCATCCAGGCGGGTTGCCAGCAACAAGGCGTTGTAGCGGTGCGACTGCCCGTGCAAGGTGACCGTCAGCGGCAGGCGCAGCTCGATCTGGGCACCATCGGCCAGGTCATTGATCGGACGCAGGTCGATTTGCGCCTTCACCGTGGCCTCGGCAAAGCGGCCGACCTCGAACAGCTGGTCACGCATCTGCTCGTCACGCAGGGGGATGCCACTGCTGACCGAATCCATCTCGATGCGCAAGCCCGCCACGCCCTTGTTGTCGACCGAACCATGCAGCACCAGGAAGCGATGCACTTCGGCGGTATCGCCGTTCTTGCCGGTAATGAACGACAAGCGCGAAGACTCGCCATCGAGGTGCCAGTTGGCATGGGCGGGCAGGCAAACAGCCAGCAACAGGGCGAAGAGCGCGGAGGGCAACTTGAACATGACAAATCTCAGAAAACCAAGCCGCCAACCTTACCCGCCCGCTTTAGCGGCAGCAAGCGGCGTGCCCTGCTGGGGCTTGCGCACTCATGCAGAGCCCACAGCAGACCAGGCCTTGTACAGCCGTTTCTCCCGCGCCGCCGCAGCCAGCGCCATCACTCCCTGATCCCGCTGCCACAGCTCGGCCCAATGCGCCGGCCCCGCCGCCAACGCCGCGTCTACCTGCGGCCGCAGGGCCTGGAATGGCACGTACAAGCCCCAGGGGTTGTCACGCAAGCATCACCAAAGCTTCACCGGGGTGACACCGCGTCTACCTAGGCTGACTTTGCACAACAAAGCCGACCGGCCGCAACCCTTCATGGCTGGCTTATGGAGACTCGCAATGACTCGGATCGCTCACGCTGGCGACAACAGCACTGAACGCCGCCTGCAAGCCGAACGCCTGGTTGGCGCCAAGGCGCTGCAAGAAGCCCAAGCCTTGCGTTACCAAGTGTTCAGCGCAGAATTCAAGGCCAAACTCAAAGGTGCCGAGCACGGCCTGGACATGGACGACTACGACGTGCACTGCCGCCACATTGGTGTACGCGACCTGAGTACCGGCAAGCTGGTGGCCACTACCCGGCTGCTTGACCACCAGGCCGCCAGCAGCCTGGGGCGTTTCTACAGCGAAGAAGAATTCCGCCTGCACGGCCTGTTGCAGCTGCAAGGGCCGATCCTTGAACTGGGGCGCACCTGCGTAGCCCCCGCCTACCGCAATGGCGGCACCATTGCCGTGCTCTGGGGCGAGCTGGCCGAGGTCCTCAACGAAGGCCGCTACCGTTACCTGATGGGCTGCGCCAGCATCCCCATGCAGGACGGTGGCGTACAGGCCCAGGCCGTGATGCAGCGCCTGCGCGAGCGCTACCTGTGCACCGAGCACCTGCGCGCCGAACCGAAGAAGCCGCTGCCGAACCTGGCGCTGCCCAACAACGTCATCGCCGAACTGCCACCGCTGCTCAAAGCCTATATGCGCCTGGGTGCTAAGATCTGCGGCGAGCCGTGCTGGGACGAAGACTTCCAGGTCGCCGACGTGTTCATCCTGCTCAAGCGCGACGACCTGTGCCCGCGCTACGCCCGCCACTTCAAGGCGGCAGTCTGATGCCCAGGCTGCGGGTGCTGGCCCGCGTCTGCAGGCTGCTGCTGGTCATGCTGCTCGGCGTGCTTATGGCCAGCGTGATCGCCGTGGGGCAGCGGCTGGGCCTGAAGGCCTCGCTCGAACGGCGCCAGCGCTGGACCTGCCTGTTCATGAAACGCCTGGTCGCAGCCCTGCCCTTCGACGTGCAGGTGCGCGGGGCGCTGCCGCAGCGGCCGATGTTGTGGGTCAGCAACCATGTGTCATGGACCGACATCCCCCTGCTGGGCATGCTGATGCCCCTGTCATTCCTGTCCAAGGCCGAAGTGCGCCAGTGGCCGCTGGCCGGTTGGCTGGCAGAACAGGCCGGCACGCTGTTCATTCGTCGTGGGGGCGGCGACAGCGAACGGCTGCGCGAGCAGATTGCCAGGCAACTGGGCCTGGCCCGACCGCTGCTGATCTTTCCTGAAGGCACCACCACCAGCGGTCACGCCTTGCGCACTTTCCATGGCCGCCTGCTGGCACCGGCCATCGACCGTGGCGTAGCGGTGCAGCCAGTGGCTGTCCAGTACCTGCGTGACGGTCAGATCGACCCGGTTGCGCCCTTTGTTGGTGACGATGACCTGGTGGCGCACCTGCTGCGCCTGTTCGCCCAGCCACGTGCGCAGGTGTGCATTCACCTGTTGCCGCCGATCGGGACCGTGGGCAAGGAACGTGCGCTGCTGGCAATGCAGGCACAGCAGGCGATTCACCTGGCGTTGTATGGGTTCGAAAACGTCGAGGCGGCGCCACGGCGGCAGGCGCGGGCTGCCTGATCTCTATCTCATGTTGCGGCCCTATCGCCGGCAAGCCGGCTTTACAGGTACTGCGTTGGCCTGCAAACCTGCAGTGAACTTGTGGGAGATTCTATGGTTCCTGGCAAGGGTGGCCGGAGCATCTTCAGCGCCTGTG
>NZ_BLJG01000219.1 GCF_009932375.1 Pseudomonas juntendi
AGAGCGTAACAGCGCCATTCGAAACACCGTGGCCAAGGTGCTGGGCAATTACCCGCCGGGTAGCCGGAAATAACCTTCAAAAGCAGCCAGGGGCTCAAGCGCAGCCCCGGTGACAGCTACGACAAAATCCGTTCCGACCACGCCTTTTTCGGTTGCAAGGCCTACTCGTGCGCACGTTCCGGTCTATCTTCAGTCAAGGAAACCTGACTGACCGGGTAGAAGTGTTCAACTTTTAGGAAGGGCGACCTGCCAATGCAAAGCATTGTTCTGCTGCTGTGGCTTGCCTTGTGCTCCGAACAGGATGTGCGTCAACGCCAGATCTCAAACCTGCTCACCCTGGGTGTGGCCAGCTGTGCCCTGCTCTGGCTGTTCGCCACTGGCCATAGCTGGATGGGGGCCGATGCCAGCGATGCC
>NZ_BLJG01000220.1 GCF_009932375.1 Pseudomonas juntendi
TGGGGCTGCCTTGCAGCCCTTCGCGGGCACGCCCGCTCCCACTCAAGATGTGGGAGCGGGCGTGCCCGCGAAGGGCCGCAAAGCGGCCCCAAATGACTTAACTAGGCCAATCAGCCACGCGGTTTGCCGCGGCCACGGCCGGCAGGCTTGTCACCTTCAGGCTTGGCTGGGCGCTTGCGCATTTCGCTTGGGCGCTCGGCCACGGCGCTGCCGCGGTTGCCTTTGCGTGGCGCTTCTTCACGCGGCTGGCGTGCCGGGCGCTCGCCAGCGGCAGCACCTTCGTGGGCCGGGCGCAGGTTGCGCACGCGCTCGCCACGGCCCAGCGGGCGGGACGATTTGCGCTGCAGGCGCTCCATCTTGTCCTTGGCCTTGAGGTTCAAGGCTGGCAGCGCAACCGGCTGCAAGCCGACTTCAGCGGCCAGGATGTCGATTTCGCCCTGGGACATTTCCCGCCAGCGGCCCATCGGCAGGTCGGAGTTGAGGAACACCGGGCCGAAGCGCACGCGCTTCAGGCGGCTGACCACCATGCCCTGGGATTCCCACAGGCGACGCACCTCGCGGTTACGGCCTTCCATCACCACGCAGTGGTACCAGTGGTTGAAACCTTCGCCACCGGGTGCCTTCTGGATGTCGGTGAACTTGGCCGGGCCGTCTTCGAGCATCACACCGGCCTTCAGGCGCTCGATCATCTCGTCATCGACTTCACCACGCACACGCACCGCGTACTCGCGGTCCATCTCGTAGGACGGGTGCATCAGGCGGTTGGCCAGTTCACCGTCGGTGGTGAACAGCAGCAGGCCGGTGGTGTTGATGTCCAGTCGGCCAATGTTGATCCAACGGCCTTCTTTTGGCCGCGGCAGGCGATCGAACACGGTCGGGCGGCCTTCCGGGTCGTCACGGGTGCAGATCTCGCCATCGGGTTTGTTGTACATGATCACCCGGCGGGTGGCCTCGGCAGCCTCCTCGCGCTTGATCAGCTTGCCGTCAACGGCAATGGCATCGTGCAGGTCGACGCGTTGGCCGAGGGTAGCCGCGACGCCGTTGACCTTGATCCGGCCCTGGCTGATCCAGGCCTCGACGTCACGGCGCGAGCCCACGCCGATGCGGGCCAGCACTTTCTGCAGTTTTTCGCCGGACGGCGGGGTAATTGCGGTGTCTTGCAGGTCTTGCTCACTCATCTGGGCACCTCCCGGTGTAGGAATGACAAAGGGTTTCTGGCGACGAATGCGCCAAAAGGCCGCGCATCATACGCGGTTCGGCGGGGGAACGCACTGCAGGTTAGAAGGTTTTGCGGGGGCAGCGAGAGGTTTCTGCCTAATGGTGAGGGGCTTGCCGCGCAGGGCCGCTACAGGCAACCGCACGATCAGGGCTGCAGCTTGCCCTCTTCTTCCACCGCGGCCTCAGGTGCTTGCCCACGCAAATCGTCAAAGTCGGTCTTCAGCCCTTCTTCCATGGCATCCAGCTCCACCAGCAAGCTGCGGAAGCTGGTTTCCTCCTTCGGCTCGTCAACCGCTTCCTGCTCGCCCAGGCTGGCATCGGCCAGGGCCTGCAGGTGGGCCGGTACCGGTGCATCATCCGGGTCGAGCAGCGGCTCAGGCTGCAGCTCGCGCAACTCGGCCAACGCTGGCAACTGCTCCAGGCTCTTGAGGTTGAAGTGGTCCAGGAACGCCTTGGTGGTGGCGAACATCGCCGGCCGGCCGGGCACCTCGCGGTAGCCCACCACGCGTATCCACTCGCGCTCCATCAGGGTCTTGATGATATTGCTGTTCACCGCCACCCCGCGCACATCCTCGATCTCGCCACGGGTGATCGGCTGGCGATAGGCGATCAACGCCAGGGTTTCCAGCAAGGCACGCGAATAGCGCTGCGGGCGCTCTTCCCACAAGCGGCCGACCCAGGGGGCGTAGGCTTCGCGAATTTGCAGGCGGTAGCCGCTGGCCACCTCCTTGAGCTCGAAAGCGCGGCCGTTGCACGATTTGCCCAGCACCTCCAGCGCCTGCCTGAAAACCTTGGGCTCGGGGCGCTCGGCTTCCTCGAACAACTCGAACAGACGCTCCAGTGATTGCGGTTTGCCCGACGCCAGCAGGAAGGCTTCGATCAGCGACGCCAGGTCGCGGGGTTCATTCAGGTTCATCGGGTTCTTCAACAAGCGCCGGGCGAAGCCGCACGTGGATGGCGGCGAAGGGTTCATTCTGCACCAGTTCGATCAGCGCTTCCTTCACCAGTTCGAGAATCGCCATGAAGGTGACCACTACCCCCAGCTTGCCCTCGTCGTGCCCGAACAGCTCGACGAACGGCACGAAAGCACCGCCCTTGAGGCGCTCCAGCACCTGGCTCATGCGCTCCCGGGTGGACAGCGTTTCACGGCTGATCTGGTGGCTCTCGAACAGGTCGTTGCGCCGCATCACCTCGGCCATGGACACCAGCAGCTCTTCCAGGCTGACCTGCGGCAACAGCTTGCGCACCTTGGCCTGCGGTGCCTCCAGGCGCGGCACCCGCACCTCACGGCCAACCCGTGGCAACGCGTCGATGCCTTCGGCTGCGGCCTTGAAACGCTCGTACTCTTGCAGCCGGCGGATCAACTCGGCGCGCGGGTCACCCTCCTCTTCCTCGGCCTCAGCCGAGCGCGGCAGCAGCATGCGCGACTTGATCTCGGCAAGCATGGCCGCCATTACCAGATATTCGGCGGCCAGTTCCAGGCGCACGCTTTTCATCAGCTCCACATAGCCCATGTACTGGCGGGTGATTTCAGCCACAGGGATGTCGAGGATGTCGATGTTCTGCTTGCGGATCAGGTACAGCAACAGGTCCAGCGGCCCTTCGAAGGCTTCCAGGATGACTTCCAGGGCGTCTGGCGGGATGTACAGGTCCAGCGGCATCTCGGTCAGGGCTTCGCCGTAGACCAAGGCCAGTTGCAACTGCCGCGGCTCGTCGACCTGCGTGGCCGGCGCCTCGGGCGCTTGCAGCTGGCTCACGCGCTGGCCATGAACGGCGCAGGGTCGCCGCAGCCTTCTCGAATCAGCTCAGGTTCGTCGCCGGAAAGGTCGATGATGGTCGACGCCTTGAGGTCACCGTAACCGCCATCGATCACCAGGTCGACATGGTGCTCCAGGCGCTCACGAATTTCGTAAGGGTCGGTCATCGGCTCGTTATCGCCAGGCAGGATCAGGCTCACGCTCATCAGCGGCTCGCCCAGCTCAGCCAGCAACGCCAGGGTAATGGCGTGGTCTGGTACCCGCAGGCCGATGGTGCGGCGTTTTTCGTGCAGCAGCAGGCGGGGCACTTCGCGGGTGCCGTTGAGGATGAAGGTGTACGGCCCAGGCACGTGCGCCTTGAGCAGGCGGAAGGTGCCGGTATCGACCTTGGCATACAACCCCAGTTGCGACATGTCGCAGCACATCAGGGTGAAGTTGTGGGTCTTGTCCAGGCCACGCAGGCGCCGGACACGCTCGATCGCCGCCTTGTCGCCGATCTGGCAACCCAACGCATAGGCCGAATCGGTGGGGTACACCACCACGCCTCCCTTGCGGATGATCTCTACCGCCTGGCGGATCAGCCGCGGCTGGGGGTTCTCCGGATGAATCTGGAAAAATTGGCTCACGTAGTCGTCCTGTTCATACCGTAATAGGCTGTTCATGGCTGAATCGGCGCCACAAAGGCGGCAGGTCCTCGGGCAAAGGCCGGTAGGCACCGATCTCGCCCCAGGTGCCGGGGCCGTGGAAGTCACTGCCAGCGCTTGCCAGCAGGCCGAACTCACGGGTAAGGATGGACAGGGTGCCCACCTGCTCGGCAGGCATCATCCCGTTGACCACTTCAAGCGCCTGCCCACCTGCCTGAATATAGTCGGCAATCAGCCGCCTGCGCTTGCTGCGGGTCAGGTCGTAGTGCATGGGATGGGCCAGGCTCACCCAGGCTTTGGACTGGCGCAGCGTGGCAACGGTTTCATCAAGGGTGGGCCAATGCTGCTTGACGTCGCCCAGCTTGCCCGCCCCCAGCCACTTGCGAAACGCCTCGCCGCGGTCCTTGACGTGCCCGGCACGCACCAGGTATTCGGCAAAGTGCGGGCGCGCCGGTGCGTTGCCGCTGTCGCCCAGCTCGTGCTGCACGGCGCGGGCGCCGTCGAGGGTGCCTGGCATGCCCTTGGCGGCCAACCGCTTGTCGATTTCTTCGGCGCGCAGCCAGCGGCCGCGGTGCAACGCTTCGATGGCCGCCAGCAATGGCGGCGCATCGAGCGGGAAGTCGTAGCCCAGCACGTGAATGGTGGCGCCCCCCCAGGTGCACGAAAGCTCGACCCCGCTGACCCAGCGCATGCCCCGCTCAACGCAGGCCAGGCGCGCTTCGGGCAGGCCTTCGAGGGTGTCATGGTCGGTCAGGGCCAGCGTTTGCACCCCGTGCTCATGGGCCCGGGCGACCAGCGCCGTGGGCGACAGGGCGCCGTCGGAGGCCGTGCTGTGACAGTGCAGATCAACATTCATGGAGGAGCGCTTTCGCTGGAATCGATGTTTGTTATTATGCCGTCACATCCCGATTCTGGCTGCCATTGTGAAACAATTCATCGATTTCATCCCGCTGTTGCTGTTCTTCATCGTGTACAAGCTGGACCCACGCCCGCTTGAAGTCGCTGGCCACAGCTTCGAATTCGGCGGCATCTACAGTGCCACGGCCATGCTGATCGTCAGCTCGCTGGTGGTGTACGGCGCGCTGTTCCTGCGCCAGCGCAAGCTGGAAAAGGGCCAGTGGCTGACCCTGGTGGCCTGCCTGGTGTTCGGCGGCCTGACCCTGACCTTCCACAGCGAAACCTTCCTCAAGTGGAAGGCGCCGGTGGTCAACTGGCTGTTCGCCCTGGGCTTTGCCGGCAGCCACTTCATCGGTGACCGGGTGCTGATCAAACGCATCATGGGCCACGCCCTCACCCTCCCGGATGCCATCTGGACGCGCTTGAACCTGGCCTGGATCGCGTTCTTCCTGTTCTGTGGTGCGGCCAACCTGTTCGTCGCCTTCACCTTCCAGGACTTCTGGGTGGACTTCAAGGTGTTCGGCAGCCTGGGCATGACCGTGATCTTCCTGGTGGCGCAAGGCGTGTACCTGTCGCGCCACCTGCACGACGACCCTTCTACCTCCAAACCCAAGGATTGACATGCTCTACGCCATCATTGCCAGCGACGTCGCGAACTCCCTGGAAAAGCGCCTGGCTGCCCGCCCGGCGCACATCGAACGCCTGCAGCAGCTCAAGGCCGAAGGTCGTGTGGTGCTGGCCGGCCCACACCCGGCCATCGACAGCAACGACCCGGGCGAAGCCGGCTTCAGCGGCAGCCTGATCGTCGCCGAGTTTGCCTCGCTGGCCGAAGCCCAGGCCTGGGCCGATGCCGACCCCTATATTGCGGCAGGCGTGTACGACAAGGTCGTGGTCAAGCCATTCAAGCAAGTATTGCCGTGATCCGAGACCGCATCGCTTTCTTCGCGGGCTTGCCCGCTCCCACAGTGGCCCGCACAAACCTTCGGAACTGCACGGTCGTTGTAGCAGCGGGTTTACCCGCGAAGCAGGCGATGCGGGATCAGCAGTTATACGGTTGCCATCAGTCTGCGGTATCTTTGCCACTGGCGGGCCGCAGAGCCGCCGTCAATGGTGGAATCGAGTGAGTCATGAGCGAGCTGTTACTGATTGATGATGACCAGGAACTGTGCGAGCTGCTGTGCAGCTGGCTGACCCAGGAAGGGTTTTCCGTACGTGCCTGCCACGATGGCCAGAGTGCACGCCAGGCCTTGGCCGAGCATGCACCTGCGGCCGTGGTGCTGGATGTCATGTTGCCCGACGGCAGCGGCCTGGAGTTGCTCAAACAACTGCGCAGCGAGCACGCCGAACTGCCGGTGCTGATGCTGTCGGCCCGTGGCGAGCCGCTTGACCGTATTCTTGGCCTGGAACTGGGTGCCGACGATTACCTGGCCAAACCGTGCGACCCACGCGAGCTTACCGCGCGCCTGCGTGCCGTACTGCGCCGCAGCCACCCCGTTGCCGCCACCAGCCAGCTGGAGCTGGGCGACCTGGTCTACAGCCCGGCCCGCGGCGTGGCCAGCATCGATGGCCGGGAAATGACCCTGACCTTGTCCGAAAGCCGCATACTCGAAGCGCTGCTGCGCCAGCCTGGCGAGCCGCTGGACAAACAGGAACTGGCGCAGATCGGCCTGGGCCGCAAGCTCACCCTCTACGACCGCAGCCTGGACATGCACGTCAGCAACCTGCGCAAGAAGATCGGCCCGCATGCCGATGGCCGGCCACGCATCGTCGCCCTGCGCAGCCGCGGCTATTACTACTGCCTGTGAGCAGCTGCGAGCTGCGAGCTGCAAGCTGCAAGCTGCAAGCTGCAAGCTGCAAGAAAGAGCAGAATCGCGATCGGCTTCACTTGTAGCTTTAAGCTTGTAGCTTGTAGCTTGTAGCTTGTAGCTTGTAGCTTGCAGCTTGCAGCTGTTCTTTACCCAGCCTTTACCATCCACTGACTGCGCTTGACGGTGATCTCCCTAGACTGTGCTCATCCGGTAACCACCGGCCTATGAAAGGAGAGACACCATGCGCAAGACCCTTATCGCCCTGATGTTCGCCGCCGCCCTGCCAACCGTAGCCATGGCCATGCCTGACGGCGGCCCACGTCACGACGGCCCGCATCACCGCGGTGAAGCGGCCTTCCAGCAACTGGACCTGAGCCGTGACCAGCGCCAGCAGATCGGCAAGCTGATGGGCGAGCAAATGCAGCAGCGCCGTGACATTACCGAGCGTTACCTGGCCAAACTGCCGGCTGCCGACCAGAAAGCCATGAAGGACGAACTGCAAGCCAGCCGCGCCAAGACCGACACCGCCGTGCGCAACCTGCTCAAGCCAGACCAGCAGAAGAAGTTCGACGAACTGCAAAAGGAACGCGCTGCCAAGAAAGCCGAGTGGCAGGAGTTCCAGGCCTGGAAAGCTGAAAAAGCCAAAAAGGCCCAGTAAGCTGTCAGCCCGATGCCCGGCTCGCCCCAGCGCGAGCCGGGCTTTTTCTGTTTTAGGAGGTGCTCTTGCGTTCACTGTTCTGGCGCATCCTGGCCAGCTTCTGGTTGGCCATCACCCTGGTTGCAGGCCTGTCGATCTTGCTTGGGCACATGCTCAACCAGGACGCCTGGATCCTCAGCCGCCACCCCGGCCTGAACACGCTGGCCAGCCAGTGGGCCAGGCACTACGAGCAGGAGGGCGTGAATGCCGCGCAGCAGTTCCTGGAACAACGCAAGGACCGCTACAAGATCGACGTGCAGGTGCTCGATGACAGTGGTGACGCGGTGGTGCCCGGCACGTTCCCGCGCCGGGCAGCAGCCTTCGAGGCACGCCAGCACAACGACCAGCGCCGCTTGCCATGGCGCCGGCTGACCGAGGAATACACCAGCCCCGACACCGGCCAGACCTACCTGCTGATCTACCGCATACCCCACCCGGCGCTGGATGAGTGGCACCGGGACAGCCTGATGTGGCCACTCAGCGCACTGGGCATCGCCCTGGTGGTGTTGACCCTGTTCAGCCTGCTGGTCACGCTGTCCATCACGCGCCCGTTGAGCCGCCTGCGCAGCGCTGTGCACGACCTGGGCCAGAGCACCTATCAGCAGAACAGCCTGGCGCGCCTGGCAGCCCGGCGTGACGAATTCGGCGTGCTGGCCAACGACTTCAACAAAATGGGTGCGCGCCTGCAAAGCACCCTCGCCAGCCAGCGCCAATTGCTGCGCGACGTGTCCCACGAACTGCGCTCCCCGCTGGCCAGGCTGCGCATTGCCCTGGCCCTGGCCGAACGTGCCGAGCCCGAACAGCGCCAGGCCCTGTGGCCGCGCCTGACCCGCGAGTGCGACCGGCTGGAAGACCTGATCAGCGAAATACTCACCCTGGCCCGCGTGGATGCCGAACAGGCCCACGCCGAAGCGGTGGACCTCAATGCCTTGCTGGGCAGTGTGCGCAAGGACGCCCTGCTCGGCGCGCCCGACCAGGACGTGCGCCTGGAGGCGCAACCGGGGCTGGTCTTGCAAGGTTGGCCGACACTGATCGAGCGGGCCGTGGACAACCTGCTGCGCAACGCCCTGCGCTTCAACCCGGCAGGCCAGCCCATCGAAGTCAGTGCCGTGCGCGATCAGGCGCGGGTGGTGATCTGTGTGCGCGACCATGGCCCGGGGGCAGCCCCGGAGCACCTCGCCCAGCTGGGTGAGCCGTTCTTCCGCGCACCGGGGCAGGAAGCCCCAGGGCACGGCCTGGGGTTGGCGATTGCGCGCAAGGCGGCGGAGCGGCATGGCGGCAGCCTGGTACTGGACAACCACCCGCAGGGCGGCTTTGTCGCCCGGCTTGAACTACCCTTGCAAGCCGCTTCAGCGTAAGGCTGCCAGGGCCGTGTACGTTAGGGCTGCAGCGCAGCCCTTGCTCGCGCCCGCGTCACTCGCCCCAGCCCGTGACGAAATCAGCGGTGGCCAGCACCGGCGCGGTCCGTGGCTCGGTCATTGGCGTGCCGACGTACAGGTAGCCGATCAGTTCCTCGTTCTCCGCCAGCCCCAGCCCCTTGTGCACATGCGCGTCGAAGGCCATGTCCCCGGTGCGCCACACGGCGCCGATGCCCTGCGCATGGGCAGCGATCAGGATGCCATGTGCCGCACAGCCCGCCGCCAGGCGCTGCTCGGACTTGGGCACCTTGAAGTGGTCCTGCAAGCTGGCCACCACCACGATCAGCAACGGTGCGCGCAGCGGCATGGCGCGGGCTTTGTCCAGCGCAGCCTGGGTGGCTTCACCCTTGTGCTGCACCGCTTCGGCGAACAGCTCGCCCAGCTTCTCGCGGCCCTGCCCTTCGATGGTCAGGAACCGCCAAGGCCGCAGTTGGCCGTGGTCCGGCGCCCGCAGGGCAGCCTGGAACAGCGCCTCGCGCTGGGCAGCATTGGGGGCAGGGTCGGTCAGGCGTGGCACGGAAACACGGTTGAGCAATGCGTCGAGAGCCTCCATCGGCTACCCTCCTGGCAGTGGAATGTGCGGCCATTCTCAAGCTGCACGCCCTAAGCTGCAAGCTGCAAGCGGCAGCACGCCGGCTTTTCGTGCAGCGTGCCGCGCCTGGCTTGCAGCGGCCCGGCCCATAGGTAGAATGGCGCCCTTCCGTTTCGAGTCAGAGCAGATCACATGGCGTTGCCGACCTTAAGGATCATTGGTTTCATCATCGGCATCTTCCTGATCACCCTGGCTGTGGGCATGGCCGTGCCCATGGCGACCTTGGTGATATTCGAACGCACCGGCGACATGCCGTCGTTCCTGTGGTCCAGCCTGATCACCTTCATTGCCGGGCTGGCCATGGTGCTGCAAGGGCGGCCCGAGCATGTGCACCTGCGGCCACGCGACATGTACCTGCTGACGGTCTGCAGCTGGCTGGTGGTGTGCGTGTTCGCCGCCCTGCCCTTCCTGCTGACCCAGCACATCAGCTACACCGACGCCTTCTTCGAAAGCATGTCGGGCATTACCGCCACCGGCGCCACCGTGCTCAGCGGGCTCGACAGCATGTCGCCAGGCATCCTGATGTGGCGCTCGATGCTGCACTGGCTGGGCGGTATCGGCTTCATCGCGATGGCGGTGGCCATCCTGCCGCTGCTGCGCATTGGTGGCATGCGCCTGTTCCAGACCGAGTCTTCCGACCGTTCCGAAAAGGTCATGCCGCGCTCGCACATGGTCGCCAAGTCGATCGTGGGGGTGTACGTCGGCTTCTCGATCCTTGGCGCGCTGGCTTTCTGGTGGGCCGGCATGAGCCCGTTCGATGCCATCAACCACGCCATGTCGGCGATTTCCACCGGTGGTTTTTCCACCTCCGACCAGTCCCTGGCGAAATGGGACATTCCCGCCGTGCACTGGGTGGCAGTGGTAGTAATGATCATGGGCAGCCTGCCGTTCACCCTGTACGTGGCCACCCTGCGCGGCAACCGCAGGGCGCTGCTCCGCGACCAGCAGGTGCAGGGCTTGCTGGGCATGCTGCTGGTCACCTGGCTGGTTCTGGGCACCTGGTACTGGTACAGCACCAACCTGCACTGGCTGGACGCGCTGCGCCACGTGGCGCTGAACGTGACCTCGGTCGTCACCACCACCGGTTTCGCCCTGGGTGACTACAGCCTGTGGGGCAACTTTTCGCTGATGCTGTTCTTCTACCTGGGGTTCGTCGGCGGCTGTTCCGGCTCGACCGCGGGCGGGATCAAGATCTTCCGCTTCCAGGTCGCCTACATCCTGCTCAAGACCAGCCTCAACCAACTGATCCACCCGCGTGCGGTGATCAAGCAGAAGTACAACGGCCACCGCCTCGATGAAGATATCGTGCGCTCGATTCTCACGTTCTCGTTCTTCTTCGCCATCACCATCTGCGTCATGGCGCTGCTGCTGTCGCTGCTGGGGGTGGACTGGATGACCGCCCTGACCGGGGCTGCCGGTACGGTCTCCGGGGTGGGGCCTGGCCTGGGTGAAGTGATCGGGCCGTCAGGCAACTACGCCACGCTGCCAGACGCCGCCAAGTGGATCCTGGCTGCCGGCATGCTGCTTGGCCGGCTGGAAATCATCACCGTGCTAGTGTTGTGCATGCCGGCGTTCTGGCGTCACTGAGCCCTTCGCCCACGGCGCCGAGCCGGGCGCGGTACTCACTGGGCGTGGTATCGAACCAGCGGCGGAACGCGCGGTAGAAGTTGCTGGGGTCGGCGAAGCCCAGCAGGTAGGCGGTTTCCAACAGGGTCATGCCCGGCTGGGCCAGGTACTGTTCGGCCAGTTCGCGCCGGGTGTCGTCGAGCAACGCCTGGAAGCTGGTGCCCTCTTCCTGCAGCCGCCGCTGCAGGGTGCGCTGCGACAAGTGCAAGGCCTGCGCCAAGGTCTCACGCTTGGGCTCCCCCTGCGGCAAGATGCGGCACAGCACCTGGCGCACCCGGTGGGTCACGCGGCTTTCGGAAAACCGCGCCAGGTACTCCCCGGCAAACCGGTCGTGCAGCACTGCCATGGCTTCATTGGCCGTGGGCAAGGGTGCCTCCATGTCGGCCCGCTCGAACACCAGCGCGTCATACGGCGCGTCGAAGATCAGCGGCGAATGGAACGCCACCTTGTACGGCTCGATATTCCTGGGTTGCGGCCCCTGCACCAAAACCCGGCGTGGCTGCACCGGGCGGCCGCTCAGCCATTTGCACAGCGCCAGCGCACAGGCCAACGACGCTTCGGCACTGTGCCGGGTGGGCGGCAGATGGTCGCCGTGCACGGTGAGGATCAACGAGTAGCCCTCGGGACCCAGCACGAAACTGAGATCGGAGCTTTCGGCGATGATGCGCTGGTAGCGTACCAGCCGCTCGAACCCCTCGGCCAAGGTGCGGCTGGACATCAGCGCATAGCCCACCACGTGAAACGAGGCCGGGCGTACCACACGCGCCATGTTCAGGCCAATGGCCTCGTTGCCGGACAGTTCCACTGCCAATTGCCACAGCCGGGTCATGGAGTCCTGGGGGAAACGCGCGTCGGGATCGTCGAGGGCGGCGAAATCCAGCCCCAACTGCTTGAACATGGCCCGGCAGTCCAGCCCTTCCAGCTCGAGTGCCTTTACAATCCCTGATGCCCAACTGGCTGACGTGGTTCTTTCGCTCATGACAGGCTTCTTTCCTGACCGCTCCTGCGGTGAACCCCAAGGATACTCAATTGGCGCCTATTGTCACTGGTAGGCCCTGCCAATCACTCTAGACTCGAATGAGGCTCCACGCCGTGCATCTTGTCCAAACGTATCAACCCCGGAGCACTGCCATGAACCGCACAGCGCAGTTTCGCAGTTTTGCCGAGTTCTACCCGTATTACCTGGGTGAGCACAGCAACCCCACCTGCCGCCGCCTGCATTTTGTCGGCACCAGCCTGGTGATCGCCCTGCTGGCCTATACCATCGGCAGCGGCAAATGGCTGTTGCTGCTGGCCGTGCCGCTGTTCGGCTACGGCTTTGCCTGGGTGGGGCATTTCTTCTTTGAAAAGAACCGGCCGGCGACATTCACCTACCCGTTCTACAGCCTTGCCGGTGACTTCGTGATGTTCCGCGACATTCTGCTCGGCAAGCTCAGGCTGTAAGCAGCGCGCCTGCGCCCGCGGCCACCCGGTCCTCGCCATGCACGGCTTCAGGCACAATGGCCGCTTGCCTTGCGAGGATGCCCCTGTCATGAACCACCGCACCGCCCTCGGCGCCCTGCATATCGGCGCGCTGTTCTTTGGCCTGACCGGCGTATTCGGCAAGCTGGCAGCCAGCGCCAGCCCGGTGATCATCGTGTTCGGCCGCGCCGCTTTCGCCGTGCTCGCCCTGGCGCTGTTCGCCAGTGTCACCGGCCCTGGCTGGCAACGCCTGAACGGTCAGGATGCGCGCCGCCTGTTGCTCGGCGGGGTGCTGCTGGCCGGCCACTGGGTCAGCTTCTTCATCGCCGTCAAGGTCGGCGGCGTGGCCATCGCCACCCTCGGCTTCGCCAGTTTCCCGGCCTTTACCGTGCTGCTCGAAGGGCTGCTGTTCCGCGAGCGCATCCGCCGCAACGAAGCGCTGCTGGTGCTGCTGGTCAGCCTCGGCCTGGTACTGGTCACGCCAGCCTTCGATCTGGCCAGCGAAGCGACCGGCGGCCTGCTGTGGGCCCTGTTCTCGGGCCTGCTGTTTTCACTGCTGTCCCTGACCAACCGCGCAGGCTCTGGTCGCTTGCCTGCGGTGCAGGCAGCACTGTGGCAAAACCTGGTGGTAAGCCTGAGCCTGCTGGCGTTCGCTGCCCCTGGGCTGGGCGCGGTCGCGCCTGTGGACTGGCTGTGGATCGGCCTGCTCGGCGTTTTCTGCACCGGCGTGGCACACAGCCTGTTCGTCGCCAGCCTGGCGGTCATCAAGGCCCGGACTGCCGCCGTGGTGTTCGGCATGGAGCCGGTCTACGGCATTGCCGTAGCCTGGCTGGTGTTTGCCGAGACCCCCACGGTGCGCATGCTGCTGGGCGGCGCACTGATCATCCTCGCCATCGTGCTGTCCAGCCGCCTGGCCGCCGAGCCAGCGCAGCGGCCGCTGGCCGAGGGCGTGTGACTCAGCGGTCGTTGTGGCCCAGGTCGCGCTGGGGGTCGATCTGGTCACGCACCCGCTGCTTCAGCACCTTGGCCTCGGGGAAGCCGCCGTCGGCCTTGCGCTCCCAAATCTGCACGCCGTTGCAGGTAATGCGGAAAATACCGCCGGTACCCGGTTCCAGCGCCACCCGGCCGAGGTCGTCGGCAAACGTGCTGAGCAGTTCCTGGGCCAGCCACGCGGCCCGCAGCAGCCACTGGCACTGGGTGCAATAATTGATGACGATTTCCGGCTTGTGGTCGGCCATGTCGAGATAACTCCAACTGAGGGGCGGCTTATACTAACGGTCTTTGACCCACGGTTTGAGACCCACGATGCGCCGTTTGCTGTTCTGCTTGCTGTTCACCCTCACCTCGCTTACAGCAACCGCCGCCGAACCGGCACGGCCCAAGGTCGGCCTGGTGCTGTCGGGCGGCGCGGCCCGTGGCCTGGCGCACATCGGCGTGCTCAAGGCGCTGGAGGAACAGGGTGTACGCATCGACGCCATTGCCGGCACCAGCATGGGGGCGGTAGTCGGCGGGCTGTACGCCTCGGGCTACAGCGTCGAAGAGCTGGAACACCTCGCCACCACCCTCGACTGGCAGCAGGCGCTGTCTGACAGCCCACCCCGCGAGGACGTGCCATTCCGGCGCAAGCAGGATGACCGCGATTTTCTGGTCAAGCAAAAGCTCAGTTTCCGTGACGACGGCAGCCTGGGCCTGCCGCTGGGGGTGATTCAAGGCCAGAACCTGTCGTTGCTGCTGGAAAGCAAGTTGGCGCACACCGCCGACACGCGCGACTTCGACAAGCTGCCCATCCCCTTCCGCGCCGTGGCCACCGACATCGCCAGTGGCGAAAAAGTGGTGTTCCGCCGCGGCCACCTGCCGCAGGTGATCCGCGCCAGCATGTCGATCCCGGCAGTGTTCGCCCCGGTCGAACTGGACGGCCGCCTGCTGGTGGACGGCGGCATGGTCGACAATATTCCGCTCGACGTGGCACGCGACATGGGGGTGGACCTGGCCATCGTGGTGGATATCGGTACGCCGCTGCGCGACCGCAAGCAGTTGCTGACCGTGGTCGATGTGCTCAACCAGTCCATCACGCTGACGACCCGGCGTAACTCGGAAGAGCAACTGGCCAGCCTGCACCGCGACGATATCCTCATCCAACCGCCGCTGGCAGCCTACGGCGTGACCGACTTCGGCCGCGCGCGGGACATGATCGACGCCGGCTACCGGGCTACCCGCCTGCTCGACGCGCGCCTGGCCGCGCTGCGCCAACCAGACGCCAGCACCAGCCTGGCCGTGGCCCGTTCACCGCGCCAACGCACGCCCATCATCACCGCCATCAAAATCGAGAACGACGCCAAGGTCAGTGACGATGTGATCCGTTCTTACATTCGCCAGCCCATCAATGCCCCGCTGGAGCTTGGCCGCCTGGAGACCGACATGGGCACGCTGTACGGCCTGGACTACTTCGACCGGGTGCAGTACCGCGTGGTGCACAAGGGCGATGAAAACACCCTGGTGATCAACGCCCGCGGCCGCCGCGGCGGCACCGACTACTTGCGCCTGGGCCTGAACCTGTCGGACGACCTGCGCGGCGACAGCGCCTTCAACCTGGGGGCCAGCTACCGGGTCAACGGCATCAACAGCCTGGGTGCCGAGTGGCTGACCCGCGGCCAGATCGGCGACCAGCAAGCGCTGTACAGCGAGTTCTACCAACCGCTGGATGTCGGCTCACGCTACTTCGTCGCCCCCTACCTGGACTTCGGCTCACAGAACATCGAGGCCACCCTCGACAACGACCCTGTCGCCGAGTACCGCCTGGAGCGCTATGGCTTTGGCCTGAACGTGGGCCGGCAGATCGGCAACAGCGGCGAGGTGCGCCTGGGGGTTGGCAAGGCCTGGGGCGAGGCCGAGGTGCGCATTGGCGACCAGGACTTGCCCAAGGTCAGTTTCAACGAAGGCTTCTACGAGCTGAAGTACTCGTTCGACACCCTCGACAACGTGTATTTCCCACACCATGGCGAAGACATCGGCCTGACCTTGCGCAAGTACGACAAGTCGCTGGATTCCGACCAGGATTACCGGCAATGGCTGTTCAACCTCGACAAGGCCATCAGCAGCGGCCCGAACACCTTCGTGCTGGGCGGCCGCTACGGGCGCACGCTGGATGCCACCGAAGTGGTGACCTCCAGCTTCGTGCTGGGCGGGGCGCGGGAGCTGTCGGGCTTCCGCCAGGACTCGGTGTCGGGCCAGAACATGAGCCTGATGCGGGTGGTCTACTACCGCCGGCTGACGCCACGGGCGTATGTGCCGCTGGACTTCCCGTTGTACATCGGTGGTTCGCTGGAGCGCGGGCGGGCGTGGAACAACGACAATGCGTTCGACAGTGGCTACATCAATGCGGCGAGTATTTTCCTCGGGCTGGAAACGCCGCTGGGGCCGTTGAATTTCACCTATGGCACCAACAGTGCGCATGAGCAGGCGGTGTACCTGAACCTGGGGCATACCTTCTAGGCAGCACGTACAGGGCCCCGGCGTCGGGCCCGCCACGCCGAGCGGGCGGGCCGGCGAAAGGCTGCAGGGCAGCCCTTGCCTCAGGATTTTTCCAGGTTGCCCAGAATCTTGGCATGCACCCGCATGCACACCTGCAGGTCGGCTTCATCCACCCCGCTGAACAGTTCGATGCGCAACTGGTTGGCGATGGTCTCGATCTGTTCGATCAGCGGCTTGGCCGGCGGGCACAACACGATCTTCTTCGCCCGCCGGTCTTCCAGCACTGCCTGGCGGCGCACAAGCCCCTGGGCCTCCAGGCTATCGAGCAGACGCGCCAGGGTCGGGCCTTCGACACCCACACTCTGGGCCAGCTCACGCTGGGTCGGGGCGTCTGGGAAACGGGCCAGGTGCAGCAACACCAGCCAGCGCGCCTGCGACAGATTGAGCCCGGCCAGGCGGCGATCCAGTTCGGCACGCCAACCCCGGGACATCTGGGCCAGTTGCATGCCGAAGCGGTGTTGGTTGTCGGTTAGAGGCATAGGTAACTCATCGAGTAGATCTAATTATTAGGCAGCTAACCATGCCCCGCCCCATGAGGCAAGGCTCGGCCAGGGTGACGTGGGCGAAAATCGTCAAAAAGCATGACAAAGGTCAGCAGATGGCGCTTGTGCCTGCGAACAGGCGCAGGCCTACAGCTCGAACTCGGCTGCCAGTGCCGCGCGTACGCAATACAGCACCCCTTCCGGCACTCGCCCGGTAAACAGCGGGGCGATGGTCGCAACCGGCGGCAGCTCGCCCTCGCCATCGAGGAAGGCGTCCTGCACCTCCATCAGCAGGTCTTCTGGCAAGTCCAGCGCCTGGTCCAGGCTCAGCTCCTGGCGCCCCAAGGCCTCGGCCAGCAAGCTGTACACATTCTTTTCGCTGCAGTTGAGCTGCCCGGCGATTTGCGCTGGGGTCATGCCGGCGCGGGCCAGGCTGACCAGCTCATGGCGTAGGTCGAGCACCACCTTCGGCGCCTCGCGGGTGCCGCCGTTGTCGTTCAGTACCTCAAGAAACGCCTGGCCATAGCGTTCCAGCTTGCGCGCGCCTACGCCGCTGACCTGGGCCATGTCGCTGAGGCTGACCGGCTGGCTGCGCAACATTTCCAGCAACGTTGAGTCGGGGAAGATGACGTACGGCGGTACGCTGTGTTCCTCGGCCAGCTTGCGCCGCAAGGTGCGCAATGCCTCCCACAATTCCCGCTCTTCGGCCCGCACCAGTTGGCTGGCCGGGCTGCCGCCACTGGACGACGCGCTTTTGGCAGTGATCTGCGGCTTGAGGTCACGTCGCAGTTGCAAGGTGACTTCGCCACGCAACAATGGCCGGCAGCTGTCGGACAAGCGCAGGCCGCCGTAGCCCTCCAGGTCGATGTCGACCAGCCCGCGCGCCACCAACTGGCGGAACAGCGAACGCCATTCGGCTTCGGCCAGGCCTTTGCCCACGCCGAAAACCGACAGCTTTTCATGGCCGAAATTGCGCACCTTTTCGGTGTCCTTGCCCAGCAACACGTCGACCAAGTGGCCCACACCATAGCGCTGGCCGGTGCGAAACACTGCCGACAGGGCCTGGCGCGCCGGCTCGGTAGCATCCCAGGTCTGGACGTTGTCGACGCAGTTGTCACAGTGCCCGCAAGGCTGCTCGAGGATTTCATCGAAGTAGGCCAGCAGCGACTGGCGGCGGCAGCGGGTTTCTTCGCACAGCGCCAGCATGGCATCGAGCTTGTGCTGCTCGATGCGTTTGTGGCGTTCGTCCCCTTCGGAGTTCTGCAGCATCTGCTTGAGCATGACCATGTCCTGCAGGCCATAAGCCATCCAGGCATCGGACGGCAGGCCGTCTCGTCCGGCACGGCCGGTTTCCTGGTAGTAGGCCTCAAGCGACTTGGGCAGGTCGAGGTGGGCCACGAAGCGTACGTTGGGTTTGTCGATACCCATGCCGAACGCGATGGTGGCGACCATGATCAGCCCCTCTTCGTTGAGGAAGCGGTGCTGGTTGGCGGCGCGGGTTTCGGCCGCCAGGCCGGCATGGTATGGCAGCGCCGGGAAGCCCTGCTGGCAAAGGAAGGCGGCGGTTTCGTCGACCTTCTTGCGCGACAGGCAATAAACGATGCCGGCGTTGCCACGGCGCTCGGCAAGGAACGCCATCAATTGTTTGCGCGGCGCTTCCTTGGGCACGATGCGGTAGAAGATGTTCGGCCGGTCGAAGCTCGACAGGAAGCGCTCTGCGCCCTGCAAGTGCAGGCGCTGAACAATTTCTTCGCGGGTACGCATGTCGGCGGTGGCGGTAAGGGCAATGCGCGGAACATGCGGGAACAGTTCGGCCAACTGGCCCAGTTGCAGGTATTCGGGGCGGAAGTCATGGCCCCATTGCGAAACGCAGTGGGCTTCGTCGATGGCGAACAGCGAGATATCCAGGTCGCGCAGGAAGTCGAGCATGCGCGGTTGCACCAGGCGTTCGGGTGCCAGGTACAGCATTTTCACTTCGCCACGGCGCAGGCGCCCGGCCAGGTCGCGCTGCTGCTCGGCCGTGAGCGTGGAGTTCAGGGCGGCTGCGGCTACGCCCAGCTCGTCAAGCGTGGCGACCTGGTCGTCCATCAGCGCGATCAGCGGCGAGACCACCACGGTCAGGCCTGGGCGCAGCAGGCCCGGCACCTGGAAACACAACGACTTGCCGCCGCCAGTCGGCATCAGCACCAGGGCGTCGCCACCATTGGCCACGCATTCGATGATCGCTGCCTGGCGCCCTCGGAAACTGTCGTAGCCAAAGATGTCCTTGAGAACGCGCTGAGCCTGTTCGAGCATGTGCAACTCCAAATCGCCGTACCACCCTGCACACAGGCTGGACGAAAAACCCGCCCCGCACACGCCAAATGCGTAAGCGGTTTTTGCCAGGCCGCCGGTAAAACCGCGCCTGGATGAAAATCGCGGAGTATACCGCAGCACCGCCCCGCGCAGGACACCACCGCGATAGACGTTCCTTTGCCCCGCTGCCGCCGCAAGGTGCTAGAATTCGTTATCGTTTATTCCCAAGGTAGCCCTGTAATGTCCTTCGCCGAGCAACTGACCCGCCTGCAAGCCTTCCTCGACGCCGACGAGCTGCACGAAGAAGCGCTGGACTATGTCGCCGCCCACGGCTACCTCACCGCGCTGTCGATCAACGCCGAAGACGTGCCCGAGCGCGAGTGGATCGACGCTCTGTTCGCCGAAGAGCCGCACTACAGCAGCGAAGCCCAGCGCACCGAAATCGAGGCGACCCTGGTGGCACTCAAGGCCCACATTGCCCGTCAGCTGGCCAGCGACGATGAATTCGAACTGCCCTGCGACCTCGACCTGACTGACGAGCCGGACGATTCCGACCTGCGCGGCTGGTGCATCGGCTTCATGGAAGGCGTGTTCCTGCGCGAAGAGGCCTGGTTCGAGAACGCAGAAGAGGAAGTCAGCGAAATGTTGCTGCCAATCATGGTGGGTTCGGGCCTGTTCGACGAGCAGCCGGAGTTCGCCGACATCGCCAGCAACGCCAACCTGCAGGACGACATGATTGTGCAAATTCCCGAAGCGCTGACGGCACTGTTCCTGCTGCTGCACGCACCTGACGAAAAGCCGGCGCTGCTCAAGCCACGCCACCACTAAGCCAGCTGTGCGCTACCTGCTGCTGGCCATCGGCTGGCTCAGCGTCGCACTGGGGGTGTTGGGGATATTCCTGCCGGTATTGCCTACCACCCCGTTTCTTCTGTTGGCGGCCGCCTGCTTCGCTCGCAGCTCGCCACGCTTTCACCACTGGCTGGTCCACCACCCCAAACTGGGGCCCTGGATTCGCGACTACCTCAGTGGTGAAGGCATCCCCCTCAAAGGCAAGGTCTATGCCATTGGCCTGATGTGGGCCAGCATCGGGCTGTCCTGCTACCTGGTGCCGTTGTTCTGGGCCCGCGCCTTCATGTTGACCAGCGCCGTGCTGGTAAGCCTGTACATCCTCAAGCAAAAAACCCTGCACAGGCCAAAGTGACAATAATTTGTCGCCAAATATCACTTTCGCCTAACCCGCCCAGTATTTAGCCAAATTCGTTCTGGAACCGCCTGAAGGCCTTGAGAATATTGGCTTTACCGATATTTGATACCCCACCTGAGGGCTGCAGAAAAAGCCCCTGTTAGACATTTCAGGTATTTAATGTCATTTTGATATGAATAAATCTTCTTATCTATCGCGATGAATGTACTTAGCTGTCAGGTTAAAAACCTGCAACACTATACGCGATAAATAATCGTCATTTTTTTGGCGAGCAGCAGGACCAAATTCAAGATCAGGGAGATGTACCATGCGCGTTTTGAACCCCATCACCACCGCATTACTGTTGGCCCTGGCGAGTGCCAACGTGCAGGCGATGTCGATCACCGAAGCCGTCCAAAGCGCCGTGGACTATCACCCACAGGTCAGCTCCAACCGTAACAGCAAGCTGTCGGCCGATGAGGACGTGAAATTCGCGCGTGGTGGCTACTTCCCTACCGTTGACCTGGTCGCCGGCTACGGCCGCCAGCGTTCGGACAACACCACAACCCGTGCCGCGGGTAACCACAACAAAGAAACCCTGAACTACACCCAGTCCGAGCTGCGCCTGCGGCAGATGATCTTCGACGGCTTCAACACCGCGAACGAAGTGGGCCGGACCGAAGCGGTTTCCACCTCGCGTGCCTACTACACCCAGGCGGTTGCGCAGGATGTCGCCCTGCGTGCGATCGAGGTGTACCTGGAGGTACTCAAGCGCCGTGAACTGGTGGCCCTGGCCAGGAACAACCTGCAAGCCCACCTGCGGGTCAACGACCAGATCGGCCTGCGTAACGAGCGTGGCGTTGGCAGCACGGCCGACCTTGACCAGTCCCGCGCCCGCCGCGCCCTGGCAGAAAACAACCTGGACACCGCCGAAGTGGACCTGGCCGACGCCGAGGCCAACTTCTTCAGCGTGATCGGGCGCATGCCAGACGAGCTGGAAAGCCCGCCCACCATAAAGGCCGAGGTGCCTGCCACGCTTGAAGAGGCCCGTGATGGCATGCGCCAGAACAACCCCTACATCAAGTCGGCCCAGGCTGATGTAAATGCGGCCGAGCAGCAGTACGAGGTTGGCAAGTCGACCTTCTACCCACGCTTCGACGCCATTCTGGCCACCGGTGCCAACAACAACACCGGCGGCGAGAAAGGCCACAACAACAACGACTGGCAAGCCGGCGTGGAGATGAACTACAACCTGTTCCGCGGCGGCAGTGACAAGGCTCGCCTGCAATCCGACGCGCACAAGATCAACCAGGCCCTGGACATCCGCAACAACGCCCTGCGCGAGTTGACCGAAAACCTGAGCCTGGCGTGGAACGCCATGAACAACGCCAGCAAGCAGCTGCCGACCGCGCGTGAATACGCCGAAACCACCAAGCGCGTGCGCGCCGCCTACCAGGACCAGTTCGGCCTGGGCCAACGCACCCTGCTGGACGTGCTCGACAGTGAAAACGAACTGTACAACGCCGACCGTCGCTACACCGAAGTGCGCTACACCGAAGAGTACTCGCGCTACCGGGTGCTGGCGACCATGGGTGAATTGCTCAGCAAGCAGCGTATTTCGCTGCCGCCAGAGGCGCTGGCCACGACCGAAGTCCGTACCGAGGCGCGTTTGCCCGAGATGCGTTGATCGGGCTTGAGATTGCTGGGGCCGCTGTGCGGC
>NZ_BLJG01000221.1 GCF_009932375.1 Pseudomonas juntendi
AGCTTTCAGCTTTCAGCTTGCAGCTTTCAGCTTGCAGCTTGCCGCTTTCAGAGGTCAGCCAGGGTCGAAACCAGGATCGCCTTGATCGTATGCATGCGGTTTTCCGCCTGCTCGAAGGCAATGCAAGCGGGCGACTCGAATACGTCGTCGGTCACTTCGATGCCGTTGGCCAAGTCCGGGTACTGTTCGGCGATCTGCTTGCCCACCTTGGTTTCGGAGTTGTGGAACGCCGGCAGGCAATGCATGAACTTGGTGCGGGGGTTGCCAGTGGCCTTCATCAGTTGCGCATTCACCTGGTAAGGCTTGAGCAGCTTGATACGCTCGCCCCAGGCCTCGATCGGTTCACCCATCGATACCCACACGTCGGTGTGCACGAAGTCCACGCCCTTGACCGCGGCCAGCGGGTCTTCGGTCAGGGTGATACGCGCGCCACTTTCTTCTGCGTACTGCTTGCAGCGCTCAACCAGGTCCTCATGTGGCCACAGCGCCTTGGGCGCGGCGATGCGCACGTCCATGCCGAGTTTGGCGCCGATCAGCAGCAGCGAGTTGCCCATGTTGTTGCGCGCATCGCCCAGGTAGGCGTAGCTGATGTCGTGCAACGGCTTGTCGCTGTGCTCGCGCATGGTCAGCACGTCGGCGATCATCTGGGTAGGGTGATATTCGTCGGTCAGGCCGTTGAACACCGGCACCCCGGCGAACTTGGCCAGCTCTTCGACGATTTCCTGCTTGAAGCCACGGTATTCGATGGCGTCGTACATGCGCCCGAGTACGCGGGCGGTGTCCTTCATGCTTTCCTTGTGGCCGATCTGCGATGAGTTGGGGTCGATATAGGTGACATTGGCACCCTGGTCGTAGGCCGCCACTTCGAAGGCGCAGCGGGTGCGGGTGGAGGTTTTTTCAAAGATCAGGGCAATGTTGTTGCCCTTCAGGTGTTGCTGTTCGGTGCCGGTGTACTTGGCGCGCTTGAGGTCGCGGGACAGGTCCAGCAGGTAGCGCAACTCGCGCGTGGTGTGGTGTTCCAGGCTCAGCAGGTTGCGGTTGTGAATGTTGAACGCCATGACTTTTCTCCTTGGGTAGGGTGAACGCACCGGCCGCCGCTGGGTAAGCGCGGCCGGGGTAATGGGCGTTAGTAATCGATGGGGTCACGGATGATCGGGCAGGTCATGCAATGGCCGCCGCCCCGGCCCCGGCCCAGTTCGCCGGCGCTGATGGTGATGACCTCGATGCCAGCCTTGCGCAGCAGGGTGTTGGTGTAGGTATTACGGTCGTAGCCGATGACCACGCCTGGTTCGAGGGCCACCACGTTGTTGCCGTCATCCCACTGTTCGCGTTCGGCGGCGAAGCTGTTGCCGCCGGTTTCGACTACCCGCAGCTTGACCCCGAGCTGTTCGCCGACCACGTCGATGAACGACTTGTTCACGCGGCGCACGTCCATGCCGTACGGCTTGCTTTCGTCCGGGCGAATGATGAACGGCACGATTTCCTTGACCACTTCCGGGAAGACCGTGACCAGGTCGCGGTCGCAGAAGCTGAACACGGTGTCCAGGTGCATGGCGGCGCGCGACTTCGGCAGGCCGGCGACCACCACTTCCCTGACCGCACCGTGGGCGAAAAGGCTCTGGGCCAGCTGACCGATGGCCTGGCGCGAGGTGCGCTCGCCCATGCCGATCAGCACCACGCCATTACCGATCGGCATCACGTCGCCACCCTCGAGCGTGGCGTTGCCGTGGTCCTTGTCCGGGTCGCCATACCACACCTGGAAGTCGGCGCTGGTGAACGCCGGGTGGAATTTGTAGATGGCAGTGGTGAGTAGCGTTTCCTGGCGCCGTGCTGGCCAGTACATCGGGTTCAACGTGACGCCGCCGTAGATCCAGCAGGTGGTATCACGGGTGAACTGGGTGTTGGGCAGCGGTGGCAGGATGAAGCTGGAGTGCCCCAGGTAGTCGTTGTACATCTTGACCACTTCGGCGCCTTCGCTCTGCGGCAGGTCCTGGCCGGCCACGCCGCCGATCAGGAATTCGGCCAAGTGGCGCGGTTCGAGACCTTCCAGCCAGCTGCGCACTTCATTGGTCAGGCCCACGCCGACGGTATCGGCGGTGATCTTGCGGTCCAGAATCCACTTCAGCGCTTCAGGTTGCTGCACGATGTCGGTCAGCAGGTTGTGCATTTCCAGCACATCCACGCCACGCTCACGCATCTTGGTGACAAAGTCGAAGTGGTCACGCTTGGCCTGGTCGACCCAGATCACATCGTCGAACAGCAGTTCGTCACAGTTGCTCGGCGTCAGGCGCTTGTGCGCCAGGCCCGGTGCGCACACCATGACTTTGCGCAGCTTGCCGGCCTCGGAGTGCACACCGTACTTCTGTTTTTCAGCGGACATGGTTTCATTCCTCCAATGGGACGAAAGCGTGGTCAAAGGGTCAGGAAGCCGTCGTACAGGCCATAGGCTGCCACCAGGGCGCCGATCACCACGGCGGCGAAGATCAGTTTTTCCACGTTGGTGAAGATGGGTTGGCCCACTTCACGCTTGGCCTTGGCGAACAGGATCGCGCCAGGGGCGTACAGCAATGCCGACAGCAGCAGGTATTTCACACCGCCGGCGTACAGCAGCCAGATGGCGTACAGCAGGGCGATAGCGCCGATGATCAAGTCTTTCTTGCGTTCGGCCAGGGCCTGCTCATAGGTTTCGCTGCGCAGCGCCAGCAGGAAGGCGTAGGCCGCCGACCACAGGTAGGGCACCAGAATCATCGAGGTGGCGAGGTAGATCAGCGACAGGTAGGTGCTGCTGGAAAACAGCGTGATCACCAGGAAGACCTGCACCATGGCGTTGGTCAGCCACAGCGCATTGGCAGGTACCTGGTTGGCGTTCTCGCGGCGCAGGAATGCCGGCATGGTGTGGTCCTTGGCGGCGGCGAACATGATTTCGGCGCACAGCAGCACCCACGACAGCAAGGCCCCCAGCAACGAGATGATCAGGCCGACACTGATCAGTACCGCCCCCCAGTGGCCGACCACATGCTCCAGCACGGCGGCCATCGACGGGTTCTGCAGCTTGGCCAGTTCCGGTTGGGTCATGATGCCCAGCGACAGCACATTGACCAGTACCAGGAACAACAGCACGGTCACGAAGCCGATGACCGTGGCCTTGCCCACGTCGGCGCGCTTTTCGGCGCGTGACGAGAAGATGCTCGCACCCTCGATACCGATGAACACCCATACGGTGACCAGCATCATGTTGCGAACTTGGTTCATCACACTGCCCAGTTCGGGCGTGCCCCGGCCCCAGATGTCTGCTGTGAAGATGTCCAGCTTGAAGGCGAACAGGCAGATAAGGGCGAACAGCACCAGCGGCACCACCTTGGCCACGGTGGTCACCAGGTTGATGAACGCCGCTTCCTTGATGCCGCGCAAGACCAGGAAATGCACGGCCCATAGCAGTAGCGAGGCACCGATGATGGCGGCTGGCGTGTTGCCCTCGCCAAAGACCGGGAAGAAGTAGCCCAGGGTGCTGAACAGCAGCACGAAGTAGCCGACGTTGCCCAGCCAGGCACTGATCCAGTAGCCCCAGGCCGAAGAAAAGCCCATGTAGTCGCCAAAGCCGGCCTTGGCGTAGGCATACACCCCGCCATCGAGGTCTGGTTTGCGGTTGGCCAGGGTCTGGAACACGAAGGCCAGGGTCAGCATGCCCACGGCAGTGATGGCCCAGCCGATCAGTACCGCGCCAACCCCTGCGCTGGCCGCCATGTTCTGCGGCAGGGAGAATATGCCGCCGCCAATCATCGAGCCGACCACGAGTGCGACTAATGCACCGAGTTTCAATTTTCCGGATGAATCAGACATTTAACAACTCCTGCCAGGAGAAAGTTGACGACAGCATAAATCCGCCGTCTCAGCCATTCGCTGACGTGGGTCAGGTCATGGTGCCGTGAAGTAGGAAAAAACCTTCACGGTGCTCCTGGAGTGTGCCGACATCTCAAGCTGCAGGCCTTGCGCACTGGCACCTCCATGTCATTCTAGAGCAAACGCTCTGTTCAGCCTGCGATGCTTGACGCTAGCCGCTTTCCCGGCTTTCGCCACTTTTTTACGCATATTTCGAGTTTTATCAATTTCTTTTCCAGTGACTATCTAGCTGCTAGTTTTTACAGAATCTGTTTATAGATAAAACTGTTATTACCGCAGTTATTTTTGTGAGCGGGTTCACTATAAGTAAGCGTTTCTATATGGCCTCAAACGCTGTTGCATCCGTATGACATTGGCGAAAAAAACGGGGGATACATGAGCGAACCGGGTCAGAAGCTACGCTTGGGCGCGCTGATCGCGTTGGTGGTCGGCTCGATGATTGGCGGCGGCATATTCTCGTTGCCGCAGAACATGGCGGCGCGTGCCGATGTGGGGGCGGTGCTGATCGGCTGGGCCATCACTGCCGTGGGCATGCTGGCCCTGGCCTTCGTGTTCCAGACCCTGGCCAACCGCAAGCCGGAACTGGACTCGGGGGTGTACGCCTACGCCAAGGCCGGGTTTGGCGACTACATGGGCTTTTCATCGGCATGGGGCTACTGGATCAGTGCCTGGCTGGGCAACGTCGGCTACTTCGTGCTGCTGTTCAGCACCTTGGGCTTCTACTTCCCGGTGTTTGGCGAGGGCAATACGCCCATTGCCATCGGCTGTGCGTCATTGCTGCTGTGGGCGGTGCACTTTCTGGTCTTGCGCGGCATCAAGGAGGCGGCGTTCATCAACCAGGTGACAACCGTGGCCAAAGTGGTGCCCATCCTGATTTTCGTGGTGATTGCCGCATTCGCCTTCCGCGCCGATATCTTCACCCGGGATATCTGGGGGTTGAGCAACCCTCAGTTCGGGGGTGTGCTGGAGCAGGTGCGCAACATGATGCTGGTGACCGTATTCGTGTTCATCGGCATCGAGGGCGCCAGCGTCTACTCCGGGCGGGCCCAGCGCCGCTCCGATGTGGGCAAGGCTACGGTCATAGGCTTTCTCGGTGTGCTGGCGCTGCTGGTGCTGGTCAACGTGCTGGCCCTCGGGGTGATGACCCAGCCGGAGCTTGCCGGTTTGCAGAACCCTTCGCTGGCGTCGGTGCTGGAGCATATCGTTGGCCCTTGGGGCGCATTGCTGATCAGTATCGGCCTGGCGGTTTCGCTGCTGGGGGCGTTGCTTTCCTGGGCATTGTTGTGTGCCGAGATTCTTTACGCCACCGCTCGTGACAAGACCATGCCGCGCTTCCTGGCCAAGGAAAACGCCAACCATGTACCGGCCAATGCCCTGTGGCTCACCAACTGCATGATCCAGGGTTTCCTGCTGATCACGTTGTTCTCAGCCGGTACCTACACCAGCCTGATCTACCTGGCGTCGTCGATGATCCTGGTGCCTTACCTGTGGTCGGCGGCCTATGCGCTGCTGCTGGCGGTGCGTGGCGAGAGCTACGCCGCGCAGCCACGGTTGCGGCGCAAAGACGTGCTGGTGGCGCTGGTTGCCTTGCTCTACGCCATCTGGCTGCTGTATGCCGGCGGGCTCAAGTACCTGCTGTTGTCGGCGTTGCTGTATGCCCCGGGCGTGATCCTGTTCGCCAGGGCCAAGCATGAGCAGCGGCAAACCCTGTTCACCACGTGGGAAAAGCTGATTTTCGCGGCCGTGCTGGCAGGCGCGGCGCTGGCCGCCTACGCCCTGTACTCAGGGTTGCTGAGCTTGTGACGGGGCTGTGCAGGCGTGCTCCGGGCGTGACCAGATCCACAGGTTGCCCAGGGTCATGCCGGCGATGGCGAGGAATACCGGCCAGTGGTGTTCAAGAAAGGTCAGCATCAGGCCTGCACAGAGCAGCATGCTGAGGGTAGCGCTGACCTTGGCGCGGCGCTGGATCACCTTGCCGTTGCGCCAGTTGTACAGAATCGGCCCGAACAGGCGGTGGTTTTCCAGCCAGGCCGACAACCGTGGCGAACTGCGCGTTGCAGCCCACGCTGCCAGCAGGATGAACTCGGTGGTTGGCAGGCCGGGAATGACGATCGCGACCAGACCCACCCCCAGGCTCACGTAAGCCAGTATTCCATACAGCAGGCGGGCGAGTTTCGAGCGGGCGGGTCGGGTCATGGTCTCACTGCAAAAAACGGTGCGGCCACCGGAAGGGTGGCCGGCTAAGGCGTATCAAACCAGCGCAGCATCTGCAGCATAGGCATGCTTGAGCAGCTCGGTGAAGCGCTCGAATGCCGCTACTGCGCCGCGCTCGGCAGCCGCGTCTTCTTCGGCCGACAGGTCCAGGGCATCCAGGATGCGGGTGAACTGCTTCCAGCCTTCGGCACGGCCACCGGCCGGCTCGCCCAGGTGCCGGGCGCCGAAGCTGTCGGACAGGCCCAGCGCTGCGGCCCGTTTGATCAGAAACGCAGCGCCCAGTTTGGAGCCTTCGGAGACGAAGATCCAGCCCATTGCCTCGCCCAGGCTCGGATTGGCCAAGGCACCCGGCACCGCGGCCGGCACCTGGGTGTCGAGGTCGGCGAGGTCGAGGCGGGCTTGGTCGGCCCGGCAGCGCTCGGCCAGGTCGGGGACGATGGCAATCAGTTGCGGGTCGTTGTACAGGGCCTGCAGCTCGGATTGGAACAGGTACTGGGCGACCACGAAGCGGGCGAAACTTTCGCGGCTGTCGAATGGGGCGTGGGATTTGACCAGGGCATCCAGCTCGGCGTGCGGGGCGTGGGTGATCTGGTTCAGGCGCTGGGAGCGCAAGGCTGGGCGGTCGGTCATGGGGCAGTCCTTGGAAAGAGGGCGTCTAGAGACAAGACGAAGCAGCGGGGGCGGAACAGTAAAAAAACCGGGTATGTACAGACGGGTCATTACGTTGCCTGTGGGATCGGGCGCCGCGCGGGCGGCGCCTGATCCCACAGGCGCTGCAAACCTGAAACCTTCAGATATCCCACACCACATTGATGCCGAAGTTGCGCCCCGGCATGCTCAAACGGTCGATGTTGGCCGGCTGGGTCACAGCCGCTTCACCCTGGCCGTCATAGCTGCGTACCGAGTCCCACTGCCAGTATTTCTTGTCGGTCAGGTTGTACAGCCCGGCGTTGATGGTGACGTCGTCGGTCACCTTGTAGAAACCGGTCAGGTCCAGCACGCCATAGCCTGGCGTGCGGAACTTCGTGCTCGAACCGTCTGGCGAGTAGAAGGTGCTGTCGTCGACCCGGGTCTTGCGCTTGACCAGCGTCCAGCTCAGCAAGCCACCATAGTTGTGTTGCTCGTAACCCAGGCCGAACACGCCTTTGAGCGGGTTGACCGTGTTCAGCGGTTCGCCGGTGTCATCGTTACGGCCATAGGTATAGGCAATCGAGCCCTGGGTATACAGGCCTTGTGGCGCTCCGAAGTGGTCAAGGTTGAGGCGGCCCTTGACCTCGGCGCCCTTGATGGTGGCGTGCTTGATGTTGTTGGCCTGGAAGGTCTGTTCCAGGTTGGCGCTCTGCACGGCGTCTTCGTCGATGAAGTCGCGGTACTTGTTGTAGAACACCGCCACGTCGAAGTTACCGGCGTCGAAGTTGCCGCGCAGGCCGGTTTCGTAGCCCTTGCTCTTTTCAGGTTCCAGCCCTGGGTTGCCTTCTACCCGGTAGCCTTGGTCTAGGTTGACGAATTTCCCGTACATGGACTTGGCGGTCGGCGTGCGGAAGCCCTCAGCGTACTGGCCGTACCAGGTGTAGTGGTCATCGAAGGCGTAGGTCAGGCCGAACTTGGGCGAGACGCGGTGCCACGTCTTGTCCGAGTCGTCCTGGGAGGTGGGCGCGGTGGCGGTGGACTCCAGGCCACGCAGGAACGCCTCGGTGAACTTGGGCTGCAGGCGCGTGTAGTCGTAACGGGCGCCTGGCAGGAAGGTCCAGCGGTTCCAGCGGATTTCATCCTGCACGAACAGGCTGTAGGTGTTCACGGTCGGGTCCGGGAAATCACTGACCAGCACCTGGCCGTCGGCCGGGCGCGGCGCGCCGGCGGCAGCGCAACCCGAGCCTACGGCCAGGCAGGTGCCCGTGCCACTGCGCGACCCGGTGATTTTCTCGTGCTTGAGGGTGGTGCCGTAGGTCAGCAAGTGGTCGGTGCTGCCGATGCTGAAGGCTTTGTCCAGCTGGGCATCGAACACCCACTGGCGGTCCTTGTAACGGGTGTCGCGGGTGCGCAGTACCTGGCGGCCAGGTGGCGCATAGATTTCATCGGTGTGCTGGTCGGTCTTGGCGACCTGGTAGTTCAGGCTCCACTTCACCTGGTCAGCGAACAGCGTGTCCAGGCCGAACTCATGGTTGATGCCGAAGCGTTCGCGGGTGATGGTGTCGTTGCCGCTGCGCGCCTTGTAGTAGCCCATGCCACCGAACCCGGGTATGAACGGCCCTCCCGCGGCGCTGAGGATGTTCTGGTCGCGGTCGTCCTTGTAGCGCTCGTAAGTAACGCCCAGGCGGGCGTCGTCAGCGTAGTTCCAGCCTGCCTTGGCCAGCACGTTGGTGGTGCGCACGTCCATCGGGTTGGCTTCGGTACGGGCCAGGCCTGCGCCGCTGTGGTGGCCTTGGGTCTCGGTCTCGTGGCCATTGCGCTGGCTCAGGTGCAGCAGGCCGTCGACATCGCCCTGGCGCCCGGCGACGGTGGCCGAGGTCAGCCAGCTTTCGTCCGCCGAGCTGTAACCGCTTTTCAGGCGTGCGCCAACATCCTTGCCTGGCTTGATGATGTCGTCGGGGTCGAGGGTGAAGTAGCTGACCGCGCCGCCGATCGCATTGCTGCCATATAGCACCGAGGCCGGGCCGCGCAGGATTTCCACGCGCTTGACGATTTCCGGGTCGACATAGTTGCGTTGGGTTTGCGCGTAGGGGCCGTAGAAGAAACTGTCGGGGATCGCCACACCGTCGACCTGGGTGAGAATCCGCTCGCCGTCGATACCGCGAATGTTGTAGCCGTTCAGGCCACTGCGCTGGCCGGTGCCGGCCACCGATACACCCGGTTCGTAACGCACCAGGTCCTGGATGTTGTTGACGTTCTGGCGGTCCAGTTGCGCTCGGGTCTGCACGCTGACCGTGCTCGGCACCTGGCTCACGTCCTGGGCACTGCGGGTGGCGCTGACGGTCACTTGCTGCAGCGCGATCACATTGTTCGCGGCCTGGCGTTCGAGTACCACATTGGCATTGCCGATCTTGCGAAAGCTCAGCCCGGTGCCCTGCAACAGGCGCTTGAGCGCGGCATCTGGCGGCAGCGCACCCTGTACTCCGGGTGAGGCCACGCCTTCGGCCAACTCGGCGCTGAAGCCAACCTGCCAACCGGTGACCTGGCTGAAGGCGTTGATGGCCGACACCAGCGGTTGCTGGCCGATGCTGAAGCGGTAATCGCCCATGCGCGGGCTGCTGGCGCGGGCCGGTTCGGCAGCCAGCGCCGGCAGGCTGCAGGCGCCGCTGGCGAGCAATGCCAAGGTCAGCAGCGAAAGCTGCCCGGTACGGCGGGGAAGGGAAGACGAGCGGGTAATACCTGTGTACATCGGAAGCGCTCCCAAACGTGCAGACAGTTATAGGTGTCTGTTCTCGTTTGTTAAACAAGAATCAGTTGCATTGGCTATAACGAGACGGATGGGGGTGCAGAACCGCGTAAAAATAAATGCAAAAGCTTTGAACAGGCATGCCGGGCTGCGCGGCGGCGTGACCGTAGGGGAGGCAAACAGTCAGTTCAGGATGACCAGCGCCGGGTACTCATGCAACTGGGCGGAGGTGATGTGAGCCAGCGCGCGCAGGGTTTCCAGCGGCTGGTCGAGGCGGTAGTTGCCGGTTACGGCAACGTCATCCAGCTGGGTATTGCGGTTGATGATCCAGCCGGGGTAATAGCGCCGGACTTCGGCCAGTACCTGGCTCAGCGGGCAGTTTTCGAACACCAGGCGGCCATCGACCCAGGCCAGGTCCTTGTGCATGTCGGGGCGCTGGCGCTGGCCAATGCCCTGGGGGCCCACACTGATGCTGTCGCCAGCGCTGAGGCGTATGCGCTGGTCACGCGCACCTTGCAGATCGACATCGCCGCGCTGCACCCGCAGTTGCGCTTCACCGTTGAGGTAGCGCACGGCGAAATCGGTATCGCGTGCTTGCGCGCGCAATGGCCCGGCCTGGACTTCCAGCGGCATCCGCGCGTTCTGCGGCACCTGGAAGTAGGCTTCACCCTGCAGCAGGCGCGCGACCTGGCGGCCGCCGCGGCGGTCACTGGCGAACGCCGAATTGGTGTTCAGCAGCACCTTTGCGCCATCGTCCAGTTGTAGGCGCTGGCGTTCGCCGACCACGGTCAGGTGGTCGGCCTGCAGGCGTGTCGGCAGGTTGCCGAAGGTCACCAGCCCAACCAGCAGCACGGCTGCCGTCGCCAACGGCTTCCAGTGGCTGCGCAGGCGCCCGCGCCACGACCGGCGCTGCTGCCGGTGCATCTGCGTGGCCACCTGGTGCAGCGGCATACCGTTCCACAGCGCTTCTGCCTCGACATAGGCTTCGGCGTTTTCTGGCGCTGCGCTCAACCAGGCCTGGAAGGCGAGGGTGTCGTCGGCATCGGCGCCTTGCAGGCGTACCAGCCATTCCAGCGCCTCGTCCATGGCACGCGCACGGGCATTGGGCCCGGCAGGTGACGGGCGAGGGGCGGGGCTGTCGGTCACGGGGAATCCTTGCGTGGTTTTTTGCAAATGATCAAGGCTGCGGCGTGGTGTGGCAAGGGCTTTACGTTGAGGGGCTGGCCAGCGGCCGGTTCACTTCAGGCGCTCGGCGACGCCCATGCAGATGGCCATGATCAGCTTCAGTTCCTTTTGTACCGTACTGGCCGAAACATTCAGTTGCTCGGCAATTTCCAGGTAGGTGGCGCCATGCAGGCGGCTGAGAATGAAGATGCGCTGCTGGCGCTCGCTCAGCTGGTTCAGGCTGATGCTCAGGTGCTTGAGCAGTTGTTCGGCGTGCGCGGCATCCTCGCTGCTGCTGGCCGGTGCGGCCACGCTGTGCAGCACCTCGTCGGGCACGTCGTCGACCAGCATGCGGGCCTGCACCCGGCGGGCGCGCAAGTGGTCGAGCGCCAGGTTGCGGGCCGTCTGGAACACGAAGGGTTCGATGTGCTCGACAGGCCGCTCGCCCAGGGCGCGCGACACCCGCAGGTAGGTTTCCTGCAGCAGGTCCTCGGCGGTGCTGGGGTTGCCGACCATGCGCTGCAGGGTGCGCAGCAGGGAAAGGCGCTGGAGGAGGAAGACGGCGTTGAACCGGGAGTGACTCACGAGAAGACCTGACCGACCAAAAGCTAATGATAATGCTTATCATCTATGCAGAAGGTCAAGTCTGGAAATGTTAGGAAAAGGTAAAGATTGTGAGCCCGCTGGTGGCTGGGGGAGGATGTTCTGTGTATTCGAGACCGAGCGCCGCCTGCGCGGCGCCGGGTCTCACAGGCGCCCAAAGTGCCCCGTCAGGCTCACCGTGCCCTGCACAACGCCAGGCAGTTATCCAGCATGCGGTTGCTGAAGCCCCACTCGTTGTCATACCAGGCCAGCACCTTGAGCATGCGCCCGTTGGCGCGGGTGTGGTTGGCATCGAAGATCGACGACAGCGGGTTGTGGTTGAAATCGCAGGAAACCAATGGCAACGCGTTGTAGCCCAAGACCTTGGAATGCTTGCTCGCCTCGAGGAACAACTGGTTGACCTGCTCGGCGGTGGCCTCGCGCTTGAGGTTCACGGTCAGGTCCACCAGCGACACGTTGATCACCGGCACCCGCACGGCCATACCGGTCAGTTTGCCGGCCAGTTCCGGCAGTACCAGGCCTACCGCCTCGGCCGCGCCGGTCTTGCTGGGGATCATCGACTGGGTTGCCGAGCGCGCGCGGTACGGGTCGCTGTGGTAAACGTCGGTCAGCACCTGGTCGTTGGTATAGGCGTGGATGGTGGTCATCAGGCCTTGCTCGATGCCGAACTCGCGGTGCAGCACCTGGGCGATCGGTGCCAGGCAGTTGGTGGTGCACGAGGCGTTGGAAATGACCTGGTGCGAAGCCCGCAGCACGTCATGGTTGACCCCGTACACCACGGTGGCATCAGCCCCTTTGGCCGGCGCCGAGACAATCACCTTGCCCGCCCCGGCGGCGAGGTGGGCAGCTGCCTTGGCCCGCTCGGTAAACAACCCGGTGCATTCGAACACCACATCGATCGCTTCAGCCTTCCACGGCAGTTCGGCCGGGTTGCGAATGGCACTGACCGCGATACGGTCACCATTGACCGTGAGGCTTTCGTGGTCGGCCTCGACCGTGGCGTCGAAGGTACCGTGCACGCTGTCGTACTTGAGAAGGTGGGCGTTCATGGCGCTGTCGCCCAGGTCGTTGATGGCGACGACCTGCAAGTCCTGGCGGTAGCCTTGGGTATACAGTGCGCGCAGGACGTTGCGGCCGATGCGGCCGAATCCATTGATGGCGATGCGAAGGGTCATGGCAGTACCTCTGGCAGTCCGAGTGAAACCTGTGGCACAAAGGAGCTTCACTGAAACGGTTTTGTTGTTGGAATTACAAGATTATTCACTATCAGATAGAAAACAAGCCTTTTTAGTGGCAGTATTTTGTTTAAACATACAACGAGTGGTGGGGCAAGATGCCTCTACCGATGCAGCGGGCTCCTGGTCTTGAGCCTAGGCGGCAATCGGTTGGAGGGGAAATGCCCGGTAAACCGCCCTTACAATTAGTCTGGAGTCCAGTACATGCATCCGCGCATCCTTGAGGTCACCCAGCGGCTGGTCGAACGCAGCCGAGCCACCCGCGAACGCTACCTGCAGCTGATTCGCGGCGCGGCCAGTGACGGGCCCATGCGCGCCAGCCTGCAGTGCGCCAACTTCGCCCACGGGGTGGCCGGTTGCGGCAGCGACGACAAGCAAACGCTGCGCCTGATGAACGCCGCCAACGTGGCCATCGTCTCGGCCTACAACGACATGCTGTCGGCCCACCAGCCGTACCTGCACTTCCCCGAGCAGATCAAGCAGGCCCTGCGCGAGGTCGGCTCGGTCGGCCAGTTCGCCGGTGGCGTGCCGGCCATGTGCGACGGCGTGACACAGGGTGAGCCGGGCATGGAACTGGCTATCGCCAGCCGGGAAGTGATTGCCATGTCCACTGCGGTAGCGCTGTCGCACAACATGTTCGACGCCGCGCTGATGCTGGGCATTTGCGACAAGATCGTCCCCGGGCTGATGATGGGCGCGTTGCGCTTTGGCCACTTGCCGACCATTTTCGTGCCGGGCGGGCCGATGGTTTCCGGCATTTCCAACAAGCAGAAGGCCGACGTGCGCCAGCGCTATGCCGAAGGCAAGGCCAGCCGCGAGGAGCTGCTGGAGTCGGAGATGAATTCCTATCACAGCCCGGGTACCTGCACCTTCTACGGCACCGCCAATACCAACCAGCTGGTGATGGAGGTGATGGGCCTGCATCTGCCTGGCGCGTCGTTCGTCAACCCGTACACGCCGCTGCGCGATGCGCTCACCGCCGAGGCCGCGCAACAGGTCACGCGCATGACCAAGGCCAGTGGCAGCTTCATGCCGCTGGGCGAAATCGTCGACGAGAAGGCGCTGGTCAACTCCATCGTTGCCCTGCACGCCACGGGTGGCTCCACCAACCATACCCTGCACATCCCGGCAATTGCCCAGGCTGCCGGCATACAGCTGACCTGGCAGGACATGGCCGACCTCTCCGAGGTCGTGCCCACCCTGTCGCATGTCTACCCCAACGGCAAGGCTGATATCAACCACTTCCAGGCCGCTGGCGGCATGGCCTTCCTGATCCGCGAGCTGCTCGATGCCGGCCTGCTGCACGAAGACGTCAACACCGTCGCCGGCCATGGCCTGCGCCGTTACACCCAGGAGCCGTTCCTCGATGATGGCAAGCTGGTATGGCGCGAAGGCCCGCTGCAAAGCCTGGACGAAAGCATCCTGCGCCCGGTCGCGCGGCCGTTCTCGGCCGAAGGCGGCCTGCGGGTGATGGAGGGCAACCTGGGGCGTGGCGTGATGAAGGTTTCGGCTGTAGCTGCCGAGCACCAGGTGGTCGAGGCCCCGGCGCGGGTGTTCCACGATCAGCAGTCGCTGGCCGATGCGTTCAAGGCCGGTGAGCTGGAGTGTGATTTCGTGGCGGTGGTGCGCTTCCAGGGCCCCCGTTGCAATGGCATGCCCGAGCTGCACAAGCTCACGCCGTTCCTGGGCGTGCTGCAAGACCGCGGCTTCAAGGTGGCGCTGGTTACCGACGGGCGCATGTCCGGCGCCTCGGGCAAGATCCCGGCGGCGATCCACGTGTGCCCCGAAGCCTATGACGGTGGCCCGCTGGCACGGGTGCGCGATGGTGATATGGTGCGCGTTGATGGTGTCGAAGGCACGCTGCGGGTACTGGTATCGGCCGAAGAACTGGCCAGCCGCGACCTGCCGCCGGCGCCCCAGGGCAATGACCTGGGGTGCGGGCGCGAGCTGTTCGGCTTCATGCGCATGGCGTTCAGCCCGGCAGAGCAGGGCGCCAGTGCCTTCACCTCTGCCCTGGAGAACCTTAAATGAAGGACCTGCTGGTTGGCGATATCGGCGGCACCAACGCCCGTTTTGCGTTGTGGCGTGACAACCAGTTGCACGAGGTAAAAGTCTTCGCTACCGCGGACTACACCAGCCCGGAGCAGGCTATCGAGGCCTATCTGCATGGCCAGGGCATCGCCCGCGGCGGCCTGGCCGCGGTGTGCCTGGCGGTGGCAGGGCCGGTCGAGGGCGACGAGTTTCGCTTCACCAACAACCACTGGCGCCTGAGCCGCCTGGCGTTCTGCAAGACCTTGCAGGTCGAGCGGCTGGTGTTGATCAATGATTTCACCGCCATGGCGTTGGGCATGACCCGCCTGCAAGAAGGCGAAGTGCGCCAGGTGTGCCCCGGGCAGGCAGACCCAACGCGCCCGGCACTGGTGATCGGCCCGGGCACCGGCCTTGGCGTGGGTTCGCTGCTGCGCCTTGGCGGGCAGCACTGGCAGGCCTTGCCGGGCGAAGGCGGGCATGTGGACCTGCCGGTGGGCAACGCCCGCGAAGCGGCGATCCACCAGCAGATCCACCAGCAAATCGGCCATGTCAGTGCCGAGACGGTACTCAGCGGGGGTGGCCTGGTACGGCTTTACCAGGCCCTGTGTGCGCTGGACGGCGACACCCCACGGCACACGTCCCCGGCGCAGATCACCGATGCAGCGCTGGGCGGCGAGCCACGGGCACTGGCGGTGATCGAGCAGTTCTGCCGGTTCCTGGGGCGCGTGGCCGGGAACAATGTGCTTACCTTGGGCGCGCGCGGTGGGGTCTATATCGTTGGCGGGGTCATCCCGCGGTTTGCCGAGTTGTTCCTGCGCAGCGGGTTCGCCGCCAGCTTTGCCGACAAGGGCTGCATGAGCGGCTACTTTGCGGGTGTGCCGGTGTGGCTGGTGACGGCGGAGTTTTCCGGGTTGCTGGGGGCGGGTGTGGCGTTGCAGCAAGCGCTGGACCATTGACTGGGGCCGCTTTGCGGCCCTTCGCGGGCTTGCCCGCTCCTACAGGTGCTGCGATCCCTGTAGGAGCGGGCAAGCCCGCGAAGGGCTGCAAAGCAGCCCCAATAAAAACAGGCAGCAAAAGACCTGTAACCAAGAAGAGAAAGGCAGCAACACCTTCACCACTGCCGGCCAATCGATCCTGATGGTC
>NZ_BLJG01000222.1 GCF_009932375.1 Pseudomonas juntendi
GCAAGCGCCGGCGCTGGTCTGCGAAGGCGAACAGTTGAGCTATGCCGAGCTGAACCGCCGGGCCAACCAGGTCGCCCATGCGCTGATCGCCCAAGGCGTCGGCCCGGACGTGCTGGTAGGCCTGGCCGCACCGCGTTCGCTGGAGATGGTGGTCGGCCTGCTGGCCATCCTCAAGGCCGGTGGCGCCTACGTGCCGCTGGACCCGGCCTACCCGCTGGAGCGCCTGCACTACATGATCGAGGACAGCGGCCTGCAGTTGCTGCTCGGCCAGGGCGACCTTGGGCTGAGCCTGGCGGCGAACGTGCAGGTGCTGGACCTGGCCGCCGACTACACCGACTACGCAGGCTTGGCCGAGGTCAACCCGAACGTCGCGGTGGGCCTGGATAACCTGGCCTATGTCATCTACACCTCCGGCTCCACCGGCAAGCCGAAGGGCACCTTGCTGCCGCACCGCAACGTGCTGCGCCTGTTCGAGGCCACGGACGGCTGGTTCGGCTTCGGCCGGCAGGACTGCTGGACGCTGTTCCACTCCTATGCCTTCGACTTCTCGGTATGGGAGCTGTTCGGCGCCTTGCTGCATGGTGGCCGCCTGGTGATCGTGCCGCAGGATGTCAGCCGTTCGCCGGAGGCCTTCTACCAACTGCTGTGCGAGCAGCGGGTGACCGTGCTCAACCAGACGCCGTCGGCGTTCCGCCAGCTGATGCAGGTGGCCTGTGCCGAAGGCCAGCGCAGCGACCAGCAGCTGCGCTACGTGGTATTTGGCGGCGAGGCGCTGGAGGTCGGCAGCCTGCGCCCGTGGTTCGAGCGCTTCGGCGATCGTGCGCCGCAACTGGTCAACATGTACGGCATCACCGAAACCACGGTGCACGTGACCTACCGTCCATTGTCGCTGGCTGACCTGGCGCAGGGCGCGTCGAGCCCGATTGGCGTGCCGATCCCGGACCAGAGCCTGTACGTGCTCGACAGCGACCTCAACCCGGTGGCTGCCGGCTGTGTCGGCGAGCTGTACGTCGGCCGCCAGGGCCTGGCGCGTGGCTACCTCAAGCGCGCCGGGCTCAGCGCCACGCGCTTCATTCCCGACCCGTTCGGCGACAGCGGGGCGCGGCTGTACCGCAGTGGCGACCTGGCCCGCTGGCGCGCCGATGGGGTGATCGAGTACGTCGGGCGGATGGACCATCAGGTGAAGATCCGTGGCTTCCGCATCGAGCTGGGCGAGATCCAGGCGCGGCTGCAGGCGCTGCCCCAGGTGCGTGAGGCCGTGGTGCTGGCCCAGGAGGGGCCGAGCGGCACCCAGCTGGTCGGTTACCTGGTGGCCGGGCAAGCGGTGGCCGACCAGGCGGTCTGGCGTGAGGCGGTCAAGGCCGCGCTGCGCGAGGACCTGCCGGAGTACATGGTGCCGGCGCACCTGCTGCTGCTCGAGCGCATGCCGCTGACCGCCAACGGCAAGCTCGACCGCCG
>NZ_BLJG01000223.1 GCF_009932375.1 Pseudomonas juntendi
GGCAAGCTCGACCGCCGCGCCTTGCCGGCGGCGGATGCCAGCCTGCTGCAACAGGCCTATGTCGCCCCGCAAAGCGAAATGGAACAGCGCATTGCTGCTGTCTGGGCCGAGGTGCTGCGTCTGGAGCGGGTCGGCTTGAGCGACAACTTCTTCGAGCTGGGTGGCGACTCGATCATTTCCATCCAGGTGGTCAGCCGTGCCCGTCAGGCCGGTATTCATTTCACCCCCAAGCAGCTGTTCCAGCACCAGACCGTGCAGGGTCTGGCCCGTGTGGCGCGCGAGGGCGGCGCGGCGCCGCGTATCGACCAGGGCCCGGTGCAGGGCGGCATGCCGCTGCTGCCGGTACAGCAGTGGTTCTTCGGCGAGGTGACCGACCAGGCGCACCACTGGAACCAGTCAGTGCTGCTGCGTCCCACTCGGGTCTTGCAGGCGGCGACCGTCGAGGCGGCCTTGCAGGCTCTGCTGGTGCAGCACGATGCGTTGCGCCTGCGCTTTACCCGCGAGCAGGGGCAGTGGCAGGCCAGTCACGGTCAGCCTGGCCAGGCCAAGGACCTGCTCTGGCAGCGGCAGGCCGCCGACCAGGACGCGCTGCTGGCACTGTGTGAAGCGGCGCAACGCAGCCTGAGCCTGGAAGGGCCGCTGCTGCGTGCTGTGCTGGTCGGTATGGGTGACGGCAGCCAACGCTTGCTGCTGGTGATCCACCACCTGGTCATCGACGGCGTGTCCTGGCGCGTGCTGTTCGAGGACCTGCAACAGGCCTGCGCGCAACTGGATGCGCAGCAGCCTGTGCGGCTGCCGGCAAAAACCAGTGCCTACAAGGCCTGGGCCGAGCGGTTGGCGGAGCACGCCCGTAGTGACGCCATGGCGCGCGAGCTGGCCTGGTGGCAAGGCCAGCTGGCCGATGCTCCGCAGGACCTGCCGTGCGCCAATCCGGCCGGCGGCCAGCAGAACCGCCATGCCCGCAGCCTGCATACGCGGCTGGACAGCGAGCTCACCCGGCAGTTGCTGCAGCAGGCCCCGGCGGCTTACCGCACCCAGGTCAACGACCTGCTGCTGACCGCGCTGGCCCGGGTGGTGTGCCGCTGGAGCGCGCAGCACACCGCGCTGATCCAACTTGAAGGGCATGGCCGCGAAGACCTGTTCGACGACATCGACCTGACTCGCACCGTCGGCTGGTTCACTACCTTGTTCCCGCTGGCCCTCACGCCTGCGCAGGACCTGGCAGGCTCGATCAAGGCGGTCAAGGAGCAACTGCGCGCCGTCCCCGCCAAGGGCATCGGCTACGGCATGCTCCGCCACCTGGGCGATGCGGCGGTGCAGGCCGGCCTTGCCGCGTTGCCGGTGCCGCGTATCACCTTCAACTATCTGG
>NZ_BLJG01000224.1 GCF_009932375.1 Pseudomonas juntendi
GGGTTTATGGAGCGGTTACTATGTTGCTTCCGGGGGAATCTGCTGGAACGCCGGTTATGGACTGTGGTGACCACAGCGGGGCCGTTGCCATTGCCCACATGCAGCTGTGGGGGCTAGACCATCCCAATGAGATGAAAACGATTCTGGCTGGAAATTTGCTCAGGAACCGTTTGGACGAGATGGGTTTTATCAGGTCTGGACGAATTAGAGAGCAGATGCTGAGAGATTTTTTAACCAGGCGACTTCGGTGCAGTCCTAGCGCCGCCGAATTCGAAGAAATGGTTCGATCCGCTGAGTGGGTCTTTCAGATATTGCGGCGACAAGGTCGAACCGTGCAGCCTTTCAAGTTCTATTTTCTCTGCTGGCTCCTTGATCTAGAGCTGGAGCACCTGAAGACCTACCGTCTAGAGGACGTTAATCGCGCTGGTATTGTGGTCCGGCCTGATGAACCGAATAACCTCATCCCTGACGATGACCTTCACGCCCGGCGAATAGCGTTTGCGAAGAGTACGAATCTCAAATGTCATGACAAGCCGGGCTATCAGTGGTTGTACCGCCACGACAGGGAATGGTTGGCCCGTTATGTTGCTGGGAACCCCTACCACAGAGACCGAAGAATTTTGATCGATTGGCAATCCAGGGACTCGGCCCTTGCGTTGGAGCTCGCTAAAGCGAAGACGATGATTCTTTCTGTAGACGGAAAGCCTCAGCAGGTCACCCGCGCTGCTCTATGTAGGCGTGTCCTAAACGCTCATGCTTTCCTCAAGATGCCGGACCACTTTCCGATGAGCACTAGGTTGATGGCGGGTTTACTTGAGTCTACTCATGACCATCAGCTACGTAAAATCCGGTGGGCAATTCGAGAATACTCGCTGACTGAAAACTGTGCGATGAGTGTTTTATACCGTTATGCAGGAATAAGAATATCTCGCGTATCCGAAGATGAAGTCTTTACGCAGATACGTGACGATATGGATTAGTTTTCATGGCTTCGTGCAAAAGTTTATTGAATATGACTGTTTTCTTCTCCCGCAGCACGTCTTGCTCATCCTTATTATTTAGCAAGTTGAAATAATTTTCAGCGGTGTGGCATCCAAGAAACACATAGATAGGATATTTGTCGCTGGTAGAGATACTGACATGGGTGAGTCTCGAAGTTATGCCCATTTCTTCGTTGATCAGTTTGGAAATATTCAGCTGGGTTTTTTCGAATGCGCTAGTTCGATTTATCATGAGGCTTGCATATGCGACAAAGTCTGCCATTCCATCCTTGATCATAGGGCCGCTATAGTCCAAAAGGTCTGCGACAAATTTGGCATACATATGACGGTTTGATCCGAATTCTCGCTTTTGACGTTTTGACCATGTGTTAAGCTTGCTGCACTTGGCTAGGTGATTAATCTCGTGCTTTTTCATTGGTATTGAGCAGGTCGGACATGTCTCGATTAGAGCGCAGGCATGAGTACTGCACACCTGTACGGAACCCAATACGTGCCTGCGATGAATATAGGGGCTTCCGCAATTATCCAAGTCTTCGCGAACACAATCTGGACAAACCTTTTCCCAAGTTTTCGGTGTGACGATTGCGGTCGCTCGATGACGCCCGAGGGCAGCTATCATAGGATACAAAGTGTGATCGCTTAAGGCTAGGTCCGAAATCTTGTGCTCGTCTAGCAGCTTTGGGTAATAGAATTCTTGATGCGGCCGCCACTCTGTTTGCAACTTCCCCAAAGTCTTATTAATTCCGAACCCAATACGAGGTTTCGCTTTTATATAGAAATCTTCAGTTTTCAACGATTTAATGCCTAGGAGCTCATTGCCGCGCTTAAGCGCAGATGCGATATATTCTCCAGGTAATGGTGTGAAAATTTTCATGCAATGATGTTCTGGAAGACGAGTGGTATGGCATTTTAGTTAGAAGACACCGGTACTGCATACACATTAGTGATCGTTTTGGGCTAAGGTGTGAAGGTTAAAGGGCGTCGGGCGTGCTTGGGAATCAAATTCGATCTAGTCTGACAGCCAACGCACAAGAGGAGGTCGATGCAATGAATCCTACAAGCACGCCCCCACCTGTTGAATCGCAGGCTTTTGCACCAACGTTCCACTTGGTTCATACCGACCTTGATGAGTTGAGCCAGCTGGAGCTCCTGCGTCTTGTCCAAACAGGATTTTTTTTCAGCGACGTGAAATGCATGGTCGAGTCCTCAAGCCTATTCAAGGCTCGTAACCTCGTCAGGCGAATCACAGGAATATCGACCAGAAGCGTTCACCGTCTGAGCCATTCCGTTCAGGCCCATCGCCTGGATGCCCAGCAGAGCGCGGTGGCGTTTCAATATGCGAAAGGACTGGAGCTTGCGTCGAAGGTATTTGGCTCTCAGATGCTCGCGGAGCAGTGGCTTTGTCGGCCGTGCGGCCGTTTGATGGGGTTTGTACCCTTCGAGATGCTCGACACGTCGCTCGGATTCAGCGTGGTAGCGGACTATCTTGAGCGTCTTCGCCTGGGTGTCTATCAGTAGTGTGCCTGAGGGGAATTGGTATGCCGTGTAGACGCAACGCTACCTCCATCTGCAAGCCGGACTTACAACCTTGTAATCCCCGTATCACTCAATTGACAGCGACAAAATCCTAATCTTCAGTCACGTCTATTGGAGTGATTGAAATGAAAGTCATCAAAAGCATCGCGGCCATCCTGGCCATAGTGGCCTCCTCAACCGCGCTCGCCGAAGGAGGATCCGACCGTCTATACGGGAAGATGATTCAGGCCAATGAGCAAGCTATGCGAGCTTATGCGGCCGTCAATGATATGAAGCCACCGGAGGTGATCCATTATCGCTACGGGATGCGGCTCGACGTGGCGAGAGTAATCAGCATGACATCGACCAAGGCGAGCTGTGACGTGATGCCAGCACAGATGAACTACGAGGATTCCAATGGAGACCTGAAAATCCTTGAGTACCGGACCGCTGGTATCGGTTGCCGGGGCCAGAACTGAGCACTGATCGAGCGGGCAGGACTTACGCTGATAAAAAGCCGGGTTGAAGCGTCAATTCCGGCGATTGATCGCCTGGTTACCGGCTTTCATGACTGGTGGAGTACGATGAGAATTGGTAGCTCAGGCAGGACAGCCCAATGACTCAATCAGCGCGCACCACGGTCAAGTGCCTTGATCCCGGCGACGGCTCCGGCGATGTGATTGTGGAACTACCCGACGACATTCTGAGCGAGCTCGGGGTCACGACGGGCGACAGACTCTCCATCGAGCTTATCAACGGCGATATCGTACTCAAGCCAGTCCGCGAGCGCCGTGAATCTGATTAGCTACGCTTTGCAGGCCCTCTGTGTCGTCGTGTTGAGCTGATGAAACTTTCTAGCGGGGATTTATGGGACGGCAGTCAGCCTACTGCCGTCCTTCTGGTCGGTGGGTTATTTGGCTGGATAGTTGGCGACTACTTGGTCCTCGCCGCTTTTGGTCAAACCAATAACCTGGTAGGCATGGCTTACACCATCAACCTCCATGCCTGGGGATCCAGCTGGCATTCCTGGCACGGCGATCCCTACCAGATCGTTCCGCTCCTTGAGTTCTCGAATCTGCTCAGCTGGCACGTGACCTTCAACAAACTTTCCGTCAATCACGGCTGTGTGGCAGGAGGCTAACCGTGGCGCTACGCCCAGCTTCTGTTTCACTGCGCTCATGTCCGTCTCAACATGGTCGGTCACTTTGAAACCATTGGCTTCCAGGTGCGCGATCCACTTCTTGCAGCAACCGCAGTTCGCATCTCGGTGAACGTCGATGGACAATGACTCTGCGGCGTAGGCCGCCGAGGCCACCAGCAGCCCAGCGATTGCGGCTAGCCGAACGAGTATCCGGTTAGTTGGCATGAGTGTGCTCCTTACCGTCTTTGTGAACATGCGTCTTTGTCGACGATTTCGGGTGGGCGTCCGAATGGGCTTCGGCCGCATTGTGGTCACCGTGATGATCTGCCGCTTGGGCGGCGCCTGCGGGTGCAGCTCCATGGTCGTGAGCTGTCTGAGCATGGTCGTCATCTGCCGCTTCGTCGTGATCGCCACGCTCGGCATGACCGCTCCCGCCGTGCTGGCCCTCATGATTATGCATATCGCTTTCACCGCCGCCGTGCTGATGGCCGCCGCTCGTGGCCACCAACGCCTTGTACTGCTCAGAATTCATTTGGGGCAGTTGGTCAAGGAACGCGACTATTCCCCAGATGTACTCATCACCCATGCTCTTGCCCCAGGCGGGCATGCCGGTGGCTTTGATGCCGTGCTTGATCGTCCAGAATGCGGCAGCCGGATCGTCTCCGACACCCACCTTGGTGAGGTCAGGTGGCGACGGGTATAGCGCTTGGCTGAGTTCTGTCTTTCCAACGCCAGGGGCGAGGTGGCACCCAATGCACATGGCGTTGTAGTTGCCTGCGCCTGCCTTGATCAACGCAGCGTTCTTCAGGTCAGGCACTTCAATGTCTCGCGCTCGAACCTCAATCGACCGGTCGCGAGCCATGGCGAGAAACGAATGGACAGCCGGGAAGTGAGGATCATCGGCGCCGACATTCACCAAGCCGAAATACGCGGTGCCCAATACCGCAGCACTTCCGACAGCACCGGCCACAAGCAGCGTTGTAATTGTTCTTTTCATGTTGGAATTCTCAGAACCACATCCTGATACCGGCAACGAAGCGTGCCTCATCAACATCTCCACCCTCGTCTCGGATGAAGTCAGCGGTGTTGCCGTAGGAGCGGCTCCAGGTAACGCCTATGTACGGGGCAAACTGGCGGACGATTTCATACCGTAGACGCAGCCCGACTTCGGTATTGGCCAGACCCGATCCAACACCGCGCTCAGGATCGTTCTTGCCATAGAAGTTCGCCTCAGCCGTGGGCTGCAAAATCAAGCGATTGGTCAGCAGGATGTCGTATTCGCCTTCAAGACGCGCAGCAGTCTGGCCGTTTTCGCCGATGAACGCCGTAGCTTCGGCCTCGAAGTCATACAAGGCCATGCCCTGAATACCAAAGGCTGCCCAGGTCTGCGGTGATTCCGGTTTGAAATCCTGACGGACCCCGGCGACCACGTCCCACCAAGGACTGACCGAGCGCCCGTATAGCAGTTGCAGCTCAGCATCTTCGGTTACCCCGTTGGTGCGCTCGCCTTCCGACCGAACCCAGAGTCGATTGATGTCGCTACCTACCCAGCCAGATGCATCCCAAGCCAGGGTGCTGCCCTCATCGGCGTCCTGGTATTCGAGCTGGTCCAACAGAAAGAAGCTGTTGATTCCGCTGTCGTGCACCTGGTGGCCACCCAAAGGCGGAAAGGCTGCCTCGCGGTCGGCATCAGTGAGCACTGGAATCGGCGTGCGGCTCGTTGTGGTCGGAGAAGTCGCTGAACCAGGATTCATCTGGGAATGGTCCATGCCCTTCATCGAACCGTGATCCATGCCCTTCATGTTTCCATGGCCCATTTTGCTGTGGTCCATCTTGCTATGGTCCACCGGGCTGGATTTGCTCTGGCTTTGAGCATGCCCCATCTGGCTGTGATCAACAGGGGCAGGCTGTTTCTGCTGTTTGCTCATCCCCATCTTGCTGTGATCCATCGCCGGCATCGATTCGGACGGAGCAGCATCCATTTGCATGGAACCGTGCCCCATTTTCGAATGATCCATGCCCGAGTGATCCATTTCTTCAGCGGCGAAGCTGGGCGTTACGCCCAGCATGCCGATTGAAACAGTCAGGGCCAGCAGCGAAGGCCGCCCAAGGCTATTGACCATCTTTCCCTGCCTTAGCTTTGTCGCTGCCATGCGATTCCATCATTTTGTCGTGGTCCATGCCTTCCATCGAGCCATGGTCCATCCCCTTCATCGAGCCATGGTCCATCCCCTTCATCGAGCCATGGTCCATCCCCTTCATCGAGCCGTGGTCCATACCTTCCATGGACCCATGGTCCATGCCTTCATGGTTCATGCCCTGGCCCTGCTTGTCCTGCGAACCTTTGGCTTTACCGGCCTCGGTGGATTTCTGGGAATGCTGATCGTGGTTGTCGCTAGACCACGACGACGGGGCATAAACAGCCAACATGCCGACCATCGCAGCAGAGAGGAAAAAGGCGCTTCGTTTCATTGGTTTGCTCATCTCAAATCTCCAGTTCATTCGTCCACACGGACTTCTCGGAACATGCCCATTTCCATGTGGAACAGTAGGTGACAGTGATAGGCCCAACGTCCCAAGGCATCTGCGGTGACGCGATAGCTTCGTTTTGAGCCAGGTGGCATGTCGATGGTGTGCTTGCGAACCATGAAGTTGCCGTTCTCGTCCTCCAGATCACTCCACATACCGTGGAGATGGATGGGGTGAGTCATCATGGTGTCGTTGACCAAGGTGATGCGAAGACGCTCGCCATATTTCAACCGCAGCGGTTCAGCGTCGGAGAATTTGATACCGTCGAACGACCATGCGAACTTCTCCATTTGGCCGGTAAGGTGCAGTTCGATTGTGCGTCCAGGCTCTCGACCATCGGGATCGATGAAGGTGCTCCGCAAATCGGCGTAGGTCAGCACTCGGCGCCCGTTGTTGCGCAGGCCAATTCCCGGATCGTTCAGCTTCGGGGTCGGCGACATGGTCTGCATATCGACCAACGGGTTGTTGGTCTCGGAAGTCGGATGGCTCTGCATTGCACCGCTCATGCCGGCCATGCCCTCATGACCCATCCCAGCCATCTTGCTGTGATCCATGCCGGCCATGTTCCCTTGGTCCATGCCAGCCATGCCGCCGTGATCCATTCCGCCCATGCTGCCGTGGTCCATGCCCATATCGCTCATGGCGATGATCGGGCGTGGATCTACCTCCGGTACGGGCGCTTGCAAGTCTTCACGAACTGCCAGGGTGCCTCGGGAGTACCCGGTACGGTCCATGGATTGCGCGAAGATCGTATAGGCCTGCTCGTTTTCAGGTTCGACGATGACATCGTAGGTTTCGGCAACGGCGATCCGGAACTCATCGACCGATACGGGTTTGACGTACTGGCCGTCAGCAGCCACAACCGTCATCTTGAGCCCAGGAATCCGGACATCGAAATAGGTCATGGCCGAGCCGTTGATAAAGCGCAGGCGGATCTTCTCGCCGGGCTTGAAGAGTCCCGTCCAGTTGCCGTTCGGAGCCTGGCCGTTCATGAGGTAGGTGTAGGTATACCCGCTCACGTCAGCGAGGTCGGTGGGGCTCATCTTCATTTCAGCCCACATCTTCCGATCCGCTACAGCGGCCGACCAGCCTTTCTCGCTCACATCGTCAACGAAGTCGCTTACAGTGCGCTTGTGGAAGTTGTAGTAGTCAGATTGCTTCTTGAGTTTGGAGAGCACCCGCGCCGGGTCTTCATCCGTCCAATCGCTGAGCATGACGACGTAATCACGGTCGTACACAAACGGCTCCGGATCCTTGGCATCGATCACCAACGCCCCATAGACCCCGGACTGTTCCTGGAGGCCTGAGTGGCTGTGATACCAGTAAGTGCCGTTCTGGTGGACCTTGAACTTGTATTCGTACATGCCATCGGGAGCGATGCCGTGGAAGCTCAAGCCCGGCACACCGTCCATGTTGGCGGGCAGGATGATGCCGTGCCAGTGAATGGAGGTGTCCTGTTTCAGCCGGTTGCGTACGCGCAGCGTCACGGTGTCGCCTTCGCGCCATCGCAGGATCGGCCCTGGCACGGAGCCGTTGATGGCCATGGCCGTACGAGCTGCACCCGTGATGTTGACGGGCAGTTCGCCGATATACAGATCGAAGTCCGTGCCGCTGAGCACGTTCGGTTGGCCAGGGCTGGTCACGGCCCAGACCGGCGCGCGCCACATGCCGAGCCCACCCAGAAGTCCGGTAGCGGCCAGGCCTTTGACGAAAGATCGTCTCGTGGTTTTGCTTTGCATGCCGTTGCGTCCAGTCAGGTAGATCGCTGATATCCAGGCTGCTAGATGGTGCAGCCCTTGGGTTCATTGGAGCTCTCACCAGTCTCGTAGACTTTCGCCACTACGCGAGGCTGATGAGAGGCCGTACTCTGAAACAGCCATAGTTCAGATTCCGGGATGATTACTTTTCTGTAAGCTAGGATCAGCAGCTTTCGTGGCCCGCGTGCTTGCTGGACTGGGCGGCGAATGGCGCCTGCTCTTTCTTCCCCTGCGCAACCTGGGAGGCCTGCATGGAGCTTTGGAGAGCCGCTTCCATCCGTGCAAAGGTCCGGTCCGCGCCGCCCTCTGCCAGGGCAATGCCTGCCATGCCGAAGGTAACGACCATCACAATTGCTTTGACCATGTTCATCTGGAGATCCTCAGTGGGTTCTGCGCCTCATGGCGTCAGGTACAGGGTCAAGTTAGCCTCGCGGTGCTGTCAGAAAACTGATCTCGACATTACTTTTCCGTCAGCTTCTGGTTGGGCTTCTTTTTTCCCGCAAACTGGAAATGCACCCCGCGTGGATGAGAGCAGATGAAATTACTCGTGGCCGAAGATGAGCCGAAAACCGGTGTCTACCTCCAGCAAGGTCTAACAGAAGCTGGCTTCACCGTTGACCGGGTGATGACAGGCACTGACGCCCTGCAACAGGCACAGAGCGAAGCGTATGACTTGCTGATCCTCGACGTGATGATGCCGGGGCTCGATGGCTGGGATGTCCTGCGCAAGATCCGTGCGGCGGGTCAGGATGTGCCGGTCCTTTTCTTGACGGCCCGAGACGGCGTAGACGACCGCGTGAAAGGTTTGGAACTGGGCGCTGATGATTACCTGGTGAAGCCCTTTGCGTTCTCGGAGCTGCTGGCTCGAGTTCGTACGTTGCTGCGCAGAGGCAACGGTGGTTCTGCTCAAACCACTATGAAGATGGCAGACCTTGAGGTGGACCTGCTCAAGCGTCGAGCTACGCGAAACGGCAAGCGGATCGACCTTACTGCCAAGGAGTTTTCCCTGTTGGAGCTGCTCATGCGCCGACGCGGCGAGGTGCTTCCCAAATCGCTGATCGCTTCTCAGGTGTGGGACATGAATTTCGACAGTGACACCAACGTGATCGAGGTCGCGATTCGCCGACTGCGGGCCAAGATTGATGACGACTTCGCGCCAAAGCTAATCCATACCGCCCGAGGCATGGGCTACATGATGGATGTGCCCGAGTGATGCGCCCGCAATCATCGCTCGTCAAGCGGCTGACCCTGATGTTCATGTTCGCGGTGACTGCTGTCCTGGTGGTTGCCGGCGTCGCTTTCTACGGGCTCAGCCAGCACCATTTCCGGATGCTGGATGAGCAGGCGCTTTCTGAAAAGCTGGAGTCAACGCGTCATATCCTTTCCATCTCAGCAGCGCGAGGCGGGCTCGACGATCAGGAGCAGCAGCTGCGGGCATTGCTCGGCGCACATCAGGATCTGTCGGCGAAAATCACCAAGGCTGACGGAACGGTCCTGTTTTCAGACCCCAAAGCCTCCCAGATTCCTCAGCGGTTCGAGCAGGCGCATCGGGGTGCGGTCTGGGAGTGGCAGGATAAAGCGCAGAACTTCCGCGGCATTACCGCCCAGCTGACCATTGCAGGCGAGCCGGAACCGGTGACGGCCGTGCTGATGCTCGATGTCACCACTCACTCCCATTTCTTTGTCACCCTGCAATGGTGGTTCGGAATTGGTCTGGTGATCAGCGCGATTGTGAGCGCAGGCTTGGGCTGGGTCGTGGCCAAAAGCGGGCTTCGGCCTGTTGGGCAAATCACCAAAGTGGCCACCGGGATGTCGGCAAGATCACTTCGCGAACGCATTCCGCTGGAGCCCGTACCGCTAGAGCTTCAGGAGCTCATCCTGTCTTTCAACGGGATGCTGGGACGGTTGGAGGATGCATTCGTTCGGTTGTCCAACTTCTCTGCCGATATCGCTCACGAATTGAGAACGCCAGTCAGCAACCTTCTGACCCATACCGAAGTGGTGCTCACCAAGAAGCGTGACCTGGATGCCTATGAAGAAAACCTCTATTCGAACCTGGAAGACCTCAAGCGCATGTCGCGCATGATCGACGACATGCTGTTCCTGGCCAAGGCGGATAACGGTCTGATCGTGCCCGAGCAGATCGATGTGGAGCTCTCCGAACTCGTATCAAAGCTGTTCGAGTACTACCAATTCCTGGCTGAGGATCAAGGCATCCAACTGACCCTACACGGGCAGGGTAAGGTTCGTGGCGATCGCCTGATGATTGACCGAGCGCTTTCCAACCTTCTATCCAACGCGTTGCGCTACACCCCGGAAGGCAACGAGATATCAGTGCAGATCGAGCAGACGCCTGAAAGCGTGACGCTTTCCGTGCGTAACAGCGGGGTAACCATCGATCCCCAGCACATTGGCAAGATCTTCGACCGATTCTATCGAGCCGATCCAGCCAGACGCGAAGGCGGCCCAAGCAATGCAGGCCTGGGGCTGTCGATAACCCGCTCTATCATCGAGGCTCATAGCGGACGAATCTGGTGTACATCAGCGGAGGGTGTCACAACATTCTTCATCAGTCTCCCAGCCTCCAAGCGGTTGGTTAGTGCAGCCCCAACCCCTTAATGCTGAACTCATCCCGGTAACCTATACTCGCCCATCATGAATCGGCTCATTCGACTACTCACCCTCCTGATGCTAATCGTGGCGCTTCCGCTTAACGGGATGGCGGGCATCGATTCGGCGACTGAACCTTGCCCAATGCAGGCGATGGGCATGGAAATGATGGCGGGCATGGACCATGACTGCTGCCAGGACCAAGACCTGGGTAAGACTGGCGACCATGCCAAATCCTGCAAGGTCGGCCAGGAGTGCAGGACTGCCAGTACCGTACAGATTAGCTTCCTGACGCCTGGGCTGACTTTCGCCAAGCCACGACCTGCCGATACCTACGCTGTAGGCATAGCGACAGGTTCTCCCCCCGATCCGTGGCGTCCTCCCCGCGTCTGATTCCCTCTTAATTTCACACCGTCGTTCCGCCTAGCAGCGGGGCGATGGCACGCGCCTGGGCGCTGATCTTTCGAGGAATCATTTTCATGACTCCCCAACGTTTTCAGGGACGGATAACCACGGCCGTCCTGTTCATACTGCTGCCGGCTGTCTCGGCACAGGCTGCAACGCTGTCGCTGGATGAGGCGCTGCAACTGGCTGAACGTAACGCTCCCTCTCTACAGGCCCGCCAGGAGCAGGCATCAGCTGCGCGCAGCGCAGTCATTCCAGCGGGCGAACTACCCGATCCGCGCCTGAATCTCGGGGTACAAAACCTGCCGATTGAAGGCACCGATCGCTGGAGCATGAACAGAGACTTCATGACCATGCAGGTGGTTGGCCTGTCCCAAGAAGTACCGAACCGGGACAAACGCAAAGCTCGCATAGAGACAGCGCAGGCCACGGTCGAGCGAGCCGATGCCGAGGCGATCTTCGAACGCTTGAAGGTTAGGGCGGCAACCGCACAGGCTTGGGTTACTGCGTACACCGTGCAGCGAAAGCTTGAACAGTTCGACGCCTTCTACAAAGAAAACCAGCTGCTGGCTTCCACGGTGCGGGCCCGCCTGGCCGGAGGCGCAGGCTCCAGCGCCGATACGCTGGCTCCCAAGCAAGAAGCCGCGCAGTTGGACGAGCAGAAAGACGTTCTATTGAGTCAGTCAGCTCAGGCGCGAGCCGCGCTGAAGCGCTGGATTGGGCAGGACGCCGAAGTAGGCGCGCCGACCTTCCCTGTCTGGCCTGTAGACGCAGCTGAATACTTGCACTCCGTCCATGCCCATCCGGAGCTCAATACCTACAACGCCATGACACGCGAGGCTCAAGCCCAGGTACACCAGGCTCAGGCGGAAAAGAAATCGGATTGGTCCTGGGGAGTGGATTATCAGCGCCGTGGTCCGGACTTCAGCAACATGGTCAGCCTGCAAGTCAGCTTCCAATTGCCATTGTTTACCAGCTCACGGCAAGACCCGATGATTGCGGCACGACGCGCACAAGTTCGCCAATTGGAAGATGAGCAGGACGCTGCCCTGCGCGAGCATCAAGCCCAGCTTGAAACAGACCTTGTCGAGTACCAACGCTTGCAACGGGCAGTGCGGCGCAGTCGCGAAACACTTTTGCCCCTGGCCGAGGACCGGGTACGCCTCGCTCTGGCGGATTACCGCGCCGGTAAGTCGCCGTTGAGTGAAGTGCTGTCGGCACGCCGGCAGCGTGTGGAGGCACTACTACAGGATGTGGACCTGCAAGGACAGTTGGCGGCAACAGCAGCGCGTCTGCATTTCGTTTATGGAGAGGTGCGGGCATGAGGAATAGGTCGATTGGTTTCGTCGTGGCTGCTGCCCTTGCTATTGGAATAGGCGCTGGCTTCTGGCTAGGTGGGAGAGGTGCGTATTCGCCATCGCAGCCCTTAGGTCAGGAAAAAAAAGCGCTGTACTGGTACGACCCGATGTATCCCCAGCAGCACTTCCCGGCGCCCGGAAAATCGCCGTTCATGGACATGCCGCTCGTGCCCAAGTATTCGGATGACACGGCTGGCGAGGAGCAGCCTGCGGTTCAGGTCTCGGCTGGGCTCCAGCAAAACCTTGGGATTCGATTGGCAACGGTGACGGCTGGCCGGCTAGAACGGACCCTAAGTGTGAGCGGCGTTCTGACGTTCGACGAACGCGACTTCAGCGTGTTGCAGGCCCGTACTGGCGGTTACGTCGAACGCGTCTATGGTCGAGCGACGGGGGACATCGTTGCCAAAGGGGCTCCTCTAGCCGATGTGCTGACCCCGGAGTGGGCTGGTTTGCAGGAGGAATACCTGGCGTTGCGGCATTCTGGCGACGCTCAGCTGACGGCGGCGGCACGACAGCGGCTCGTGCTCGCCGGCATGCCGGCCGACCTGATCAACCGGGTCGCGAGCACTGGGAAGGTGCAGCTCTCGGTCACACTCTCCGCACCCACTGCCGGTGTAATCCAGGTTCTCGATCTGCGACCCGGCATGACGCTGACGCCGGGCGCTACCTTAGCAAGGATCAATGGAGTGGCCAACGTCTGGCTGGAAGCGGCTGTGCCGGAAGCCCAGGCTCAAGGCCTTCGCGAAGGCCAGCCTGTGCAGGCGCAATTGCCAGCGTTCCCAGGCGATCCCATACCGGGCAAGTTGACTGCGCTATTGGCCGATGCCGATTTGCAGAGCCGCACGTTGCGCCTGCGTATCGAGTTGCCCAACCGAGATGGGCGGCTTCGTCCTGGGATGACCGCTCAAGTGGCTCTCCATCCCGGCGAGTCTGCCAAGCAAAGCCTCTTGGTGCCTGCCGAGGCGGTCATCCGCACCGGCAAGCGAGACCTGGTGATGCTGGCTGAAGACGGTGGTCGCTTCCGGCCGGTGGAAGTCGTGTTGGGCCAGGAGAGCAAAGGCCAAGTTGCGGTGTTGCAGGGTCTTCAGGCAGGACAGCGCATCGTCGCGTCCGGGCAATTCCTGTTGGACTCCGACGCTAATTTGAAAGGCATCGAGGCGGCGACGGTGCAGGATAGTCAGCCTAATGCGGGGCCAGCCCTGCATGAAGCGGATGGCCGTGTCGTGCAGATAGACGGCACACAGCTCACCGTTGCCCACGGTCCTTTCATCACCCTGGGCATGCCAGGGATGACCATGACCTTCCCTGTGGCTGAGCAGTCTCTCCTTGATGGCCTCAAGATCGGTGCGCAGATTCGCTTTGGCATACGCGAACGCGACGAGGGCATGGTCGTTGAGCAGATCAAAGTGTTGGAGGGCCAACCATGATTGCCAAACTGATCCGCTGGTCGGTAGGCAACCGTGTGCTGGTGCTCCTCGCCACGCTGTTTCTGGTGGCATGGGGCTTCGTCTCGGTGCGTAGCCTACCAATCGACGCCTTGCCCGACCTGTCGGACGTGCAGGTGATCATCCGCACGTCCTACCCAGGCCAGGCTCCCCAGATCGTTGAGAATCAGGTGACCTATCCGCTGACCACTACCATGCTCTCGGTTCCGGGGGCCAAAACGGTTCGCGGCTTCTCCGCCTTCGGTGACAGCTTCGTCTATGTGCTGTTCGAGGACGGCACCGATCTGTATTGGGCGCGCTCTCGGGTTCTTGAGTACCTGAGCCAGGCGCAATCGCGATTACCTGCCGCAGCCAAGCCGGTACTGGGCCCGGACGCCACCGGGGTGGGCTGGATTTATCAATATGCGCTGGTCGATCGTAACGGCGGCCATGACCTGTCGCAACTGCGCAGCCTGCAGGACTGGTTCCTGCGCTATGAGCTCAAGACGCTGCCGGATGTCGCTGAAGTGGCCACCATCGGCGGTATGGTCAAGCAGTATCAGGTCGTGCTCGATCCGCTGCGCATGGCCAGCCTCGGTATCACCCAGGCTGAGGTGGTGGAGGCTATAGGCAAGGCCAACCAGGAGACCGGTGGCGGTGTACTGGAGCAAGGCGAAGCGGAATTCATGGTACGTGCGGCCGGCTACCTGCGATCGCTGGATGATTTCAGAGCGATACCCCTGCGACTGGCTACCAAGGGCGTGCCGGTGACATTAGGCGACGTCGCTACGGTGCAGATAGGTCCGGAAGCCCGCAGAGGCATAGGCGAACTGGACGGCCTCGGCGAAGCCGTAGGAGGTGTGGTGATCCTGCGCAGCGGGAAGAATGCTCGTGAGGCCATCGCGGACGTCAAGGCTAAGCTCGAAACCCTGAAGAAAGCCCTGCCAGCCGGGGTGGAACTTGTCACCGTCTACGACCGCAGCCAGTTGATCGACCGTGCCGTGGAGAACCTCAGTCACAAGCTGATCGAGGAGTTCTTGGTAGTGGCGTTGGTATGCGCAGCCTTTCTCTGGCACCTGCGCTCGTCATTGGTGGCTATCGTTTCGCTGCCCGTGGGAATCCTGATAGCGCTGATCGTCATGCGTCATCAGGGCATCAACGCCAACATCATGTCCCTTGGCGGAATCGCTATTGCCATCGGTGCAATGGTGGACGCTGCCGTGGTCATGATCGAGAACGCCCACAAACGTGTTGAGGCCTGGCATATCCGGCATCCTGGTCAACCTTTGCGGGGAGAAGCGCATTGGAGGGTAATGACGGAGGCGGCCGTCGAGGTAGGGCCGGCACTGTTCTTCAGCCTCATGATCATCACGCTTTCGTTCATCCCGGTGTTCACGCTGCAAGCCCAGGAAGGACGCCTCTTTGCACCCTTGGCCTTTACCAAGACCTACGCAATGGCTGCGGCAGCTGCGCTATCGGTGACCCTGATACCGGTGCTGATGGGGTACTGGATCAGAGGGCCACTGCCTGCGGAACAGCGCAACCCGCTCAACCGGGGCCTCATCCGGCTATACCGTCCGGCATTGGAGGTCGTCCTGCGCCGGCCTCTGGTTACCCTCGCTGCAGCATTGGTGATCCTGCTCAGCAGTCTGTGGCCCTTGAATCATCTTGGGGGCGAGTTCCTTCCTCCGCTCGATGAAGGTGATCTGCTCTACATGCCTTCAGCCTTGCCTGGACTCTCGGCGCAGAAAGCTTCAGAGCTGTTGCAGCGAACGGATCGTCTGATTCGAACTGTTCCCGAAGTGGCCAGTGTCTTTGGTAAAGCCGGCCGCGCCGAGTCAGCTACCGACCCGGCACCGCTGGAGATGTTCGAGACCACCGTTCGGCTCAAGCCCAAGAGTGAGTGGCGTCCAGGAATGACCACGGACAAGCTTATCGAGGAGCTTGATCGCACTGTGCGTGTGCCTGGGCTGACCAACATCTGGATCCCGCCCATCCGCAACCGCATCGATATGCTGGCCACCGGCATCAAGAGCCCAATCGGCGTCAAGGTGGCCGGCAGCGACCTAGGCCAGATAGACCGGGCCACTCTCGCTGTGGAGCGGGCCGCGAAAAAGGTGCCTGGAGTGACTTCGGCGCTGGCAGAGCGTTTGACTGGTGGCCGCTACATTGATCTGGATATCGACCGCCATGCCGCTGCCCGTTACGGTCTGAACATCACCGACGTACAGGCCATCGTGGCCGGCGCCATTGGTGGCGAAACCATCGGGGAAACAGTTGAAGGCTTGGCCCGCTATCCCATTAGCGTGCGCTATCCACGCGAATGGCGTGATTCGGTGGAGGCGTTGCGTCAGCTGCCGATCTACACCTCGCAGGGCGGCCAGCTGACGCTCGGCAGCGTGGCCCGCATACGTATTGCTGATGGCCCGCCCATGCTGAAGAGCGAGAATGCTCGCCCCTCGGGCTGGGTGTACATCGACGTGCGCGGCCGGGACCTTTCGTCTGTTGTTGCAGACTTACGTCAGGCGATCGACAGCGAGGTAAAGCTCGATTCAGGCATGAGCTTGAGCTACTCCGGCCAGTTCGAATACCTGGAGCGGGCGAACGCCCGTCTGGCCTGGGTGGTGCCAGCGACGCTGGCCATCATCTTCGTGCTGCTCTACCTGACCTTCGGCCGCCTCGGTGAAGCACTGCTCATCATGGGCACTTTACCTTTTGCCCTGACCGGGGGCGTCTGGCTGCTCTACCTGCTGGGCTACAACCTTTCAGTGGCCACAGGCGTTGGCTTCATTGCCCTGGCCGGCGTAGCGGCGGAGTTCGGAGTGATCATGCTCATCTACCTGAATAACGCTTGGGCTGAGCGTCAGGCCAACGGCGAAACTACACGAGCAGCGCTGCTCGACGCGATCCGTGAGGGCGCGGTGCAACGCATCAGGCCCAAGGCAATGACTGTGGCAGTCATCGTTGCAGGCCTGCTGCCCATCCTCTGGAGCAGCGGTACCGGCAGCGAGGTCATGAGCCGCATCGCGGTGCCCATGGTGGGCGGCATGCTCACCGCCCCCTTGCTTTCACTTTTTGTAATCCCTGCGGCGTACTGGCTGATCCGTCGCCGCGAACTTGCTGTAACTACCCCCAACCTCTCAGGAGAAATCCAATGAAAAAGCTAATTGTCATCGCAGGCCTGGTCACAGCTTTCGCCGCCAGTGTGCATGCCCAGGACATGGATGGTATGGACATGAAGAAAATGCCAGCCTCCGCCGAGGGTGGCCAAGGCAGCCAGGCGGCGCCCACTGCGCATGCGGAAGGGACAATTAAGGCGCTGGATCCTCAAAGCGGGAAAATCACCTTGGCGCACGGCCCGGTAGCAGAGCTCAAATGGCCGGCGATGACCATGGGCTTCCAAGCTGAGCCTGCACAGCTGAAGGGCTTGAACGTAGGAGACAAGGTGAAATTTGGGTTCCGTATGGAGGGAAGTGTCGCGAAAATCGTGAGCATCCAGAAGCAGTGATTGAAAAGCCTTGAATGATCGGGCACGCCTTCATACCGAGATGATTCGGACAAGCTTACAGAAATGTAATCAATCTTCAGGCCCCCGTCAGGTCGAACGCTACATACCGTCATGAGACGGTGCACTGGCATCTCATCGACCCGATACCGGAGATATGATCATGAACAGTAGCTTTGATGAATGCATCTCGGAATGCATGCGCTGCGCGCTGGCCTGTGAAGTCTGCGCGTCAGCCTGCCTGCGAGAGCAGGACGTAAAAATGATGGCTGACTGCATCAAGCTGGACAGGGATTGCGCAGATATGTGCAAGCTGGCGGCTACCTTGATGACACGAGAAAGCATGCTCGCCAAGGAATTTTGTGCGTTGTGCGCAAGGATTTGCCGCGCCTGCGGGGAGGCGTGCGGTAAGCATAAGGCAGACCACTGTCAGCATTGCGCACAGACCTGTTTGGCCTGCGCTGCATCCTGCGAAGCAATGGCTGCGTAAGCGTTTTCGCCCAGTCAGCTTTCCATGCGCCTGACAAAGGATATGGATACGTCGTTAACCGTCTGGCTAGGGAGACGGGTAGACCGCTGATGTTGAGCATGCGCTCTGGCGGAGCCTAGCTTGGGCAGCCATTCACCAAGGCGCTGCCTTACGGATCTGATGACAAAAAAGCCCGCCTCGGCGGCGGGCTATCAGATGTCTCCCAGGGGAGGCTGTAGGCCAACAAGTCTCGGAGCAAGCATTTGTAGGATACGCCTCTTGGCTCACGCCCACCAGCCAGCTTCGGCCGGAGCGAATGGTTCTACGTCGAGGGCATTGGAAACGGCTTATGTAGGCCCCGTCAATTGGCAGGGCAATCCGCAAAGACAAAGCAGGCCGATTATCCCCTGGCGGTATACCCCCAGGCAGAGTCAAAGGCAAAGCTAGGGGGGAAATCTAGCGGGTACCCCGATTTGAGGGCAGAATCACCAGCTTCACCTACGTGGCACTGGGTTGAGGGGCAGTTTGAAACTGCTATCTAGCGCGACAGCGACCATCGCCGCCATGAGCAAGAGCACAGGTGCGCCTTGAGTACTCAGCACAAAGGCCGTAGCAAACGGCCCCGTGGCCTGCGCCAAGACCATTGGGCGAGCTAATGCTCCCATGCGTGCGCGATACCCTTGCCAAACAGCACCAGAGGCAAGATGACTCTGGCAATAGTGAGAATCCCGATGCCGGCGCCCTACAGCGCTGCTGCAGGGAATGCCAGCCAAGGCACGCCAGGAATGAATAAGCAGATGCCGATGAAGCTCACCAACACGCCGGCACGGCCGACCAGGTTGGGTGAAGATGCCGAGCAAGCGAGAACTCCAATACTCTTGCCACCACCTGGGCCGGCCCAAGGACCATCCCCACCGCCAACACCGTGACCGTTGGAAGGCCAAGTTCCTTGAGCGAGGTGAGAAGATGCACAGAGAGGGTGGCCATGACGAAGGCAATGACCGTGAGTAGCCCTGCAACGAACCAGAAAAGCCGGCGGGCGCCATCATCGTTGAGCGGCGACTGAGCCTGCTTGGTGCTGTAGTCGGGAGGTTAACCTCATCGCCGGCGCACAGTATCAGAGGTAAGCCATGGCGCTGTTAAAAACAATGTCCGCTGAGCGTGCGTCAGCTCTGGCATACGCTTGGCCTTCCGTTACCTGTTGATAATCTATGCTATACCTTATGTCCAGCACACCTCATACGTTTAGTGAGGAAACGCGCGCTAAGGGTCAAAAACAGTATGGCTCGACTTACATGCATGATCCCTGGCTCTGTTTTCATGACTAAGTAGCGGGCGATCAACGCTTCTCAAGCACATAGCCCACACCGCGAAGCGTATGGATCAGCTTCGTCTCGAAAGGGTCATCGATCTTGGCTCTAAGTCTTCGAATCGACACTTCTACAACGTTTGTATCGCAGTCGAAGTTCATATCCCAGACCTGTGAGATGATCTGTGTGCGGCTGAGCACCACGCCGGTATTGCGCATTAGGTAGTGCAGAAGTGCAAACTCTTTCGTCGTCAGATCAATACGCTGGCCGTCCCTGAAGGCCCTGTGACGGCTCTGGTCTAGCTCCAGGTCAGCGACACGAATGATCTCCACAGATGCAGGGTGTTCAGACCTGCGCATTAAGGCGCGAACCCGGGCTAGCAGTTCTGGGAACTCAAATGGTTTGATCAGGTAGTCATCTGCACCGTTCTCCAAACCCCGGACCTTATCTGCCAAACGACTTCTCGCCGTGAGCATCATGATGCGGGAGGGGCAATTTTTACGCCTCAAAAGCTCAAGTACCTGCCACCCATCCATTTCTGGCAGATTGATATCAAGAATAATCAACTCGTATTCGTGTTGCTTGGCTAGGAATAGCCCATCTGACCCGGTATGCACGCAATCGACGACATAACCGCATTCTGTAAGGCCTTGACGCACATATTCCGCAGTTTTTACTTCGTCCTCAATTACCAGAATTCGCATGGGATTTTGTCTCGATATCACTGAGCAATTAACCGCGCACGCGCGCCGGCATTATTGAAAGGAATGGTAAATCAAAATGAGCTGGGTGGGGCCTAAATGACGGATTTGTAATTTCCAGGTAATATGATTGATAGTCTGGAGGTATATCTTTTCGCGGTTTGGGTTCGACAGGTGCGGGCCCTCTCTCCAATAGGTAATTTGACCTTATGAAGTATGTGGTTGTTTTCTTCTTTGTGTTGAGTTTGTTCCGTTCAGATGACGGCGAAGTTACTCATGTCGAGGAAACTGGTCATTGGTGCAGCCATGAGTTTCACCGGCATGCAATGCGTACACTCGAACGGTTGATTGAATTTTAGGTAAAAAAAAGGCGCCCAAAGGGCGCCAAATATCCACCTTTTACCAAAGGAGCACTTAAGCCACTCAAGGTGAATTCGTAATGCACATTTTTCTGAAGAGACCAGTTTACGAATAAACTGATCCCCTTAGAGAATCACAGGATCGAAAGCGGGTACTCAATGATCACACGAGTTTCATCCAGATCCGATTCGAATGCAGTGGCACGCGTGGTGGCCTGGCGCAACCGGAAGGACAGGTCTTTTGCTGGACCAGTTTGCACGACATATTTAACCTCTACGTCACGCTCCCAACGTTTCTGATTGGTGAGCGGATCACCGTTGGCGTCGGTGCGCATGTAGAACTGGTTGGCGTTCGAGTAGTCTGCGCCCGAGCCTCTAGCGTAGCGGGTCATGAACGTCAGACCAGGAATGCCGTAGCTGGTGAAGTTCAGGTCGTAGCGCAGCATCCAGGAACGCTCTTTCGGCGAGTTGAAGTCGCTGTACTGGATAGAGTTGTCGACGAAAATCGAGTCTGACTGACGCAGGTAGTCGAAATCATCGTCGCCGTTGTTGCGTTGGTGCGACAGGGCCAGGGTGTGAGCGCCGTAACGGACCCCGACCTTGGCACTCCAGATATCGTTGTCAAACTCGCCTAGGCGCTGCTTCCCTTCATCCACGGCTTTGTAATAGTTGAAGCCGCCAATCAGCGCAAGGTCGTCATTCAGTGGATAGGCGAAGCTGGTGCCAGCGTAGTACTGGTTCCAGACTTCTTTCAACTGACTGGCGTATACGCTCACGGTCCAGTTATCGTTGATCGCGTAATCACCGCCACCGTAGCCTACCCAAGGCGAGTTAACCGGGCCACCGTAGAAAGTTGCGAAGTTATCATTCAGATTGCTGGAGACCGGCTGGCTCATCGCATGCAGTCGGCCACCCTGCAGGGTGAGGCCCTGGATGCTGGTGTTCTCAACGGTCACACCGCGGAAGCTTTCAGGCAACAGGCGCGAGTCGCCTGATGCAACAACTGGCGTCGACGGGAAAACATCACCCACTTTCACGACCGTATCAAACAAGCGAACTTTAGCCGCCCCGCCAACCTTGGTGTATTCGTCGCGAGCTTCGCCTTTGTTATCAACAGGCATGACGTCGAATGAACTACGACCGCCGTTGCGCCCGTCACCAGTATCGAGCTTAAGCCCTATCATGGCAAAGGCATCAACACCAACGCCGACCGTCCCTTGGGTAAAACCAGAGTTGAATTTGGTGATGATCCCGTGCGCCCAGGCCTCGGAGTAGCCATTGGTGTTGCCCTTGCCGCTGTTGTAAGTGGGAGCTGAGCTGTCGCGGTTATCACGATTGAAATAGAAGTTGCGGTTGAGCACTGTAAGGCTGCTACCTTCGATGAAACCTTCGGGCTTATCTTCAGCTTGAGCAGTAACTGCATAGCTTCCAGACAGCGCCGAAACTGCCGCCAAATACAGTGGTACTTTGATTTTCATCCGATGCTCCTTTGATTTACGGCAGTTTTTATTATGTTTCCGGCGCGGGTGTCGTTATAAGTTCTGAGCCGGCGGCGCGCCTCGCGTAGCGCCGAGCTCATATTTGCAGGCGGAAGATAACGGGATGGTGATAGGAAAATTACAATTTCGTCATCTGGTCGTTATTTTGGTCATTGACGCCGCATGCTAGCCATCTCTCGCGTTCGCAATGAAATTCGGTGGTTCGACTGTGTCATCAGCGTTTTCGGGCATTACAAGCTTTTCTTACGAAATTGTAATTTTCTAGCCACCCCTCTGATAGCTACCGCTCTTTAGAGTGCCATCACCTAATCCAGTGGGGCTTGGCAGCTATTTCGGCGTTCTGGCCAAGCTAACGAAGTTTGTGCACGAGGACCAAGAAAGTGCTCCGGTATAACCGCAATGTCTTATCCAAGACCTACGTCTCACCGTGGAAAATTGCCGCTCTCTGTGCGGTGATTTCCGGGTTGCTGGCACCCACCGCATTTGCCCAAAGCATCAGCTTGCCCCAAGCGCTGTCGACGGCAATGGATGCCAACCCAGACCTCGCGGCGGCACGTCAGGAAATCGGCATCGCGGACGGTGCGCGCAAGCAAGCCGGGCTGATTCCAAACCCCGAAATCTCGTATGAGATGGAGGACACACGGCGTAACACCAGCACAACGACCGTTACGCTAAGTCAGACCTTGGAGCTCGGTGGTAAGCGGGGAGCCCGCGTAGATGTCGCCACATACGGCCAGAGTGTTGCACAACTGGAACTGGACCGACGCGTGAATGGTCTGCGTGCAGACGTCGTGCAGGCGTTTTACGCTGCATTACGAGCCCAAACCGGACTCGACCTCGCTAAACAATCCCTTGAACTTACTGAGCGCGGCCTTCGCATTGTCGATGGTCGAGTTCGCGCAGGTAAATCTTCACCTGTGGAGGCTACCCGCGCCCAGGTTCAACTGGCTGAAGCCCGGTTGCAGGTCCGTCGCGCCGAAACGGAAAAAGCGAATGCTTACCAGCAACTCGCCCAAGTCACGGGGAGTTCTGTGACCATATTCGATCGCCTTGAATCACCAACCTTGTCTCCTGGCTTGCCGCCGCGCACTGAAGAGTTGCTGGCAAAGCTCGATCAGACTCCGGAAATGCGGCAGGCAGTGGTGGAGATTGATAAGAGCGATGCCTCGCTTGGCGCAGAAAAAGCTCAGCGTATTCCAAACCTCACGGTAAGCGTGGGTAGCCAGTACGACCGCTCGGTGCGCGAGCGAGTCAATGTCGTTGGTCTGTCCATGCCTTTGCCGCTGTTTGATCGTAACCAAGGCAACATTCTTTCCGCTTCTCGACGTGCCGATCAGGCCCGCGACCTGCGTAACGCTGTCGAGTTGAGATTGCGCGCCCAAACCCAAACCGCGCTGAACCAGTGGTCCACCGCCATGCAAGAAGTTGAGTCCTACGACAAGACCATTCTGCCCTCAGCCCAGCAGGCCGTGGATACCGCAACCCGCGGATTCGAGATGGGGAAATTCGGCTTTATCGAAGTACTGGACGCCCAGCGCACCTTGATCCTTGCTCGTGGCCAGTATCTCGACTCGCTGGCAGCGGCGACCAATGCGCGTGCGCAAGTAGAAAGGGTTTATGGCGAAGTAGGCTCGACCGCCGGCGCACGCTGAACGGGGCATACATTTTTCTCGGCACTCGGCGTTTAAACCTGCCGGTGCCTACGATCAGCAGGAGTAGCAATGGAAAACAAACGCAAGATCGCCCTCGCGGTAGCCGCTGTGGCAATCCTTGGATTTGGCAGCCTCGCCTGGAACAGCAGTTCCGATCAACAAGCGGCGACTAACGCAGAACATGGTGCTGACGATGGTCATGGCCATGACAAGAAGGCCGGATCAGCTAACAAAGAGAACAGTGAAGCGGAGCATAGTGAAGATGGGCACGGTGAAGAAGGTCATGGCGAGGAGGGCCACAGTGAAGAGGGCGGTGAGGAAGAAGGTAAGCTAACCCTTAGTGCTGAACAGATCAAAGCAGCTGGCGTGACTCTGGAATCGGCAGCGCCTCGTGATTTGGGAACCGTCGTGAGCTTCCCGGGTGAGATTCGTTTTGACGAGGACCGCACTGCGCACGTTGTTCCTCGCGTTCCAGGCGTTGTCGAAACAGTCCAGGCGAATTTGGGTGAGTCCGTCAAGAAGGGTCAAGTCCTTGCGGTGATTGCCAGCCAGCAGATCTCTGACCTGCGCAGCGAGCAACAAGCCGCTCAGCGTCGTGTCGAACTTGCGCGCGTGACTTTTAGCCGAGAGAAGCAGCTCTGGCAGGACAAGATTTCTGCGGAGCAGGACTACCTCCAGGCTCGCCAGGCGCTGCAGGAAGCCGAAATCTCTCTGGCCAACGCCAAGCAAAAAGTCAGCGCGATCGGTGCCTCGGTCAATTCGGTAGGCGGTAACCGTTACGAACTCAGGGCTCCCTTTGACGCCGTAGTGGTGGAGAAACACTTGACCGTCGGGGAAGTCGTCAGCGAGGCGACTAACGCCTTTATTCTGTCCGACCTTAACCAAGTTTGGGCCACTTTCGCTGTACCGCCTACCGATTTGGCCAAGGTCACTACCGGCCGCGCCGTGAAGGTTTCCTCACCTGACATGAACGTGGAGGTCGAGGGCAAGGTGGGTTATGTCGGCAGCCTGTTGGGCGAGCAAAACCGAGCAGCGACCGTCCGCGTTACGTTGACCAATCCCAACGGGGCCTGGCGTCCTGGTCTTTTCGTGAACATCGCAGTCACGTCCCAGACTGATCGCGTGGCGGTGGCTGTCCCGGAACACGCCGTGCAGACCGTTGAGGACAAACCATCGGTCTTCGTACGCACCGCCGAGGGCTTCGACACCCGCCCAGTAAAGCTGGGCCGCCGTGACAGTGGGTACGTGGAAATCACGGACGGCATCGAAGCGGGCGCTCAAGTGGCTACCAATGGCAGCTTCACACTCAAGTCTGAGCTCGGCAAAGCCTCTGCCGAGCACAGTCACTGATGCGAACTGACAGGATGATTTCTTATGTTTGAACGTATCATCAGATTTGCCATTGAACAGCGGATCGTTGTAATGATCGCTGTCCTGATCATTGCCGGTATCGGCATCTACAGCTACCAAAAGCTGCCGATCGATGCCGTTCCTGACATTACCAACGTCCAGGTGCAGATCAACACTGCAGCGCCTGGCTATTCCCCATTGGAAACCGAGCAACGGATCACGTTTCCAGTTGAAACGGCCATGGCTGGTCTTCCAGGTCTTCAGCAGACCCGTTCGCTGTCTCGCTCGGGCCTGTCTCAGGTGACCGTGATTTTCAAGGACGGCACCGACATCTTCTTTGCCCGCCAGCTGATCAATGAGCGGCTACAGGTTGCAAAGGAACAGCTGCCAGAGGGCGTAGATGCCGTCATGGGCCCGGTCTCAACCGGCCTCGGCGAAATTTTCCTGTGGACCGTTGAAGCCGAAGAGGGCGCGGTCAAAGAAGACGGTACGCCCTACACGCCCACCGACCTGCGGGTAATCCAGGACTGGATCATCAAGCCTCAGCTGCGCAACGTACCTGGCGTGGCAGAGATCAATACCATCGGTGGCTTTGCCAAGCAGTTCCTGGTTGCGCCGGATCCGAAGCGCCTGGCTACCTACAAGTTGACCCTGAATGATCTGGTAGCCGCGTTGGAAAGCAACAACGCCAACGTAGGCGCCGGTTACATCGAGCGTAATGGTGAGCAGTTGCTCATTCGTGCACCGGGCCAAGTCGGCAACATCGAAGACATCGCCAACATCGTAATCACCAGTGTGGATGGTGCACCGATTCGCATCAGCAACGTCGCCGACGTCAGCATCGGTAAGGAGCTTCGTACTGGTGCTGCCACTGAGAATGGCCGCGAGGTCGTGCTCGGTACAGTATTCATGCTGATCGGTGAGAACAGCCGCACTGTGTCCCAAGCTGTCGCAGCGAAGCTTGCGGACATCAACCGTACTCTGCCAAAGGGCGTGGTTGCGGTCACCGTTTACGATCGTACCAACTTGGTTGAAAAAGCCATTGCGACGGTGAAGAAGAACTTGGTTGAAGGTGCGATCCTGGTTATCGCCATTCTGTTCCTGTTCCTCGGCAACATCCGTGCAGCGTTGATCACCGCGATGGTGATCCCGCTGTCCATGCTGTTCACCTTCACAGGGATGTTCAATAACAAGGTCAGTGCCAACCTAATGAGTTTGGGCGCACTCGACTTCGGCATCATCGTCGACGGGGCCGTGGTCATCGTGGAGAACGCGATCCGTCGATTAGCACATGCGCAGCACAAACATGGCCGTATGCTCACCAAAACCGAACGCTTCCATGAGGTCTTTGCTGCTGCCCGCGAAGCGCGTCGGCCACTGATCTTCGGGCAACTGATCATTATGGTGGTGTACCTGCCTATCTTCGCCCTCACCGGCGTGGAGGGCAAAATGTTCCACCCCATGGCATTCACCGTTGTGATGGCGCTATTGGGTGCAATGATCCTCTCCGTTACCTTCGTGCCGGCAGCGATCGCCATGTTCGTCACTGGCAAGGTCAAGGAGGAAGAGGGCGTTGTTATGCGCACTGCGCGGCTGCGTTATGAGCCTGTGCTGCAGTGGGTGCTTGGGCATCGGAATATCGCTTTCTCCGCAGCAGTAGCACTGGTCGTTCTCAGCGGTGTACTTGCCAGTCGCATGGGGAGCGAGTTCATCCCAAGTCTCAGTGAGGGGGACTTCGCTCTTCAAGCCTTGCGCGTACCTGGTACTAGCCTCAGCCAGTCGGTGGACATGCAGGAGCGTTTGGAAAAAGCAGTCATCGAGCAGGTACCGGAAGTTGAGCGTATGTTCGGCCGAACCGGTACGGCTGAAATCGCCTCTGACCCAATGCCACCGAATATCTCCGATGCTTACGTCATGCTCAAACCAAAGGACCAATGGGCCGATCCCGACAAGTCGCGGGAGGAGCTCATTGCCGAGGTTCAAAAGGCGGCAGCCAGTGTCCCGGGCAGTAACTATGAACTCTCCCAGCCTATCCAGCTTCGTTTCAACGAACTGATCTCCGGGGTGCGCAGCGATGTTGCGGTGAAGGTTTATGGTGACGACATGGATGTGCTCAACAGCACGGCCAATAAGATCGCCGCAGCGCTCAAAGCGGTACCAGGCTCCTCGGAGGTCAAGGTTGAGCAGACCACAGGTCTGCCAGTGCTGACCATTAACATCGACCGGGAAAAAGCAGCACGCTACGGCCTGAACATTGCGGACGTGCAGAATTCGATCGCGATTGCTGTGGGTGGTCGTACAGCGGGAACGTTGTACGAGGGTGATCGCCGATTCGACATGGTGGTGCGCCTGCCTGAGGCTGTACGCACCGACGTCGCGGGTATGTCTAGTTTGCTGATTCCTGTGCCTGCCAATGCGGCTCAGGGCGCTAATCAGATCGGTTTCATTCCACTTTCGCAGGTCGCTAAGCTGGACTTGCAGTTGGGCCCGAACCAGATCAGCCGCGAGAACGGTAAGCGCTTGGTTATTGTAAGCGCCAACGTCCGGGGCCGTGACCTTGGGTCGTTCGTTGATGAGGCGGCATCTACCTTGTCAACGAAGGTGGAAATTCCAGCAGGCTACTGGACCAGTTGGGGCGGCCAGTTCGAGCAGCTGCAGTCGGCAGCCAAGCGCCTGCAGATTGTGGTTCCGGTAGCCTTACTGCTGGTAATGACCTTGCTGTTCTTGATGTTCAACAACCTGAAGGACGGCATGCTGGTCTTCACCGGTATTCCATTCGCTCTCACTGGCGGGGTCGTGGCCCTTTGGCTGCGTGATATCCCGCTCTCGATCTCGGCAGGGGTAGGCTTCATCGCACTCTCCGGCGTCGCGGTACTGAACGGCCTGGTGATGATTGCCTTCATTCGCGGATTGCGAGAAGAGGGACGAACGCTCAGGCAGGCAGTCGATGAAGGCGCACTCACCCGACTGCGACCAGTGTTGATGACAGCCTTGGTGGCGTCCCTGGGCTTCATCCCAATGGCCTTGGCCACCGGTACCGGTGCGGAGGTTCAACGGCCTCTGGCTACAGTGGTAATTGGTGGGATCCTTTCCTCCACCGCGCTGACTTTGCTGGTCCTGCCGGCCCTGTATCATTGGGCACATCGCAAGGATGAAGACGGCGACGAGGCAGAAGCCGTAAGCTGATCCCCCCAGATACAAAAACCCACAACACGCGTTGTGGGTTTTTTGTTGTGCGCC
>NZ_BLJG01000225.1 GCF_009932375.1 Pseudomonas juntendi
GCGGGGGCCTGGGGTAGCTCTTGGGCCACGGTCACTCCTTGCTGAACAGAAACAATGGGCATGTTCGCCGCATCGACCGAAAATGGCCAGCGAATGCTTGCAGATCAGGGGATTAGGCGATGAAGCGGATAAGTACTTGCAGGTTATAGAACCACTAATTCGATTGTTTTAAGCCGATATTTACGCTTATTTTCGATGTTTCTTTAGCGCATCATGGCCTCATCCACTGATTCAAGGAGCGCGACCATGCTGCAACTTCGTTCGTTCGATAGCCTCGGCCATGCCAACCACGGCTGGCTCGACGCCCACCACCATTTTTCCTTTGCCGAGTACTACGACCCAGCGCGCATGCACTGGGGCAACCTGCGGGTCTGGAACGATGACCTGATCGCGGCCGGCAGCGGCTTCCCACCGCACCCACACCGCGACATGGAAATCATCACCTATGTGCGCGAAGGCGCGATCACCCACCAGGACAGCCTTGGCAACAAAGGCCGGACCGAGGCCGGTGATGTCCAGGTGATGAGTGCCGGTACCGGCATCGTGCACAGCGAGTACAACCTGGAAGACGTCGATACCCGTATCTTCCAGATCTGGATCGTGCCGGAACGCACCGGTGAAGCACCGCAATGGGGTAGCCGACCGTTCCCCAAAGGTGAACGTGGCGAAGGCTTCGTGACCCTGGCCAGCGGCCGCGCCGGCGATGAAGACAGCTTGCAGATCCGCACCGATGCACGCCTGGTGGCTGCCACCCTGAAAGCGGGTGAGACCGCCGAATACCGTTTCGATGCCGATCGCCGGGGGTACCTGGTACCCGCCAAGGGCCAGGTGGAAGTCAACGGCCTGCGGGTCAAGGGGCGTGATGGTGTGGCCATCGAGCAGGAGCAGCTTCTGCGCGTGACCGCCATCGAAGACAGCGAGATCGTGCTGGTGGACGTGGCCTGACCTTCACCCGGCAGGCTTGGTGGTCAGCCGGGCTGTCATTTTCAGCAGCGAGTGCAGTCAATACCGTTTCACAAATCGTTGCGTAGCCGTAGTCTTTGCCGGTACCCGACCACGGAACGTTGACATGCTGCAGTTGCTGCTGACCACCCTGCTCCCGATCATTCTGCTGATTGCCCTGGGTACTTTCCTGCGCCTGCGGGGGTTTCTGGCCGAAACCTTCTGGCCTGGCGCTGAACGCCTGAGCTACTACGTACTGCTGCCAGCGCTGTTCCTGCATGGCCTGGCCACCGCCAACCTGGAGGGTGTGCCGGTGCTGGGCATGGTCGGCGCGCTGATGCTTTCTACCTTGGCGGGCGCGGTGATGCTGGTGCTCTACCAAGGCATGGCAGACCACGAGGGTGCCGATTTCACCTCGGTGTTCCAGGGCGGTATCCGCTTCAACAACTACATTGGTGCCACCCTGGCTGCCGGCCTCTACGGCAGCGCCGGCATAGCCCTGGCCGCGGTTGCCAACGCGGCCATCGTGCCCCTGGTCAACCTGCTCTGCGTGCTGGTGTTCGCCCGCTTCAGCGCCCGCCACAGTTCGCCAGCAACCGTGCTGAAGGCGATCTTCGCCAACCCGCTGATTGTCGGCTGCGCGGGTGGCCTGCTGCTGCGCTTGACCGGGCTGGGCCTGCCGCCGGGCATCGAGCCCACGGTCAAGGCCCTGGGCCAGGCTGCCCTGCCGCTGGGGCTGCTGTGCGTGGGGGCAGCGCTGGGCGGCGCCCGCCTCGGCCAGCAGGCGCGGCCATTACTGGCGGCTTCGGCGTTCAAGTTCCTGGTCATGCCCGTGACCACCTGGGGCCTGTGCCGGCTGCTGGGCCTGGGCGGCCAGGCCGCAGTGGTGGCGGTGCTGTTCCAGGCACTGCCGACAGCCTCGTCCTCCTACGTAATGGCGCGGCAAATGGGCGGCAATGCACCGTTGATGGCCACCATCATCGCCCTGCAAACCGTGGCCGCCGCCGCCACCCTGCCTTTGGTATTAATGCTTACGCTTGGCTAGACTGGCATCAGCCCACCGTTCGGAGTTCGACCATGCGCTTTTCGTGGATGCTGATCGGCCTGACCACTGCCCTGCTTGCCGCCCCCTTGCACGCTGCCGACCCCGCCAAAGCTGCCGTGGCCGAGGGCAAGGCCGAGGCCCTTGAAGAAAAAGTGGTCGAGGCAGCGCCCCCGCCCAAGCCCGCCGAAAAGTTGACCCCGAGCGAAGCGCAGGCCGTGGACCCGGCTGGCAAGGCACCGCTGGATGACAGCCTTACCTGCCTGGCGCGCACCCTTTACTGGGAAGCCAAGGGGGCCGATGCCAAAGACATGGCCGCCGTGGCCAGCGTGGTGCTGAACCGCCTGGGCCAGGATGGCTTTCCGGATACCATCTGTGGTGTGGTCAAGCAGGGCGTTGAAAGCAAAGCCTGCCAGTTTTCCTGGTGGTGCGACGGGCGCCCCGACCAGGTCGAGGAGCCGCAGCGCTACGAGGTTGCCAAGGAAATTGCGCGCAAAGCCCTCAACCAGCAGTTGCAGGATTCCACTGGCGGCGCGCTCTACTTCCATGACCGCAGCGTGCATCCAGCCTGGGCCAAGGCTTATCGCCGAACGGCCAAGACCACGCACTTTTTGTTCTACAAACCCAACCAGGCGTTGGCCCGCTGACAGGGCACGTGTTAGCGCACACTGCGCTGTCACCCGACTTGTCGCCGGCTTTTAGGTTTGTTTGCCTACGCTTCGCACTTTTGCGGCGGGCAATGGTCTACCTCCCTTCGTGTACCGCCGGCACTGTTTGCCGGCGTTTTATTTGCCTTGCACCCGCCTGGGCCAAAAGCCCCGAGCTTGTGTAGGATGAGCAGCGCCTACCACGCCGCTGCCAGTCATAGGGAGATACACATGCGCGTGCTGTCATCCGTTGCCGCCTTGTCGCTTGGCCTGTTGATTTCGACCGGGGCATTGGCCGTTACCGGCGAAGAAGCGCAACTGATCGCGTCGATCAATGCCTACCGCAGCCAGGCCCAACCTTGCGGTGGCGAGGCATCGCTGGAACTGCCACCGCTGAACAGCGATACCCGCCTGGCGCTGTCGCCGGAGGGCACCCGCGATCTGCAGCAGGCCATGACCCGGGCGGCCTACCCTATGGTCAATGTGCAGGCCATCAGCCTGTCAGGGCCGCGCGATGCGCCTGCGGCCATGCATGCCATCGAGGAAAGTTTCTGCCAGGTGGTGCTGGACCCGCAGTTCGTCGACATTGGCGTCAGCCAGGAAGGCCGCGATTGGCGTATCGTGCTGGCCCGGCCACTGCTCAGTGGCCGCCTCGGTGACTGGCAAGCCGAAGGGCAGAAAGTGGTGGAGGAAATCAACGCGGCCCGCAAGGTGGCCCGGCAGTGTGGCGGGCAACCCTTCGCTGCCGCCCCGCCGTTAAGCTGGAACACGGTGCTGGCGGGGGCTGCCGCCAACCACACGCGGGCCATGGCCAACCAGAATTTCTTCGACCACATCGACAAGGATGGCCGCACCCCCGGCGACCGGGCGGAGCTGGCCGGCTACCTGTATCAGCAGATCGGCGAGAACATTGCTGCTGGGCGTGACACTGCGCACAAGGTGGTCGAAGGCTGGCTGGACAGCCCCGGGCACTGTGCCACGTTGATGAACCCCGAGTTCCGCGACCTGGGGGCTGCCTACGCAGTGGACCCGAAGAGCGATGCGGGCATCTACTGGACCGCACTGTTCGGCACACCACAGTGAATTCGAGCCCCCTTGCAACCCTGTCAGGCGCGCTTCAGCCCTGGTGTGTAGCTGCTCGCAGCTCGAGCGCGGTACAGCCAAACCGCGCCCGCAGGCATTTGCCCAGGTAACTGGCATCGCCCAGGCCGACTTCGTCGGCAATCTGCGCCAGGCTGTGCGTGGAGTTGAGCAAGCGCCAGCGTGCTTGCTGCAGGCGCATTTCGCGCCACCAGGCCTTGGCACTCAGGCCATGACTGGCGTGAAACTGCCGGTCCAGCTGGCGCCGGCTGATGCCCAACGCTGCCGCCAGTTGCTCCACTGCCAGCGGCGCCCCCAGGTGATGGCGCATCAGTGCCTGCGCTTTCTGCACCTGGCGCCCCGGCCCGCTGCCCGGCTCCAGGGAGCGCAAGGCATGGCGGCTGTCGCGGGTTTCATCCACCAGCATGTCGGCCAAGCCCTTGAGTGCCCGCGTGCGACCGCAGGCACGTGACAGCAGCGCGACAGCCAGGTCGATGGCCGCCGTGCCACCGGCGCAGGTAATACGGTTGCCATCGATGCAGTACAGTTGCTCAGGCAGTAGCTGCACATGCGGGAACGCCGCCCGGAATTCGGCTTCGTGGCGCCAGTGCACCACCACCTTGTGCCCACGCAACAAGCCGCACGCCGCCAGCAGGAAAACACCATTGTCGACCCCGACCAATTTGACGCCCGCCTTGCTGGCGCGCTTGAGCAAAGCCTGGTAGCGCGGTGCAAGTGCGGCGGTGGCCATGGCATTGCGCCCGCCGAACAGCACCAGGTAGTCGAAACTGGCCAGCTCGAGGTCGCCGGCCACGGCCTCGACCTGCAGCACTGCACCGCTGCTGGAAGGCACCGGTTCAACACCCAGCCCCGCCACCGTCCAGCTGCAATAACGCTGCTGGCTGTAGTCCTCGTCATCGGCGCTGAAGCGCAACTTGTCGAGGAAGGCGCCAAACGGCAGCAAGGCAAAATCCGGTAGCGGCAAGATCAGCAAGCGAATATCGGGATACACGGTATTCACGTCCAGAAAGTACCATCGAATGTCCGGATATTACCCTGCCAGCGCCACCATTGCGCCCTAGACTGGCGCCCTGTTCATCACATGGCGTTACCCGGCATGAACCTCGACACATGGCTCATCTACCTGCTGGCGAGCATCGGTTTGTCGCTCACCCCAGGCCCTAACAGCCTGCTGGCCTTGACCCACGGCGCTCTATATGGGGCCCGGCGAACCCTGTTCACCATTGTCGGCGGCGTGTTCGGCTTCAGCGCGCTCATCGCCCTGGCGATGTTCGGCCTTGGTGCATTGCTGCAGGCCTCGGCGTCGGTGCTTGGCGTACTGAAATGGCTAGGGGGTGCCTACCTGGTCTGGCTAGGTGTGCAGCTGTGGCGCAGCCCAGGCCTGCAGTTGGAACTCAATGCGGGCAACGCTGGGCTGAACAACGCAGGGTTGTTTCGCCAAGGGCTGCTGTCGGCCATGGCCAACCCCAAGGTGCTGCTGTTCTACGGCGCGTTCCTGCCACAGTTCATCGACCCACAGCGCGGGCTGCTGTTGCAGTTCGTGGTCATGGCGGCCACCTTCGCCAGCGTCGAGTTTCTGGTCGAATACCTGCTGGCGCGGCTGGCGTACCGGGTTCGGCCCTGGCTGAGCAAAGCAGGCAAAGGCTTCAATCGCTGCTGCGGGAGCTTGTTCGCCCTGATTGGCGTGGCCTTGCCCTTGAGCCGCTAGCCCCTGGCACAGGCAGGCCACTGCCACTGGCGTTGCAGCGCCTATCGAGCCTGGCGTGCCTGGAAAACGAAGACCAGCAGCGCCACCCCCGGCAAGGCGGCGCCCACCAATGCCACCCCTGCCCAACCAAACTGGCTGAACAGCGCACTGGCCACTGCCGAACCCAGCGCCCCGCCAAGGAAGATGCTGGTCATGTACACCGCATTCAAACGCCCACGGCTGGCCGGGTCCAGTGCATACACTTCACGCTGGCCGATCACCATGTTCATCTGCACCGCAAAATCCAGCAGCACACCCGTCAGGCCCAGGCCGATCACGCTGTAGCCGGGCACCGTCAAACCCAGCAGCAAGGCGGCCGGCGCCAGTAACAGCGCCAGTAACGACCCCGCCCGGGCATGCCCGGCATCGGCCAGGCGGCCGGCAATGGGTGCCGCAACCGCACCCACTGCGCCGACCAACGCGAACAAGGCAATCTGGCTTTGCGACAGGCCATGCCCTGCAGCCAGGGCCAGCGGCACCGCCGTCCAGTAAAGGCTGAATGCGGCGAACATCAAGGCCTGGTACAGCGAGCGCTGGCGCAGCAGCGGGTAATGGCGCAGCAAGGTGAGCAGCGACAGCATCAGCCCTGCGTAACTGGCCTTGTGCTCGGGCCGACGCTGCGGCAGGGTCGACGCCAGCAGCAGGATGATCGCCAACATCACCCCGGCTGCGCCGATGAATACCGCACGCCAGCCGAAGTGGTCGGCCACCAGGCTGGACAACGGCCGGGCCAGCAGGATGCCCAGCAGCAACCCACCCATGATGTTGCCCACTACCCGACCGCGCTGGTGCTCGGGCGCCAGGTGCGCCGCCAGCGGAATCAGCATCTGCACCGCCACTGAACTGAAGCCGATCAGCAGGGCGTAACCCAGGAACAACTGCCCCTGGCCACTGCCACTGGTACCTGCCAACAGCAGGCTGATGCAGGCCAGAACGGCGGTGGCCACCATCAGACGACGGTTTTCCAGCAAGTCGGCCAACGGTACCAGCAACAACAGGCCCAAGGCATAGCCGAGCTGGGTGAGGGAAACGATCAGGCTGGCATGTTCGGTAGACAGCCCCAGGTCCGGGGCTATCAGCCCCACGATGGGTTGGGCGTAGTAGATGTTGGCGACGATAGCGCCGCAGCAGAACGCCAGGAGTACGACCAGGGCCCGGCTCAGGCCGGCAGTGGCCGGTTGCGCTGACGCGACGGAAGGGTTCATGCGAGGTTCCTCGACAAGGTATGGGGATGACGGCCACCTTACCTGCGGGCAGCGGCGCCGAGAATTGGGCAGCTACGCAACGCGCCTTTGCGTATAGCGCAACGCTAGCGGCCAGTATTCAGCACATTTTCGCAAAACCCGATGAAAGCGCTGACCCGTCGCGAACCTCGGTGGTTGGGCAGGTACAGGGCGTTGATACAGTCGTTGGCGGTGCCAGGGTTGGCTTGCCATTCAGGGAACAGGCGCTGCAGCCGACCGCCTTCAACGTCTTCGCGTACCAGCCAGTCGGCCAGCAATGCAATACCGCTGCCCGCCAGCGCCGTTTCGCGCAACATGTCGGCGTTGGCACTGCGCAGCGGCCCGCTTACGTCCAGCTCCAGGCTTTCCTGGCCACAGGTCAGGCGCCAGGGCCGTGCTTTTTGCCCGTAGCGAAAACGCAGGCAGGCGTGTTCAAGCAGCTGCCGGGGATGCAGGAGCGGCCCGCGCTCGGCCAGGTAGCCCGGGCTGGCGACCAGCCAGCGTTGGAAGCGGCCCAGTGGGCGGCACACCATTTCATCGCTGGGCGCTGGGTCACCCAGGCGGATCGACAGGTCATAACGCCCGTCGAGCAGGTCGTCGATGCGGTCGCTAAGGTCGATGTCCAGCTCCAGCGCCGGGTAGCGCGCCAGAAAAGGCCCCAGGTGCGGGGCGATGACCCGCCTGCCGAACTCCACCGGCAAGCACAGGCGCAGCACACCGACCGGTTCCTCACCGCGGTCCGAGATGCTGGCATCGGCCTCGTCCAGCGCCTCGAAGATGCCCCGGGCGCGCTGGTAGTAGCGCGCGCCTGCCTCGGTCAGACTGACCTGGCGCGTCGAACGATTGAGCAAGGTGGCGCCCAGCGCCGACTCAAGGGCATCGACCAGGCGCGTCACCGACGAGGTCGCCACCCCCAGCCGGCGTGCAGCCGCTGAAAAACCCTGGGCATCGACGGTGGCCACGAACATTTTCATCGCCAAAAGTTTGTCCATGTCAGGCCGTCCTCGAAAACTCGCAAAGGTCTTACAAACCGCCAGCCCGGTCAAGAAGCATGGCGCCAAGCAAACAGGGCCATGGCGGGCGCACGCCCAACCGGCGTAAAGCCTACAAATGAACGTAGCCGCGATAAAAAACCTTGCCCGCCATACCCGGTGTTTTCATGCATTTTTCCAGACACGATCTAGAATTTTAGACACACCGCGTTAAGTTCAGCCCTGCGACAATCAGCCTCACAAAATTATGTACCAACTTGTTAATTAGCAAGCTAAGGGCTTAAACTGCGCGCATTCCACCTGCTGAGATCCCTGGCATGAACGAAACACCGCGCGCCTCTGGCGCCTCAAACATCATCCTGATTGGCCTGGGCGTGATCATCGCCCTGCTTGGCCTGCTCCTGGCTGCCGGCGGCGTCAAACTCGCCGGCCTGGGCGGTTCCTGGTACTTCCTGATCGGCGGCCTGGCCATGGCCATCGCCGGTGTGCTCATTGCCCGCCGTAAAAAAGCGGGCGCCTGGCTGTACGCGCTGTTCCTGGTTGGCACTGCCCTCTGGGCGCTGGTCGACGCCGGCCTGGTGTTCTGGCCGCTGTTCTCGCGCCTGTTCATGTTCGGTGTCATCGGCATGGTGGTAGCGCTGGTGTACCCACTGCTGGCCCGCGCCAATGGCGCCAGCGCCGGGCGCGGTGCCTACGGCGTTGCCGCGGTGATGGCCGTAGTGCTGGCGGTTGCCGCCGGCAACATGTTCGTCGCCCACCCAAGTGTAGCCCCTACTGGCAAAGGCCCGGGCATGACCGCGGTCGAGGCCGGCAAGGAACAGAAGGACTGGGCCCACTACGGTAATACCGAAGGTGGCAGCCGCTTCGCCGCGCTGGACCAGATCAACCGTGACAACGTGAACAAGCTGAAGGTGGCCTGGACCTACCATACCGGCGACGTCGCCATCAGCGACGGCAACGGTGCCGAAGACCAGCTGACACCCCTGCAGATCGGCAACAAGGTGTTCATCTGCACCCCGCACAACAACCTGATCGCGCTGGATGCCGACACCGGCAAAGAGCTGTGGAAGAACGCCATCAATGCCCAGTCCAAGGTCTGGCAGCGTTGCCGTGGCCTGGCCTATTTCGATGCCACTGCGGCCATCGCCCAGCCGACCCAGCCCAACAGCTCGCCGGTCACCGGCGGTAGCGTGCCGGCCGGCGCCAACTGCCAGCGTCGCCTGCTGACCAACACCATCGATGGCCGCCTGATTGCCGTCGATGCCGACACCGGCGAGTTCTGCCAGGGCTTCGGCAACAACGGCCAGGTCAACCTGATGGCCGGCCTGGGCGATGTGCCAGACTCTTACTACCAGCTGTCCTCGGCACCGCTGATGGCCGGCACCACCGTGGTGGTCGGCGGCCGCGTTGCCGACAACGTCCAGACCGACATGCCAGGCGGCGTGATCCGTGGCTTCGACGTGATCACCGGGGAAATGCGCTGGGCCTTCGACCCGGGCAACCCGGAAGACCGCCAGGCCCCGCAGGGCGACAACACCTACGTGCGCAGCACCCCGAACAGCTGGGCACCGATGTCCTACGACCCGGCGATGAACACCGTATTCCTGCCGATGGGCTCGTCGTCCACCGACATCTACGGTGTTGAACGCAGCAAGCTGGACCACACCTACGGCGCTTCGGTGCTGGCCCTGGACGCCACCACCGGCAACCAGAAGTGGGTGTACCAGACCGTGCACAACGACCTCTGGGACTTCGACCTGCCGATGCAGCCGAGCCTGATCGACTTCACCAAGGACGACGGCCAGACCGTACCTGCGGTAGTGATCGGCACCAAAGCCGGGCAGATCTATGTGCTCGACCGCGCCACCGGCAAACCGCTGACCCAGGTCGACGAAGTTCCGGTCAAGCCAAGTAACATTCCAAACGAGCCGTACTCGCCAACCCAGCCCAAGTCGGTGGGCATGCCGCAGATCGGCGCGCAGACCCTGACCGAGTCGGACATGTGGGGTGCCACCCCGTATGACCAGCTGCTGTGCCGCATCGACTTCAAGAAGATGCGCTATGACGGCTTGTACACAGCGCCCGGCACCGACCTGTCGCTGAGCTTCCCGGGTTCGCTGGGCGGCATGAACTGGGGCAGCCTTTCCACCGACCCGGTACACGGTTTCATCTTCGTCAACGACATGCGCCTGGGCCTGTGGATCCAGATGATTCCGTCGCAGAACAAAGGCAATGCAGCGTCCGGCGGCGAAGCCCTGAACACCGGCATGGGTGCAGTACCGCTCAAGGGCACCCCGTATGCGGTGAACAAGAACCGCTTCCTGTCGGTAGCCGGTATTCCATGCCAGGCGCCGCCGTTCGGCACCCTCACCGCGATCGACATGAAGACCCGTCAGGTGGCCTGGCAGGTACCGGTGGGCACCGTTGAAGACACCGGCCCGCTGGGTATCCGCATGCACCTGCCGATCAAGATCGGCCTGCCCACCCTGGGCGGCACCCTGTCGACCCAAGGCGGCCTGGTGTTCATTGCCGGCACCCAGGACTTCTACCTGCGCGCCTACAACAGCGGCAACGGTGACGAAATCTGGAAGGCGCGCCTGCCAGTGGGCAGCCAGGGTGGCCCTATGACCTACGTTTCGCCGAAAACCGGCAAGCAGTACGTGGTCGTGACAGCGGGCGGTGCGCGCCAGTCGACCGACCGTGGCGACTACGTGATCGCTTACGCCTTGCCGTAACACAGCGTCGCCCCGTTCGCGGGTGAACCCGCCGCCACAGGCGGATCACTGCCCCGGCAAATGGTGCAGCCCCTGTGGCAGCGGGTTCGCCCGCGAAGAGGCCCGAACAGACAACCCGAGACACAGCAATGCCATCCGTAATTCGCTTCACCCCCACCCTGCTGCTGGCGCTGGCCAGCAGCACTGCACTCGCCAACGACGACCTCCTCACCCGCAGCACCCTCACCGGTGACTGGGGCGGCCTGCGCCACCAGCTGGAACAGGACGGGGTGAAAATCACCGGCGACTACAGCGGTGAAACCGCCTACAACGCGCATGGCGGCCTGCACCGCTCGGCGCGTTACTCGCAGAACGTCAAGCTGGGCGTGCAGTTCGACCTGTCGAAGCTGTACGGCCTGGACAACGGCGGCAAAGTCCAGTTGACCATCAACGACCGTCGCGGCAACAGCGCGTCGGACGACCTGGTCGGCAACCGCCTGCCGATCCAGGAAAACTACGGCGGCCTGTACACCCGCCTGACCGAGCTGAGCTACGAACGCACCCTGTTCACCCCTGCGCTCAACGTCAAGCTGGGCTACATGGCCATGGGCAACGACGTCGGCGGCCTGGACAGCGGCATCCTGTGCAATTTCATGAACGCCGGCTTCTGTGGCCACCCGCTGAACATGTCGGGGGGCAGCGGCTGGACCAACTACCCCAACGCCCACCTCGGCGTGCGCGTGAAGTACGACCTGTCGCCCGCCTGGCAACTGCGTGTGGCAGCGTTCAATGTGGACCCCGAGAGCAACGGCAATTCCAGCCGTGCCTGGCACCTGGGGCCCAAGCACACCACTGGCACCGTGGTCCCGGTGGAACTGGTGTACAAGCTGCAGGGCGAACTGCCGGGCGAGTACAAGCTGGGGTACTACTACGACAGCTCCGACGTGAAGCGCATCGGCAGCGACGACGAAGTGTCGGGGCGCGGCGGGCACTACCTGCTGGTCGACCAGGCGCTGTGGAACGATCAGGCCTCGCCAGGCCGCAGCCTGCACGCCTTCGGCCAGTATTCGGCGTCGAGCAAGGCCGCTTCGCCGTTCACCAAGTGGTATGGCGCCGGGGTGGTGCTGTACAAGCCGTTCGAAGGCCGCCCGAGAGATACCGTGGCACTGGGTTACGGCCGCGCCGTACCCAACCCGCGTAGCCGCGATGTGCTGGAAGATGCTGCATTCAACGCCGGCCAGCCGTTCCCCGATATCGACAGCGCCGAGCAGTTGATCGAGCTGAGCTACGGCTACCAGGCCACGCCATGGCTGAACCTGCGCCCGGATGTGCAGTACATCATCGAGCCAGGGGCGTTCACTGGCAAAGACATCGACAACGCGCTGGTGGTGGGCCTGCAGGTAAAAGCAACCTTCTGAGTCGCCGGGGGCCGCACTGCGGCCCATTCGCGGGTGCACCCGCGCCCACAGAGCCCCGGCAGCTCAACCGTCAAGCCTGCCTGAGGTGATCCACCAGTCTGAGCAGCATGGCATCACAGCCCTGCAGCTGTTCGACACTGACGAATTCATCCGGCTTGTGCCCCTGCTCCATGCTCCCGGGTCCGCACACCACGGTCGGGATGCCCGCCTGCTCGAACAGCCCGCCTTCAGTACCAAACGCCACGGTGCCGAATTTATCCGAACCACTGAGCAGCGCCACCAGCTGCGCAGCTTCACTGTTCTGCGGTGTTGCCAACCCCGGGTAGGCACTCAGCGGCTGCAAGCGAATGGCGCTGTCGGCGTGGACCTTGCGCATGCGCGGCAGCAACTCGGTCTCGGCATAGGCCTGCAGTTGGTCCGCCACCGCCTGTGCCTCGAACCCCGGCAAGGCACGCACCTCGAAATCGAATTCGCACTCGGCCGGCACGATGTTCAGCGCCCTGCCCCCTTTGATCACCCCGGTCTGCACCGTGGAGAACGGTGGGTCGAAACGCTCGTCGTGATACTGCGGCAAGGCCAGCGCGTCGCCGATATCGCCCAGCTTGCCGATAAGCCTGGCGGCATACTCGATGGCATTCACGCCATACGGTGCATACGCTGAATGGCAAGCAGCGCCATGCACCTGGCAGCGCATCGCCAGTTTGCCCTTGTGCCCCAACACGGGTTTGAGTTCAGTGGGCTCACCGATCAGGCACAGCCGCGGTTTGTGCCGGCGTTGTTCGAGCGCTGCGAGCATCGAGCGTACACCCAGACAGCCGACCTCTTCGTCATATGAAAATGCCAGGTGCACAGGCATGCGCAGCGGTTGGGCGAGAAATGCGGGTACCGCTGCCAGCACTGACGCGATGAAGCCTTTCATGTCGGCTGTGCCACGGCCATACAAGCGGCCATCGTGTTCGCTGAGGGCGAACGGTTCGGCCGTCCAGGCCTGGCCGTCTACCGGCACCACGTCGGTATGCCCGGACAGCACCACGCCGCCAATATCCTTGGGGCCGATGGTGGCAAACAGGTTAGCCTTGGTTCTCTCCGGGTTGTGGAACAGCTCGCATTCCACGCCCAACCCGGCCAGGTAATCGCGAATGAAGCCGATCAGCGCCAGGTTGGAGTCACGGCTGACCGTGGCAAAGCCGACCAGCCTGGCCAGCAGCGTGCGGCTGGCAAACTCACTCATCGCCCGGCACCCCGTAGCTTGGCGCAGAGGTCGGGTTGAGGGCGCGGGTGACGTAGTCCTGCATTTGTGGGCGGTAGGCTTGCCACAGGCCATCGAGCGCTCCGATCGGGTCGTTGTCGGCCCAGTCGACGCGCAGGTCCACCAGTGGCCAGGTCAGCTCGCCCGCAATTTTCAGCGCCGCCGAGTGCACCGGCCCCGCCTCACCGCCCGCAGCCATCGCCGCGTGCATGGCCGCCAGCAGGCGGTCGGCCAGGTGCCCACCGGCCTGTTCGAAGGCCAGCACCATCGCTTCGATCACCACGGTGGAGGACAGCAAATTGCCCGCCGCCGCGCATTGCTCGCCGGCCACGGCATGGTGTGTGCCAAGCGCCTCGCGCCCCGTGAACAAGGCCACCTGGCCGGTGCTGTCGATCACCGTCACCTGGCGGTACTCGCTCCAGCCATTGGCGCTCAACACCCGGTCCAGCGCTGCGGCGGGTGGCAACTGGCCCTGCTCCATGGCGTCGAGAATCTGCGGGCCCAGCGCCGGCAGGGTGATGTTCTGGGTAGCGACCGCGCCCACGCCGGCACGCACCCACGGGCAACGGGCCCCTACGGCGATGCTCGACGAACTGATGGCGATACCGACCTGGCCGGTTTCCTGGCAGCGACCAATGATGGAGAAGGTCATGGCATGGTTCCTGTTGTGCTGTGCAATGCAGGCCATTCTGGGTGGAACCTTCGGGCAGGCGAAACCACCTTTTTCCGAGGGGCTAGGCAGGAAAAAACTAGGGTCTGAGGCCCTGTGGCGGGCGAGCCCGCGAACCAGGCGACGCAGTGGCTGGCACCGGCTTTGCCGGTGTTCGCGG
>NZ_BLJG01000226.1 GCF_009932375.1 Pseudomonas juntendi
TCTGCGCGCGAACGCCTTGGCGCATGCCTCAATATCGCGGCATACGAACAAGGCGTTCGCGCGCAACTGGCACAGGGATTACTGGCCCGAAACAAACGTAGGAGCGAGCGCAGCTCGCGATGCGCCGCGCGGGCGGCGCTCGATCTCCCAGGCGCTGCATATCGCCTGGCAACCACCTGTCAGCCCTGATGCAATCCCTGTGCGCCTTGCCGGCGATATGCCCCACAGCCATCAGCCACGGTTCACCGGGAAAGCCGTGGTGTACTTCATCTGCTCCATGGCAAAACTGGAGGTAATGTTCGACAACCCCTCGGTGCTGGTAATCAGCTTTTTGTAAAACCGGTCATACGCCGCAATATCTCCCACCACCACCCGCAACATGTAGTCCCAGTCGCCAGACATGCGGTAGCACTCCATCACCTCCTCGAACCCGGTAACGGTCGCGGCAAACTGCGCCAGCCAGGCGCTGTCGTGGCGCTGGGTCTTGAGCTGGACGAACACCGTCAGCCCCAGCCCTAGCCGTTCAGGGGCCAGCAGGGCGACACGGCCGAGTATGTAGCCTTCTTCTTCCAGGCGCTTGACCCGCTTCCAGCACGGGGTGGTGGACAGGTTGACGGCTTCGGCCAGGTCCTTGAGCGACATCGAGGCATCGCGCTGAAGCAGGGTAAGAATGTGCTGGTCGAAGCTGTCCATATCGCGCGCTGGCCGTGCCGGAAAATATTTCACAGGTTACCCCAAGGCCAGGCGATTTGGCTTGTGCCATAGTGGCAGCTTTCATTCTGCCAATGGGCCTGACCATGTCCGACAAGCCGCGCAATTTCGCCACCCGTGCCATTCACGCTGGCGAGCAGTTCAGTGTTGCCGACAATGCCATTTTCCCGGCCATCGTCACCGCCAGCTCGTTCACCAAACGCAGCCTCGACGACAAGCCGGAGTACTCCTACAGCCGCGTGGGCAACCCCACCCGGCATGCCTACGAAACCTGCGTAGCCGCGCTGGAAGAGGGCGTGGGTGCCGTGGCCTGCGCCTCGGGGGTGAATGCCACCGCCACGGTCCTGGAGCTGCTGCCCAAGGATGCCCACGTGGTCGTGATGAACGGCGTGTACGGGGGCACTTTCCGCATCCTGGAAGACTACCGCAGCCGTACTTCAGGCCTGACCACCACCTATGTCGACCTCAACGACCTGGGCGCGGTGGCCGCGGCGATCAAGCCCGAAACCCAGTTGATCTGGATCGAGTCGCCGACCAACCCGTTGTTGCACCTGGTCGACATCAAGGCGGTGTGCGACCTGGCGCGGGCCAAGGGCATCCTCACCTGCATCGACAACACCTTCTGCTCGCCGTGGAACCAGCGCCCGATCAACCTGGGGGTGGACCTGGTGATGCACTCGGCCAGCAAATACATTGGCGGCCACTCCGACCTGACTGGCGGGGTGGTGGTCGCGGCCAATGACGCGCTGCTGGCGCGCCTGCGCCGCATCAGCATGGCCATCGGCGCGGTGCAGGGGCCGTTCGACTGCTACCTGGCCCTGCGTGGCCTGAAGACCCTGGATGTGCGCATGGAGCGCCAGTGCGCCAATGCCCTGCAGGTGGCGCGTTTTCTGGAAAACCACGCGCAGGTGGAGCAGGTGTATTACCCCGGGCTGGAAAGCCACCCGCAGCATGAACTGTGCAAGCGCCAGATGCGCAGTGGCGGGGCGGTGGTGGCGATGAAGGTCAAGGGCGACCGCGCTGCGCTCAACCGCCTGGTCGAGGCGCTGCAGATCTTTGTATTGGCCGACTCGCTGGGCGGGGTGGAGAGCATGATCAACCACTCGTGGAGCATGTCCCACTGCTCGCTAAGCCCGGAGCAGAAGGGCGTGATGGGCATCAGCGAGAACCTGCTGCGGCTGTCGGTGGGGATCGAGGATTACCGCGACCTGATCGAGGACCTGGATGGGGCGTTGAAAGCGCTGGTTGCTGTGTGAGGGCTTGCGGCCCTATCGCCGGCAAGCCGGCTCCCACAGGTGCATCACAGGTTCGCAGTACTGTGGGACCCCTGTGGGAGCCGGCTTGCCGGCGATAGGGCCGGTGAATTCAAAGAAAATGCTCGGTCAGGATTTGGGCGGATGAATGATCCGTTCGATCTTGTCCTTGATCAACAACCGCTCCTTGCGCAGCCGGTTGACGGCGTCGTCGTTGGTGCCGTTGCCTTCGGCGGCCACCACCTCCTTGTCCTTGGCGTTGTATTCCTTGTGCAGTGCATGCAGCGCCTGGTCGTTGTCCATCAGTGCCTGGAACTTCTCAGCGGTAATGTGCAGGTCAGCGAGCAGATCATGCGGAACTGGCATTTCTTCACCTCTGTCAGGTTTGTCGATTAGGTCCTGACCACTGAGGATAGCCGTCTTTGCGCAAGCCGTTCACGGGCTGCAGGCTGAACGGCAGCTGAAGAAAACGGCATTAACGGGCAAAAGCCTCGCCATCACTAAATTGTTACCGACTTTTTCACAAAAAATTGATGGTGCGCTTTCTAGAGTTCGCCCAACTTTCCCACGGTGCCGTCGGGCCGTGGGGTTGATAACCACTCTTGATTGCGAACACTGATGCTCAATTTCAAATCCCTGCGGACTGAATGGGTCACGCTGCTGGCCAGCCTGTACCTGCTGATCGGCTTCAACATGTTCCTTTGGGAGCATCTGCAAGCGGTCGTGCCCCCCGGCCTGTCGGGGTTGTGGCTGATTCTGGCGTTCGCCGTGCTGATGCTGTTCGCGTTCAACCTGGTACTCACTTTATTTGCCTTCCGTTATGTGTTGAAGCCGTTACTTGTGGTCTTGTTCATCAGTGGCGCCGGCGTGGCTTACTTCATGAACCAGTACGGCGTACTTATCGATGCGGGCATGTTCCGCAACATGGCCGAAACCAATGTGGCGGAAGTGCGCGACCTGATGTCGTTCAAGTTTGCCGCTTACATCCTGCTGCTGGGGGTGTTGCCTTCGGTGCTGGTGTGCAAGGCGCAGATCGCCTACCGCCGCTGGCACCGCGAACTGCTTGGCAAGCTGCTGGTCAGTGGTGCCTGCGTGGTGGCGCTGGGTTCGGTGGCGCTGGTCAACTACCAAGGGCTGTCGTCGCTGTTTCGCAACCACCACGAACTGCGCCTGATGCTGACCCCAAGCAATATCGTGGGCGCCTCCATTGGTTATGTCGGCGAACGGGTTGGTACCGCAGCGCGGCCGTTCCAGCCTTACGGCGAAGATGCCAAGCGTGATGTGGCCTGGCAGAAACATGAGCGCAAATCGCTGACCGTGCTGGTGGTCGGGGAAAGTGCCCGGGCAGACCACTTCGGTGTCTTGGGCTATGGCCGCGATACCACGCCGAACCTGGCCAAGGAACAGGGCCTGCTGGCGTTCTCCGACGTGCATTCGTGCGGCACGGAAACGGCGGTTTCGGTACCGTGCATGTTCTCTGGCATGCAGCGCAAGGACTACGACGCCAGTGTCGCCAAGAACCGCGAAGGGCTGCTGGACATCCTCCAGCGTGCCGGCCTTGCCGTGCAGTGGCGGGACAACCAGTCGGGTTGCAAGGGCACTTGCGATCGCGTGCAGTTCATCGATGTCAGCAACCTCAAGGACCCGCAACTGTGCGCCGGCGGTGAATGCCATGATCAGATCCTGCTGCAAGGCCTGGATGCGCTGATCGACAACCTCGACAAGGACACCGTGCTGGTGCTGCACCAGATGGGCAGCCATGGCCCCGAGTACTTCAAGCGCTACCCCGAAGGCGGCGAGCGTTTCAGCCCGGTGTGCCAGAGCAACGCTCTGAACCAGTGCAGCGAACAGCAAATCATCAACGGCTACGACAACACCCTGGCCTACACCGACAAGGTCCTGGCCTCGTTGATCGACACCCTGCGCAGCAAGCAGGACAAGGTGGACACGGCGATGATCTACCTGTCCGACCATGGCGAGTCGCTGGGTGAGTACAACCTGTTCCTGCACGGCACACCGTACGCCATCGCCCCCGAGCAGCAGAAGCACGTTCCGCTGCTGACCTGGTTCTCCGACAGCTACAAGGAGGACTTCGGCCTCGATACCGACTGCCTGGCCAAGCTCAGCGACGCCCCGCTGTCGCAAGACAACCTGTTCCACTCGATGCTTGGCCTGCTGCAGGTACACACCGAGGTCTACCAACGGTCGCTGGACATGTTCGCCAGTTGCCGCCCGTGGCTGACGGCCAAGCGCTGACGCCTACACCCTGCGTGCAAACGCACCATTGATCGATATCAAGGATGGCCCGGGTTTCACCAGCAGTGCCCGCGCCGTATATACTGCGCGCCAATGTTAGTGGGAGAGCCTTGTGGCCATCGAAATTCACTGGATATGTGACGACCAGAGCCTGGCTGAACACTGCCGCGACTGGCAGCAACTGCCGTTTGTCGCCGTCGATACCGAGTTCATGCGGGTCGACACCTTTTACCCGAAGGCCGGGCTGATCCAGATTGGCGACGGCCAACGGGCCTTCCTGATCGACCCGCTGCTGATCGGCAGCTGGCAACCCCTGGCCGACCTGCTGGAAAACAGTGGTGTGGTCAAGGTGCTGCATGCCTGCAGCGAAGACCTCGAAGTGCTGTTGCGCCTGACCGGCAAGTTGCCACAACCGTTGTTCGACACCCAGCTGGCCGCCGGTTACCTGAACCTTGGCTTCTCCATGGGCTACTCGCGCCTGGTGCAGGAGGTGCTGGGCATCGACCTGCCCAAGGGCGAAACCCGCTCCGACTGGCTGCAGCGCCCATTGTCGGACACCCAGGTCAGCTACGCGGCCGAAGATGCCGTGCACCTGGCCGAGCTGTTCAATGTGCTGCGCCCGCGCCTGAGCGACGACAAATACGCCTGGGTGCTGGAGGATGGCGCCGAGCTGGTCGCCGCCTTGCGTCGCGAAGTCGAGCCAGCCACCTTGTACCGCGACGTCAAGCTGGCCTGGAAGCTGGCGCCCCAGCAGTTGGCCGTGCTGCGTGAGCTGTGCGCCTGGCGCGAGCGAACTGCCCGCAGCCGCGATGTACCCCGCAACCGCGTGCTCAAGGAACACTCGCTGTGGCCCATTGCCAAGAACCAGCCGAGCAACCTGTCGGCACTGGCCAAGGTTGAAGAGATGCACCCGCGCACCATTCGTCAGGACGGTGAGTTTCTCATCCAGCTGATCAAGCGCGCCGCCAGCCTGCCTGCCGAGCAGTGGCCAGCGCCCTTGCCCGAGCCGCTGCCGATCGAAGCCAGCGGCATCCTCAAACAGCTGCGCGCCATCGGCCAGGCCGAAGGCGAGCGCCTGGGCATTGCCCCTGAGCTGATGCTGCGTAAAAAAGCCCTGGAGGCACTGCTCAAGAGCGGTTACCCCAATGGCCCTTATCAATTGCCCGATTCGCTGCGCGGCTGGCGCCGTGAGCGCATGGGCCAGGCCCTGCTGGACAGCCTTGCAGGCGCCGGAGAGACCCGATGAAACGCATTTGCTCCATCTACAAGAGCCCCCGCAAGAACGAAATGTACCTGTACGTGCTCAAGGCTGACGGCCTTGAGCGCGTGCCAGAAGGCCTGCTGCCGTTCTTCGGCACCCCCGTGCATGCCTTCGACCTGGTGCTCAGCCCGGAACGCAAGCTGGCCCGCGAAGACATCACCAAGGTGTTGGAGAACCTCGACAACCAGGGCTACCACCTGCAGATGCCACCGCCGGATGACGAGTACATCGAGCACCTGCCCGAAGAGCTGCTGCGCCGCAACGACCCGGCCTGAACATGCGCGTACTGATTGCCGAGCATGACCATGCCCGCTACGCCGAGCTTTTGCGCGCAGCCGCGCCTGAATTGGAAATCCTGACCAGTGGCGACTCGGCCGAACTGGCCCGCCAGGCGCCGCGTTGCCCGGTGTGGCTGGGCCAGCCCGACCTGCTGGCGAGCTTGCTGCGCCAGGGCCACCAACCGCGCTGGCTGCAGTCGACCTGGGCCGGCATCACGCCGTTGCTGGCCGACGGCTTGCCGCGTGACTATCGCCTGACCCGAGCGGTGGGCATTTTCGGCCAGGTAATGGCCGAGTACATGCTCACCTACATGCTTGGCCATGAGCGCGAGGTGCTGTCGCGCCTGGTCAGCCAGGTCGAGCGGCGCTGGGACGACCGCCCGGGGCGCACGCTGGAAGGGCGCAGGGTGCTGATCGTGGGCACCGGCGACATCGGCCAGCGCGTGGCCGAGTTCCTGCAGCCGTTTGGCGTGGTGCTGTACGGCGTTGCCAGCAACGCCCGCGAGCAGGCACCGTTCGTTGAAGTGGCGGCGCTGGCCGACCTGCCGCGCATGGTTGGCCAGGTCGACTACGTGCTCAACCTGCTGCCGGATACCCCGGCTACCCACGACCTGTACAACGCCGCACTGTTCAGGTGCTTCCAGCCCACGGCGCTGTTCATCAACGCCGGGCGGGGTGCGGCGGTGGTCGATGCCGACCTGGTAGCGGCGTTGAAGGAGGGGCATCTGGCCGGGGCGGTGATCGATGTGTGCCGCCAGGAGCCGTTGCCCAGGCAGCACCCGTTCTGGACGGCCTGGGGCTTGCTGCTGACCGGGCACAGCTCGGCGCCCACCTCGCCGGCGGCGATGGTGCGGTTGTTTGTCGAGAATATGCGGGCGTATGAAGCCGGGCAGGGGTTGCGCGGTGAAGTGGACTTCGCCAGGGGCTATTGACTGCTTTGGCCTGTGCCGGCCTGTTCGCGGGTGAACCCGCTCCTACAATGGGTGGCGTAGGAGCGGGTTTACCCGCGAATGGGCCAGTACTGCCAACCCAAAACTTACAGGCTGAAATCCCCCTCAGCCGCCAGCTCGCTCAGCGGCTTGCGCGGGCTGGGCACTTCACGCGCCTGCAACGCTTCGTCCAGGCTGGCCTTGTCGCCGAGCTTGCCGATCGCCACCATGGCATGCAGCTCGTAGCCTTCAGGGATCTTCAGCTCCTGACGCGCCAGCGCCTGGTCAAAACCGGCCATGCCGTGGGTATGCCAACCACTGATGCTGGCCTGCAGGGCCAGGTGGCCCCAGGCGGAGCCGGTGTCGAAGGTGTGCCACAGTGCCGGTTTTTCTTCGGTGGCACCCGGGGCGGCGAAAGTGGTCTTGGACATCACCAGCACCAGCGCCGACGCCTGTTGCGCCCAGCTACGGTTGAACGGTACCAGCAGGCTCAGGTAGCGCTCCCAGTTCGGGGTGTCACGGCGGGCATACAGGAAGCGCCAAGGCTGCGAGTTGTACGCCGACGGTGCCCAGCGGGCAGCTTCGAGGAAACTCAGCAGGGTCTCTTCGCTGATCGGTTCGGCGGTGAAGGCGCGGGGCGACCAGCGGTTGATGAACTGCTCGTTGATGGCGTAATCGGCAACGCGGGGGTTGGCGCTCATGGCGGCTCCTGCAAACGGACGGAAAACGCGCACGCTACTGCTTCGCGTAGCGACTGACAAGCGGCCTGGCTTTGCTCAAGGCCAGGCTCTAGACTGGCGCCGCTGCGCGCCGCGACCACAAGATGAATGCAGGTAACCGTGTAATGATCGCTGACAACGCGCCGTTCTGGCGGCGCAAGACCCTCGAACAACTCAATGCCCAGGAGTGGGAGTCGCTGTGCGACGGGTGCGGCCTGTGCTGCCTGCAGAAGCTCGAGGACGAGGACGACAACAGCGTCTATTACACGCGTATCGCGTGCAAGCTGCTGGACCTGCAAACCTGCCAGTGCAGCGACTACTCCAACCGCTTCGCCCAGGTGCCGGATTGCATCCAGCTCACCCCGGGCAAGGCCGACCAGTTCACCTGGCTGCCCAGTACCTGTGGTTACCGCCTGGTCAGCGAGGGCAAGGACTTGCCCGCCTGGCACCACCTGGTCTGTGGCGACCGCCAACAGGTCCATGAACAGCGCATTTCCCAGGCGGGGCGTATGCTCAGGGAGCAGGATGTGCACGAAGACGACTGGGAAGACCACCTGATTTTCCGCGCCAGCTGAGCAGCGCGGCCCGCTGCCACGGGGAACAAGGAGTTTCTGTATGCGTTGCCAGCTGTTGTTGCTGTTGGGCCTGATGGCCAGTGCGCCCGCCTGGGCGAAAAAGGTCAATCTCGATTACGAAGTGCGCCTGTTGCCCGCCAGCGGCCAGGCAGAAGTTCGCCTGACCCTGGCGGACGGCAGCGCGGTGCGCAGCCTTGACTTCGACCTGGGCAAGGCCGGGGCCTACAGCGGCTTCCAGGCCGATGGCCAATGGCAACTGAACGGGCAGCGGGGGGTATGGCAGCCTGCGGCCGGCAAGACTAGCCTCAGCTACCGCGTGCTGCTGGACCAGAAGCTTGCCAGTGGCGCGTTTTCGTCGCGTATCACCCCGCACTGGGCGTTGTTCCTGGGCGACCAGCTGGTGCCGCCAGCGCGCCTCGACCAGCAGGATGGAACAGAGCTGGTGGCGCGCCTGGCCTTCGACCTGCCAGCGGGCTGGAAGAGCATCGAAACGCCCTGGCCGCGCGTCGGCCAGGACAAGTTCCGCATCGACAATGTATCGCGCCTGTTCGACCGCCCTACTGGCTGGATGCTCGCCGGTGACCTGGGCAGCCGCCGCGCCCGTCTGGGCGATACCGACGTGACCGTGGCCGCGCCGGTGGGGCAGGGCATGCGGCGTATGGACAGCCTGACCTTGCTCACCTTCGTCTGGCCGCAACTGCAGGCAGTGTTCCCGCGCAACCCGCCGAAGCTGTTGCTGGTGGGCGCGCGTGACGGGATGTGGCGTGGGGCGATGGCGGCGCAGGGGTCGGTGTACCTGCACAGTGGCAGGCCGATGGTCAGCGAGAACGGCAGCAGCCCATTATTGCGTGAGGTTGTGCAGTTGTTTGCCCAGATCCGCGCCCGTGATGGCAATGACTGGTTGGTGGAAAGCCTGACCGATTACTATGCCAGCGAGTTGCTGCGCCGCTCTGGCGGGGTGAGCGACGACCGCTACCAGGCCTGGCAGGCGCGCCTGAGCAAGCAGGGCGCGAAGGTGACCCGGCTGCGTGGCGAACAGGCCACCCCTGCGCAGGTCGCCCGTGGTGTGATGCTGCTGCAGGCGCTGGACAAGGAAATCCGCATCCATACCCAGGCCAAGCGTTCGCTGGATGATGTGGTGCGCGGGCTGATGCGCTTGCCGAGCGTGAGTACCGAAGAGTTCGTGCAGATCAGCGAGAATGTGCTAGGGCGGCGGTCTGAGGTGTTGCAGAGCAAGGCTTTGCGCTAGAAATTCCTATTGCCTTTGCCGGCCTCTTCGCGGGCTTGCCCGCTCCTACAGGTTAAGCACAGATCTCAGATACTGTGCGGTCCTTGTGGGAGCGGGCAAGCCCGCGAAGAGGCCGGCAAGGTCCAACACAACCTAGATTCCCAAGCACCTATGCCGAATATTCTCCTGGTAC
>NZ_BLJG01000227.1 GCF_009932375.1 Pseudomonas juntendi
GAAAGTCGAAAGTCGAAAGCAGATCTGCTTTTGCTTGTAGCTTGTAGCTTGTAGCTTGTAGCTTGTAGCTTGTAGCTTGTAGCTTGCAGCCCTCAATGCCCCATCAGCCAATGCTGGTGCGGCCCGGGCATGGTCCAGATACCAAACAGCATCACCAGCACCCCGCCGGCCACCCGCACACTGCGCCGTTTCAACAAAGTGTTTACCCGCTCTGCCGCCAATCCGGTCGCCAGCAGCACCGGCCAGGTGCCCACCCCGAACGCCAGCATCAACGCCGCGCTGTAGCCGGCATGGCCCTGGCTGGCTGCCCATAACAACGTGCTGTACACCAACCCGCATGGCAACCACCCCCACAAGGCCCCCAGCAGCAACGCACGGGGCAGGCTGGACACCGGCAGCAAGCGCGACGCCAGCGGCTGGATATGCCGCCACACGCCGCGGCCTAGCACCTCGATACGCGTCAGCCCGCTCCACCAGCCGGCCAGGTACAGGCCCATGGCAATCAACAGCAAGGCGGCCAGGACCCGCAGGGCCAGGGCGGCCGGGCTGCTGGCCACGGCCCAGCCGGCCAGGCCCAGCAGCAACCCGGCGCAGGCATAGCTGAAGATGCGCCCCAGGTTGTACGCCAGCAGCAGGCGCAGGCGCCTGCCGCGTTGTTCAGGGGGGATGGCCAAGGTCAGCGCACCCATCAGGCCGCCGCACATGCCCAGGCAGTGGCCGCCGCCGAGCAAGCCGAGCACCAGCGCCGAGCCCAGCAGGGGAAGCAGGTCAGGCACGGGGTGGCAAGTCCTTGTCGGCGTTGCCCGGCGTGTCGTCGGGTTTGACCGCCGCCTGGTGGCGAGGGTCCTGGTCGTCGAACAGAATGCTGTGCGCCGGGCCATCGAGGTCGTCGTACTGGCCACTGTCCACGGCCCAGAAGAAGATGTACACGGCCACGCCGACCAGCAGCAGGGCTGCGGGGATCATGACATAGAGGGCGGGCATGGCGTACTCCTGGCGGGTTGCGCGGCATTCATCGCGGGCAGCCCGGCGCTGACTGGCACGCGGGTCAGGCGCAGGGCATTGAGCACCACGATCAGTGAGCTCACCGACATGCCGACAGCAGCCCACACCGGGGTGACCCAGCCGAGGGCGGCGAACGGCAACATCAGGCCATTATACAGGGTTGCCCACAGCAGGTTCTCGAGGATGTTGCGGCGGGTGCGGCGCGCCAGTTCCAGCGCCTGCACCAGCGCGCTCAGGCGGTTGGACAGCAGCACCGCGTCGGCGCAGGTCTTGGCCAGGTCGGTGGCGCTGCCCATGGCGATGCTGATGTCGGCGGCGGCCAGCACTGGCACATCATTGACCCCGTCGCCCAGCATCAGCACCTTGCGCCCTTCGGCCTGCAAGGCTTTGAGGCGCTCCAGTTTGTCGTCCGGGCGCAGGCCGCCAATGGCGTGGTCGATGCCCAGTTGCGCGGCGACTTCCGCGACCATCGGCGAACTGTCGCCAGACAGCAGCAGGGTGCGCCAGCCCCGCGCTTTGCAGGCAGCCAGCAGGGCCGGTGCATCATCGCGCAAGCGGTCGTCCAGGCCGAACCAGGCCAATGGCCCCTGGCGGTCGCCCAGCAGCAGCCACTGGCCGCGAGGCTCGGGCACCGCAGGTACTTGCGCGCCGCTCAAGGCGCAGACGAAGCTGGCCTGGCCAATGCGCAGGCGCTGGCCATCGACCAGCCCTTCCAGGCCCAGGCCGGGCACACTCTGCACCTCTTCAGCAGGTGTGGCCGCGCGCCCGAACGCCCGGGCGATGGGGTGCTCCGAACGGTTCTCCAATGCCGCCGCCAGCGCCAGGCAACAGTCCGCGGGGTGGCTGCCGAGTGGGCGAATGCTGCGCAAGGTCAGCCTGCCTTCGGTCAGCGTGCCGGTCTTGTCGAAAATCACCGTATCGATCTGGTTCAGGCCTTCCAGCACATGGCCACGGGTCACCAGCAGGCCAAGTTTATGCAGGGTGCCGGTGGCTGCAGTGAGTGCGGTGGGGGTGGCCAGCGACAGCGCACAAGGGCACGTCGCCACCAGCATGGCCAGCACGATCCAGAACGCCCGCGCCGGCTCCAGGTACCACCACCACAGGCCGATGGCCACTGCGGCCAGCAGCGAGAACAGCAGGAACCCCTGAGAGGCGCGGTCGGCAATTTCTGCCAGGCGTGGTTTTTCCGTCTGCGCACGCTCCAGCAGGCGGACGATGGCCGACAGCCGCGAGTCGTGGCCCAGGGCCTGGACTTCTATGTTCAGCGTGCTTTCCACGTTCAAGGTGCCGCCGGTGACCCGGTCCCCCACTCGCCGCGGCTGTGGCAAGTACTCACCGGTCAGCAGCGATTCGTCGACGCTGGAGCGGCCTTCGACGACGCGCCCGTCGGCGGGAATCACTGCGCCGGGCAGCACCTGTACGGTGTCGCCGCATTGCAGTTCACTGAGCAGAATGCGCCCGCTGCGGCCTTGGCTGTCCAGGCGCAGGCACGAAGCCGGCAGCAAGTTCACCAGTTGCGCCGTGGCCACTGCGGTGCGCTCGCGGGCGCGGCGTTCCAGGTAGCGGCCGGTCAGCAGGAACAGGGCGAACATGCCGACGGTGTCGAAATACAGCTCGCCGCTGCCGGTGATGGCTGTCCAGATACCCGCGCCGAACGCCAGGCCAATGGCCAGTGACACCGAAACATCCATGGTCAGGTGGCGGGTGCGCAGGTCGCGTGCGGCGCCCTTGAAGAACGGCGCGCAGCTGTAGAACACGATGGGGATCGTCAGGAACAGCGCCACCCAACGCAGGATGGTGTGCAGCTCGGGCGACAGGTCGATGTTGAATTCCGGCCAGGTGGCCATGGTCGCCATCATTGCCTGGAACCACAACAACCCGGCCACGCCCAGGCGCCGCAGGGCGCTGCGGTTTTCCCGGGCCAACTGCTCGGCGGCCTGGTCGGGTTGGTAGGGGTGGGCGGCGTAACCGATCTGGCGCAGTTCGGCCAGCAGGCGCGACAGTGGCAGCTGCGAGGCATCCCAGGCAACCAGCAGGCGGTGGTTGGACAGGTTAAGGCGCGCCTCGGCGACGCCGGGCAGGTTGCGCAGGTGTTTTTCGATCAGCCAGCCACACGCCGCACAGCTGATACCTTCGATCAGCAAGGTGGCTTCGGCCAGGTCGCCCAAGTGGTGGACGAAGGTTTGCTGCACGTCACTGCGGTCGTACAGGGCCAGTTCGTCCTGCAACTGCCTGGGCAACGCTTCGGGGTTGGCGCTGTTGTCGCTGCGGTGCTGGTAGTAGTGTTCCAGGCCGCCGGCCACGATCGCCTCGGCCACTGCCTGGCAGCCGGGGCAGCAGAACTCGCGGGGCTCGCCGAGCACCACAGCGGTGAAGCGGCTGCCGGCAGGAACGGGCAGGGCGCAGTGGTAGCAGGGAATGGGTTGGGTCATCACATCATTGCCTTACACATAGCGGCCGGTTGGCGCGCTTCCCTGTAGGAGCGCCCTTGTATCGCGAAAGGGGCGCGAAGCGGCCCCACGATCTCAGCTTCGCAGCATAGGTTGCAGGGGCTGCTGCGCAGCCCTTTCGCGACACAAGGCCGCTCCTACAGGTGCTCGGCGCCTTGGATGGCTTCATCACCAAGCTGCAAGGTCACGCCATGCTCGACCTTCTCCTCCTCGAACAGCCGCCACACCTGGCCACCTTCACTGCCCAGCAGCTCAACGAAACGCCGCCCATCAACCTTGTCTTGCAGCTGCCCCACATAACGCCCGGCCTCGACCTGGCTCAGCAGCACCTTGCGGTCCTTTTCCGGCTGGGTGGGCGATATCAGGTTCAGTTCCAGGTTCTGCGGGTTGCTGTTGCCGGCCAGGCGCAGGTCCACTTCGCCGGTCAGTTCATCCAGGTGCACACTGGCCTGGAGGCGCAGCTTCTGTGCCAGCAGTTCGCGGTCCAGTGAGCGGTTGATGCCCTTGCCCGCCTCGTAGTAATTGTCGTTCACCAGGTTGTCCGGGTTGTTCACGGCGATGCTGACCATGCTCAGGCTCAGGCACACCGAGGTGGTGAGGATAGCAATGATGATCCAGGGCCAGAGGTGCTTGTACCAAGGGTCGGCGGCGGTGGCAGGCATTGTGGGTTATCTCTCTTAGCGGATCTGTGGGCCGATGAAGCGGCTCTTGGCTTCAACCTGCACGCTGCTGTCGTCGGCGCTGTTGAGGATGAAGGTGATTTCGTTGGTGGTCGATGGCAGTTTTTCCGGCGCCACCGACAGCTGCACCGGCAGGCTGACGATATCCCCGGCGGCCACGCGGATCTCGCGTTGGCCTTCGAGCGTGAGGTCTGGCAGGCCAGTGGCGTCCAGCACATACACATGGTCACGCTGGTCCTTGTTCATGACCTTCAGGCTGTACACGTTCTCGATCCGGCCCTGGGCATTTTCGCGGTACAGCACACGGTCCTTGCTGACGTCGAAACCGACCAGCGAGCGGGTGGCGAAGGCCGTGGCCAGGCCGATGATCATCACCAGCAACACCAGCGCGTAGCCGATCAGGCGGGGCCGCAGCAGGTGGGTTTTCTGCCCGGAGAGGTTGTGCTCGGTGGTGTAGCTGATCAGCCCTTTGGGGTAGTTCATCTTGTCCATGATGCCGTCGCAGGCATCGATGCAGGCGGCGCAGCCGATGCATTCGATCTGCAGGCCGTCGCGGATGTCGATGCCGGTCGGGCAGACCTGCACGCACAAGGTGCAGTCAATGCAGTCGCCCAGGCCTTGGGCCTTGTAATCCGCGCCTTTCTTGCGCGGGCCCCGGGTTTCGCCGCGGCGCGGGTCATAGGAAACGATCAGTGTGTCCTTGTCGAACATCACGCTCTGGAAGCGGGCGTAGGGGCACATGTACACACACACCTGCTCGCGCAGCCAACCGGCGTTGCCGTAGGTGGCGAGGGTGAAGAAGCCAACCCAGAAATAGGCCCAGCCATCGGCCTGGCCGGTGAAGAACTCGATCACCAGTTCACGGATCGGCGAGAAGTAGCCGACGAAGGTCATGCCGGTGACGAAACCGATCAGCAGCCACAGGCTGTGCTTGCTGAACTTTCGCAGGAACTTGTTGGCGCTCATGGGCGCCTTGTCCAGTTTGATGCGCTGGTTGCGGTCGCCCTCGGTGACCTTTTCGCACCACATGAAGATCCACGTCCATACGCTTTGCGGGCAGGTGTAGCCACACCAGACCCGGCCTGCGAACACAGTGATGAAGAACAGGCCGAAGGCCGCAACGATGAGGATGCCTGACAGCAGGATGAAGTCCTGCGGCCAGATGGTGGCACCGAAGATATAGAACTTGCGCTCGGGCAGGTTCCACCACACCGCCTGGTGGCCACCCCAGTTCAGCCATACCGTGCCGAAGTACAGCAGGAACAGCGCGGCACCGCCAACCATGCGCAAACGCCGGAACAGGCCGGTGAAGGCGCGGGTATAGATTTTTTCGCGGGACGCGTAGAGGTCGACGGAGTCCTTCCCTTTCGTGGCAGGCGGGGTTACATCATGTACCGGAATTTGCTTGCTCATCATCAAGTCCCACGGCAGTGGAAAAATGCCGCGGCCAGTGCGTGCCGGCCGCAGTCTCGCGCAATCTGCTAGCGCTCTGCGGTTCATGATACGCCGCTGTGGGCGGCCCGGGGTCGCACTGCGACCTTTAGTCGCGTTGGGTTCGCGGTGTGAATCGTGTTATGGCGGGTGTCAATTGATCCAGGTCATCAGCCTGCGAGAAATGCTTGGCTGTGCCGGCCTTTTCGCGGGCTTGCCCGCTCCCACAGGTCCCTCATCAGCCTCGAGGTTGTGGGAGCGGGCGAGCCCGCGAAGAGGCCAGGCCTGCTTACTCGGCCTTGGCCGGCTCAGCCTGGTGCGACAGGCTGTACACATAAGCCGCCAGCAAGTGCACCTTGTCGTTGCCCTGCAGCTGTTCCTGGGCCGGCATCTGCCCTTGGCGGCCATAGCGGATGGTCTGCTGCAACTGGGCAAAGCTGGAGCCGTAGATGAACGCCTGCGGGTGGGTCAGGTTCGGTGCCCCCATGGCTGGCGTGCCTTTGCCTTCCGGCCCGTGGCAGGCCACGCAGTTGGCGGCGAAGATCTTCTGCCCATTCTGCACATCGGCCTTGACCCCTTGCGGCAGGGTACGGCCATCGAGCTTGCTGACCACGAATGCCGCGACGTCGGCCACACCTTGGTCACCGATCACTTCGGCCCATGCCGGCATCACACCGTGGCGGCCGCCCATGATGGTGGCCTTGATGGTTTCCGGCTCGCCGCCCCAGCGCCAGTCATTGTCGGCCAGGTTGGGGAAACCGAAGGCGCCCTTGGCGTCGGAGCCATGGCATACCGAGCAATTGGAGGCGAACAGGCGTGCGCCCATTTTCAGCGCCTGCGGGTCCTTGGCCACTTCCTCGATAGGCATGGCGGCGAACTTGGCGTAGATCGGGCCGAAGCGCGCCTGGGCCTTGGCCATTTCCTTTTCCCACTCGTGCACGCCGGTCCAGCCCTGCTGGCCGTTGGAAAACTCGGTCTGTTTGTCGTTGTCCAGGTAGGCATAACCCGGCAGCATGCCTTTCCAGTTGCCCAGCCCCGGGTACAGCACCAGGTAGCCGAGGGCGAAGACGATGGTGCCGACGAACAGCCAGAACCACCATTTCGGCAGTGGGTTGTCGTACTCCTCGATGCCATCGAAGGCGTGCCCGACGGTTTCGTCGGTCACCTCTTCGCGCTGGCCCTTGCGGGTCGACAGCAGCAGCCAGGTCAACGAGAAGATGGTGCCCAGGGTCAGGACGGTAACGTACAGACTCCAGAAGGTTGTCATTGTTGTTTGCTCCCAGAAGCTTTTGCTTGCTCGACGTGCCGTTTGGCCTCGGGGTCATCGGCGAAGGGCAGTTGGGTGGCTTCGTCGAAGTCCTTCTTGCGCCGTGGGTTGAATACCCACAGCGCCAAGCCCACGAACGCCACCATCACCACGACGGTACCCAGGCCGCGAATCATCCCGATATCCATCAGCGTCACCGTTTGCTCTTGATGATGGTGCCAAGACCCTGCAGGTACGCCACGAGGGCGTCCATTTCGGTCTTGCCCTTGACCGCGTCACGGGCGCCGGCAATGTCGGCGTCGGTGTACGGTGTGCCGAGAGTGCGCAGCACCTCCATCTTCTTCGCGGTGTCCTTGCCGTCGAGCGTGTTCTCGACCAGCCAGGGGTAAGCCGGCATCTTCGATTCCGGCACCACGTTGCGCGGGTTGTACAAGTGCGCGCGGTGCCAGTCATCGGAGTAGCGGCCACCGACCCGTGCCAGATCCGGCCCGGTACGTTTGGAGCCCCACAGGAACGGGTGGTCCCACACGCTCTCGCCGGCGACCGAGTAGTGCCCGTAGCGCTCGGTTTCGGCGCGGAACGGGCGGATCATCTGCGAGTGGCAGCCCACGCAACCTTCGCGGATATAGATGTCGCGGCCTTCCAGCTCCAGGGCGGTACGCGGCTTCATGCCCTCGACCGGCTTGTTGGTCACGTCCTGGAAAAACAGCGGGACGATCTGGGTCAGGCCACCGACGCTTACCGCGATGACCATGAAGAAGGCCAGCAGGCCAATGTTCTTCTCGACGGCTTCATGCTTCATCAGTGCGCTCCCACAACGACGATCTTGGCGGCTTCTTCAGCCTGTGCCGGGTTGGCGGCACGCACGGTACGCAACACGTTGTAGGCCATCAGCAGCATGCCGCTGGCGAAGAACGCACCGCCCAGGGCACGCACGATGTAGCCCGGGTGGCTGGCTTGCAGTGCCTCGACGAACGAGTAGGTGAGGGTGCCGTCATCGTTGATGGCACGCCACATCAGGCCCTGGGTGATGCCGTTGACCCACATCGAGGCGATGTACAGCACGGTGCCGATGGTGGCCAGCCAGAAGTGCGCGTTGATCAGGCCAACGCTGTGCATCTGCACGCGGCCATACAGGCGCGGGATCATGTGGTACACGGCGCTGATCGAAATCATGGCGACCCAGCCGAGGGCGCCTGCGTGCACGTGGCCAATGGTCCAGTCGGTGTAGTGCGACAGCGAGTTGACGGTCTTGATGGCCATCATCGGGCCTTCGAAGGTGGACATGCCGTAGAACGCCAGCGACACCACCAGGAAGCGCAGGATCGGGTCGGTACGCAGTTTGTGCCAGGCGCCCGACAGGGTCATCATGCCGTTGATCATGCCGCCCCAGCTTGGCGCCAGAAGGATGATCGACATCACCATACCCAGCGACTGCGCCCAGTCGGGCAGGGCGGTGTAGTGCAGGTGGTGCGGGCCGGCCCAGATGTACAGGGTGATCAGCGCCCAGAAGTGCACGATCGACAGGCGGTACGAATAGATCGGCCGCTCGGCCTGCTTGGGCACGAAGTAGTACATCATGCCCAGGAAGCCGGTGGTCAGGAAAAAGCCCACGGCGTTGTGCCCGTACCACCACTGGATCATCGCATCGGTGGCGCCGGAGTAGGCCGAGTACGACTTGAACAGGCTGACCGGCAGGGAGATGTGGTTGACGATGTGCAGCATCGCGGTGACCACGATGAAGGCACCGTAGAACCAGTTGCCGACATAGATATGCTTGGTCTTGCGCTTGACGATGGTGCCGAAGAACACCACCCCGTAGGTGACCCAGACAATGGCCAGCAGAATCGCCAGTGGCCACTCAAGCTCGGCGTATTCCTTGGTGGTGGTGTAGCCCATCGGCAGGGTGATCAGCGCCCCGACGATCACCGCCTGCCAACCCCAGAAGGTGAAGGCGGCCAGGCTGTCGGAAATCAGCCGCGTCTGGCAGGTGCGCTGCACCACGTAGTAGCTGGTGCCGAACAGCGCGCAGCCGCCGAAGGCGAAGATCACC
>NZ_BLJG01000228.1 GCF_009932375.1 Pseudomonas juntendi
AGGCCGCTCCTACAGGCCAGGCCCGCTAGATCAGCTCAAGAAAGGCCTGGCGCCACGCTGCCTTGGCCGGCAACGCCAGGAAATACGGGTTGAGCAAAGACTCGCGCGCCGGGTAACGGAACGGCAAACCGTCCAGCCCGATCACTTCACCCCCCGCCCCTTCCACCACACCCTGGGCCGCCGCCGTATCCCACTGCGAAGTCGGCGCCAGGCGTGGATAACAATCGGCGCTGCCCTCGGCCAACAGGCAGAACTTCAACGAGCTACCGATATTGGCCAGCTCCAGTTCACCCACTGCCGCACCCAGGCCCGCCAACAATGCTTCCTGTTCGGGGCTGGAGTGCCGGCGGCTGGCGACCACGGTAAACCGCTCACCCGCTGGCGGAGCGTTGCGCACCTGGATCGGCCGGGCCGCCTCACCCGCGTCTGCCCGCCAGGCCCCCAATACGCGGCCCCCAAAGTAGCAGCGGCCATTCGTGGGCATCGATACCACGCCGAACACCACCTCGCCTTTTTCGATCAAGGCGATATTGACTGTGAATTCCTCGCTGCCGGCAATGAATTCCTTGGTGCCATCCAGCGGGTCCACCAGCCACCAGCGGCTCCAGCCCTGGCGCTCGGCCAGCGCAATGTTGCAGTCCTCTTCGGACAACACCGGAATCTGCGGCGCCAGCGCCAGCAGGCCATCGGCAATCACCCGATGCGCTGCCAGGTCGGCGGCAGTCACCGGCGAATCATCGGCCTTGTTGGTCACTGCCACATCGGCACGCCAGTACGGCAGGATCGCCTCGCCCGCAGTCAACGCCAACTTGACCACTTCACGCATCAGTTGATTGTCGTTCATAGCGCCAGCAGCCCCCGCTGAATCATCAGGTCACGCGCCAGGTACAGCGCCGCCAGGGCGCGGCCTTCGGTGAACTGCGGGTGCATGGCCAAGGCCGACAGCTCGCGCAGGTTGACCTTGTCGACCCGCATCGGCTCCGGCTCATCGCCCTCCAGGCGCTCTTCGTACAGATCGGTGGCCAGCACAACCTGGATTTTCTGGCTCATGTAGCCCGGCGAAAGCGACAGCTCGGTCAGGTGCTCAAGCTGGCGCGCGCCAAGCCCGGCCTCTTCCTTGAGCTCGCGGTTGGCGGCTGCCAGCACATCTTCGCCGGGCTCGATCAGGCCCTTGGGCAGCGACAGCTCGTACTCGTCGGTACCACCGCAATACTCTTCCACCAGCACGGCGTGCTCGGCGTCGAGCATGGCCACGATCATCACCGCGCCATAGCCGTTACCCCGGCCTACCAGGCGCTCATAGGTGCGCTCGGCACCATTGCTGAAGCGCAATTGCACAGCCTCTACGCGGAACAGGCGGCTGCTGGCGACGATTTCGCGGCTGAGGACGGTGGGTTTCTGGCGCATGGGGCGGCTCCTTGGCGTGAACGGGTTACTATACCGTGGCTTGCCGACTGATCGAGAGTTTCCCATGCCTGTTCTTCCCTGGTCTGCCATCGATACCGTCCTGCTGGATATGGACGGCACCCTGCTCGACCTGCATTACGACAACCGCTTCTGGCTCGACCACCTGCCCCAGCGCTATGCAGAGCTGCATGGCGTGAGCCGGGCCATGGCGGAAATGGAGCTGCAGCCGCTGTTCGAGCGCAATGCCGGCACGCTGAACTGGTACTGCCTGGACTTCTGGAGCCGCGAACTGCACCTGCCGATCCGGGAGCTGAAGCGGGAAATTGCCGACCTGATCGCGTTGCGCCCGGATGCCGACACGTTCCTGGCGGCGATTCGAAATGCCGGCAAGCGCGTGGTGATGATCACCAATGCGCACCGTGATTCGCTGTCGCTGAAGCTCGAACGGGTGGAGCTGGCACCGTATTTCGAGCGGCTGATCAGCTCGCATGACTATGGTTACCCGAAGGAAAGCCCACAGTTCTGGGACGCCTTGCAGGCGGACATCGGTTTTGAGCCGGGGCGTAGCCTGTTCATCGATGACACTCTGGCGATACTGCGCAGCGCACGGCGCTTTGGTGTGGCGCACCTGCTGGCTGTACGCCAGCCCGATAGCCAGGCGCAGCCGCGCGATACTGAAGAGTTTGCTGCGGTCGAGGATTACCGGGAGTTATTGATTGGCCTGTAAGCGCCCTGGCACCGGCTACGCCGGTGTTCGCGGGCACGCCCGCTCCCACAGGTGACCACCGGCCTCACGCCTTGCAGCAACCTTGTGGGAGCCGGCTTGCCGGCGATAGGGCCAATAAAGCCTGCAAAAATCAGTCAGGAATACGCAGTACCTGCCCCGGATAGATCTTGTCCGGGTGCTTGAGCATCGGCTTGTTGGCCTCGAAGATCTTGTTGTACTGATTGGCATTGCCATACACCACCAGGGCAATCGCCGACAGCGTGTCACCCTTCTTGACCGTGACCAGGCGTGCGGCTGTCACGACCGGGCCGGTCACAGTGATCTGGTCATCGACGCTGGCCACACCCTCGATGTTGCCCGCCGCCAGCACAATCTTCTCCTTCTCTTCCTGGCTCGCGACTTCACCCTTGAGGATCACTTTGTCGCCCTCCACGGTCGCCGTGATGTTCGGGTTGCCGAGGCCGACATTCTCCACGTGTTTCTTCAACTGCTCTTCGGCTTTGGCATTGCCCGGGGTCAGCAGGTCGATCAACTTCTCGCCTGCTTCCTTCACGAAACTGATCAAGCTCATAGCACTCTCCTTGTTCACGAAACCTCGAACCCAGCAGTCTAGGCCAGCTTTGCTCATGCCGCCTGCCTGCGACCAATCGACGCGCTCTATCAAGGGATAGAGGCTAGCGATTAGACGCCACAGGCCCACGCGCCTAGGCTTGTGCTACACCAAGCCGCCGAATGAACAGCCTGCCCCGATGAACAGCAAACCTCCGGTCTGCACGGCCTCATCGCCCTTGTCCCTGCCGGCGCCCAGCAACACCTACGCATACGTCCAGCTCAGCGACGGTAAAGGTGACAGCACGCCGCTGGCCGAAGAGGTTGCGTTGGCCATCGTCTACAACGGCCTCAACCAGGCAGTGATGCTGGTCAGCCCGACCGACCTGGAAGACTTCGCCGTCGGTTTCAGCGTGGGCAGCGGCATCGTCGAAGGCACCACGGAAATCTACGACCTGAAGCTCTCGGGCAGTGGCTCGGCCCTGTATGCAGACGTGGAAATATCCAGCCGAGCCTTCTGGAACCTGAAAAACCAGCGCCGGCAGCTGGCCGGCACCAGCGGCTGCGGCCTGTGCGGGGTCGAGGCGCTGGAGCAGGCGTTGCCAGAACTGGCCGTGCTGCCCGGTGCGCCGCTGCCACCGGCAGCGTGGCTGGTGGGCCTGCGCGAGCGCATCGATGCATTTCAGCCGCTGGGCCAGCACTGCGGGGCGGTGCATGCCGCGCTGTTCATGGACCGCGACGGCGAACTGCTGCTGGGCCGTGAAGACATTGGCCGGCACAACGCCCTCGACAAGCTGATCGGCGCGCTGCTGCGCCAGGGCATCGACAGCCAGGGCGGCCTTGCGATCGTCACCAGCCGCTGCAGCCTGGAACTGATCCAGAAGGTGCTGCGCGCCGGCATCCAAACCTTGGTCAGCCTGTCCGCCCCCACCGGGCTTGCCCTGCAGTGGGCGCGCAAGCACAACCTCAACCTCATTCATCTACCCAAGCACAGCGCACCGCGGGTCTACAGCCCGGCGGCGGAGTCGTAACAGTCGTGACCTCGTACCAGCACCTACCGGACAATGCCCCAGCCTCAACCCCTCGCTACAAGCCCTACCACGGCCCTGCCGGTGGCTGGGGTGCGCTGCGCAGCGTGGCCAAGGCCTGGGTCGGCAGCGATAACGCGCTGAAGAACATTCGCGCCCTGCTCAAGACCAACCAGAACGGCGGTTTCGACTGCCCAGGCTGCGCCTGGGGCGATTCGCCAGAAAGCGGCATGGTCAAGTTCTGCGAGAACGGCGCCAAGGCCGTGAACTGGGAGGCCACCAAGCGCCGTGTAGATGCTGCCTTCTTCGCCCGTTACAGCGTCACCGCCCTGCTGCAGCAAAGCGACTACTGGCTGGAGTACCAGGGCCGCCTCACCGAGCCGATGGTCTACGACGCAACCAGCGACCGCTATCAGCCGATCAGCTGGGACGCCGCTTTTGCCCTGGTCGCCCGCGAGCTGAACAAGTTGGCCACACCTGACCAGGCCGAGTTCTATACCTCGGGGCGGGCCAGCAACGAAGCAGCCTACCTCTACCAGCTGTTCGTGCGCGCCTTCGGTACCAACAACTTTCCCGACTGCTCGAACATGTGCCACGAAGCCAGCGGCGTGGCGTTGGGGCAAAGCATCGGGGTGGGCAAAGGCACGGTCACGTTCGACGACTTCGAACATGCCGACGCGATTTTTGTCTGGGGCCAGAACCCCGGCACCAATCACCCGCGCATGCTCGACCCGCTGCGCGACGCGGTGAAACGTGGCGCTCAGGTAGTTTGCATCAACCCGCTCAAAGAGCGGGGCCTGGAGCGCTTCCAGCACCCGCAGAACCCGCTGGAAATGCTGACCAACAGCGACCGCCCAACCAACACGGCATTCTTCCGCCCGGCGTTGGGTGGCGACATGGCGCTGCTGCGTGGCATGGCCAAGTTCGCCCTGCAATGGGAGCGTGAAGCCCAGGCCAAGGGTGAACCGGCGGTGTTCGACCATGCCTTCATCGCCGAGCACGGCCATGGCGTGGACGATTACCTGGCCGTGGTAGATGCCACGCCATGGGACCACATCCAGGCGCAATCCGGCCTGCCCATGGCCGACATCGAGCTGGCCGCGCGCATGTACTGCCGCGCCGAGCGGGTCATCATGTGCTGGGCGATGGGTATCACCCAACACCGCCACTCGGTGCCGACCATTCAGGAAATCGTCAACCTGCAGATGCTGCGCGGCAATATCGGCGCACCAGGCGCAGGCCTGTGCCCGGTACGTGGCCACAGCAACGTGCAGGGCGACCGCACCATGGGCATCAACGAGCGCCCACCCATGGCGCTGCTCGAGGCCATGGAAAAGCGCTTCGGCTTCCCCGTGCCACGGCACAACGGCCACAACACGGTCGAAGCGATTCACGCCATGCTCGACGGCCGGGCCAAGGTGTTCATCGGCCTGGGCGGCAATTTCGCCCAGGCCACGCCGGACACCGAGCGCACGGCGCAGGCGCTGCGCAACTGCGAGCTGACCGTGCACATCAGCACCAAGCTCAACCGCAGCCACCTGGTTCATGGCAAGCAAGCGCTGATTTTGCCGTGCCTGGGCCGTACCGACATCGACCTGCAGGCCGACGGGCCACAAGCGGTAACGGTCGAAGACTCGTTCAGCATGGTGCACGCGTCCAACGGCCAGCTCAAACCGCTGTCTTCGCAGATGCGCTCGGAGCCGGCGGTCATTGCTGGCATCGCCGCCGCTACGCTGGGCAAGAAACCCGTGGACTGGCACTGGCTGGTCGCCGACTACGCGCGCATTCGCGACCTGATCGCCGACACCATCACAGGCTTCAGCGGCTTCAACCAACGCCTGCAACACCCAGGCGGCTTCTACCTGGGCAATAACGCCGCCAGCCGCACATGGAAGACCAACACCGGCCGCGCCAACTTCAAGGCCAACCTGCTGCCCGATACGCTGCTTGACGAGCGTGTGCGTGCCAGCGGCCAGTTACCGGACCTGATCATGCAGTCGATGCGCTCGCACGATCAGTACAACACCACCATCTACGGCCTGGACGACCGCTACCGTGGCGTGCGCGGCCAACGCGAGGTGCTGTTCGCCAACGAAGCCGACATCATCCGCCTGGGCTTCCAGCCGGGGCAGAAGGTCGACATCGTATCGTTGTGGGGGGATGAACACGTCCGCCGGGTGCAGGGCTTTACCCTGCTGGCGTTCGATATTCCGGCCGGGCAGGCGGCGGCGTATTACCCGGAGGTGAACCCGCTGGTGCCGCTGGAGAGCATTGGCGATGGCAGCCATACGCCAACCTCGAAGTTCATCGCCATCAAGCTGGAGCGGGCGCGGGACGACGGGCGTATTCTGTAATAAAGTTGCCGCGAAGAGGCCAGAAGCCCCAACGCCAAAAACCAAAAAGCCCTGTTCCGCAAGGTTCAGGGCTTTTGCCATAAAGACCTCAGACAGCCGAAAACGGTTTAAGTTTCACAACAAATACAGTCACTTACAGAATTGTGTACAACTCGTGTTACTCGTCGGATTTCCGTTGCCAGCCACCTCGCTTACCCTCAAATTCGCCTCGTCATCCTTATGAGGCTCTCTTGATGAAGAAGTACTCCTCGATTTTGTTGTTGTCTTTCAGCTTGCTCAGCGGCGTTGCCATGGCAGGCGGCACCACCGAGGCCGGCATTGGCGGCGCATTGGGTGGGGTACTGGGCTCCGTTGTCGGTAACTCCATCGGCGGTAGCACTGGCGGCGCCATTGGTGCCGGTCTGGGCGGTGCGGCCGGCGGTGCGCTGGGTGCCGACAAGCGCCAGCGCGGTGAAGCCGCTATTGGCGGTGCCCTGGGCGCGGCAGGCGGTAACGTGGTGGGTCGCTCGGTAGGCGGTACTACCGGGAGCTACATCGGCGCGGCTGCCGGCGGCGGTGCTGGTGGTGCGCTGGGTAACTACCTGGGCAACAAGGCCGACGCCGATGAGCGCCATGACGACCGTCGCTACCGCCGTGGCTACGACGACCGTCGCCACTACGACCGTGGCCATCACTACGGCCACCGCAAGCACAAGCGCCACTGGCGCGACTAAGGCCTGAGGGCCCTGCCCCGGCAACAAGAACCCCGCCCCTTCCGGCTAATGCCTGTCAGTTAAGCGT
>NZ_BLJG01000229.1 GCF_009932375.1 Pseudomonas juntendi
CGCTCGATCTCCCAGGCGCCGAATCTCCAAAGGCGAACACCTATCAGCCCAAGCACGGATCCCCCGCTCAAAACCCGACACACCGCGACATATTGTCGGCTTGACTTTGCCTGCCCGCGCTAAATTGCTGTAAAGTTGACGCCCAGGTCAGCTTTCTGCAAGCCAGGCCCAGAATCAGAAGAAAGGGCAGACCCTCGACTGCCCAGAGGATCAAGCATGTCCAACCGTGATATTTCCAGGCGCGCCTTCCTGCAAGGCGGCCTGGTCGCTGGTGTCGGTGTGACCATGGCGCCACTTGGCAGCCAGGCGTTCGCCGCGCTGATGGAGGAACGCGTCACCGCTTCGCCGCAGAAGTGGATGAACCACGACGGCAAGGCGCGTTTCCGTAACGATGCGTTGTCCAAGGTCTGCGGCGACAAGGTGTTCGCCCGCGACATCCGTGCCAAGGACATGCCGGGCTGGCCGGTGCAACAGGGCCATGCCTTGCTGCTCAAAGCCACCAAGGCTGACCGCATCTATGCCGGGCATGACCTGAGCCTGCTGGGGGCAGACCTGCAACCAGACCGTGTCGTCACCGCCGCCGACCTGGAACAGGACGGCATCGCCTGGCCCGAAGCGCACTCGCCCGACCCACTGCTGCCGCCCGGCCAAGTACCGATGTTCATCGGCCACCCCGTGGCAATCCTGATCTGGCACGACTTCGAGCGTTTCCGCCAGGCCAAGCGCAAGCTGCAGTTCAACGACCAGGCGATCCGCTACGGCGCCCAGGCGCCGCTGTACCAGCGTGACCCCTATGGCAGCTTCCGCTTCGTGCGGGTGGGCGGCGCCACGCCGTTCGACGACGATGAGTTCTCCAGCCTGAAGAATTCCATGCTGTTCCCCACCATCCTCAACCGCAAGCCGGTGTGGTCGAAACAGCCCAACCAGCAGGGTGACCTGACCGAGCAGGGGCTGTTCTACGCCAACCGTATGGCCGAACAGCTGGACAACCCGCCCGAGGACTGGCTGGTGTTCGACGAGCGCTACAAGACGCCGTCCATCGAACCTGCCGCGCTGGAGCCGGACAACGGCAATGGCTGGTACGACCGGGCCAGCGGCACGCTGCACTTCGTGGTGGCCACCCAGTGCCCGTTCGAAGTGGCGCAGGAATGCGTGCACATGATCAAGCCGTCGCGGTTTGCCCTGAACACCCTGAACATGCACCCCGGCTACACCGTGGGCTACGGCTCCAAGGACAACAACATCTTCGTTTTCTACGCTGCCGTGGCTGCGTTGTACGGCGACGGGGTACCGGTCCGCCTGGCCAATGACCGCTACGAGCAGTTCCAGAGCGGCATCAAGCGCCATGCCTTCGATATCCGTTACCAACTGGCGGTGGACAAGAAAGACAACAGCTTCAAGATTTTCCGTGCCGACATGAGCTGCGACGGTGGCGGGCGCATCAACTACAGCCCGTCGGTGGCCGCAGTGGGTGCGACCGCAGCGCAGTCGATCTATTACATGCCGCAGAACGACCTGTCGGTGACTGCCTATTACTCGCGTGGCGTGGAGGCGGGCTCCATGCGCGGCTATGGCACCCTGCAGAGCATGGCGGCGACTGAAATGATGGTCGATGAAATCGCCGGCCGCCTGGGCGTGGATGCCATCGACCTGCGCCGTGCCAATGCGCTGAAGTCGGGCATGAAGAACACCCAGGGTGCGGTGCCGGCCGGCGCCCTGCGCCTGTATGAAATTCTCGACAAGGCCGCCGTGCACGACGGGTGGCGCAACCGTGACGCACGCAAGCAGCAGATGGATGCCAAGGACCAGGATCACTGGTACGGCGTGGGTTTCGCCATCTGCCAGAAAGACTTCGGGACTGGCGCGGAAGCGCCGATGGCCAGCGTCGAGTTCAGCCGCGACGGGCGCATCAGCCTGCGCCACATCGGTACCGAACTGGGCACTGGCATGTCCACTTCGCAGGCCCTGGTGGTCAGCGACTTCCTTGGCCGTTCGGCCGATGAGGTGCGCACTGCCGTTACCGAGTGGCCAGAGCTGCAGCTGACCACCAGCGGCAACCCGTACCTGATCAGCCAGCCCGAACAGGACGCTGCCCTGCGTAACCCGCGCTGGGTGGGCAAGCTGGCGTCGCCATCGTCGGCGACCAACTCGGCGTTCTATTTCAGCCACGCTACCCGCGAAGCTGCACGGGTACTGTTCAACCACGGCCTGTGGCCGGCGGCCATGGCCATCTGGCGCCAGGGGCCTTACGGCGGGCAGGCCAACCCGCTGGTGGTGCGCCGCGAGAACGCTGTGTGGGTCAACGGTGAGCTGACCGGCAACGGCCTGGCTCCGATCCCGTTCGCCCAACTGGCGCAAAAGGCCCATGACATGGGCCTGGTCACCGGTGTGAGCGTACACGGCTTCAACCGCTGGAGCTGGGCCGAAGCCGACTTCGTCATCGACGGTGTGCGCGAGCGCTTCCCGCTCGACGCCGTGGCCGTGAAATACGGCGACGGCGCGGTCAACGCCAAGAAAGCGCAGATGAGCAGCCACGGTTATCACCTGCTCGACCGGCAGAACGCGGCGTACCCCGATACCCAGCTGAACAACGCCATGGTCACCTACTACAGCCCGGTGGCGACCATTGTCGAAGTCAAGGTCAACAAGGGCACCCACGAAGTGCAAGTGCTCAACCACCACAGCTGGGTCGAGTGCGGCCGGGCGCTGGTGCCGGAGCTGGTCAAAGGCCAGCTCGAAGGTGGCATCGCCATGGGTATCGGGCACGCCCTGACCGAAGAAATGCCAATGTACGAGGGCGGGCCCGGGGAGGGCGACTGGAACTTCAACCGCTACCGCCTGCCGCATGCGCGCGATGTGGCGGTGTGGCAGCAGACCAGCGAAATTCTGCCGCCGCTGTCACCCACCGACCCGTCCAAGGGCATTGCCGAAGTGGTGATGATCCCGGTCGTCGGTGCCATCGGCAATGCCGTCGCGCATGCCATTGGCAAGCGCGTGCGCGATCTGCCCATTACCCCAGCCCGTATCAAGGAGGCCCTCAATGGCTAACCGCCCACTGCAACTGACCCTCAATGGTCAACCGGTCGGCCCGGTCGAGGTCCCCGACGACCTGGCGATGCTCGACTACCTGCACGAACACCAGAACCTCACCGGTTCGCGCCTGGGCTGCGGCCAGGGCATCTGCCACGCCTGCGTGGTGATCGTGGACAACCCGGACGGCACCTGCGAAGAAGTGCGCACCTGCATCACCGGTGCCCACTACTTTGCAGGCAAGAAAGTGCGCACCATCGAAGGCCATGCCAGCAAGGACGAGGCCGGCAACCTGACGCTGAACCCGATCCAGCAGAAGTTCGTCGACCTGTTCGCCTTCCAGTGCAGTTACTGTGCACCAGGCTTCGTCAACGCCGCTACCGTGCTGGTGGAAACCGCCCAGCGCCAGCCGCTGAACAAGAGCGAAGTGCAAGACCGCATCGAGGCCAGCCTCGGGCACCACATCTGCCGGTGCACAGGCTACGTGCGTTACTACGACGCCACCCGCCAGGTGCTCAACGACCTCGGCCTGGTCAAGGAGGGTTGAACATGGGCTTCGTACGTAGCGCATTGGCGCTGGCGTTGGGTGTTGCCGTCAGTTCGGCGGCCCTGGCTGCCGATGAAGCACAGGTCAAGCGCGGTGAATACCTGGCCCGCGCCGCCGACTGCATGGCCTGCCACACCGCCGAAGGTGGCGCACCGTATGCCGGCGGCCTGCCGATCCATTCGCCGTTCGGCACCATCTACGGCAGCAATATCACCCCGGACAAGCAGTACGGCATCGGCAACTACAGCGCCGACGAGTTTTTCGCAGCAGTCACGCAGGGCAAGCGCAAGGATGGTGCCAACCTTTATCCCGCGATGCCTTACACCTCGTACCACCTGATCAAGCGCGAAGACTCGGACGCGATTCTTGCCTACCTGAAAACCGTACCGCCGATCAGCCGCCCGGCCCCGCAGACGGCGCTGCGCTTCCCGTTCAACGTGCGCATGGGCCTGAGCGGCTGGAACCTGTTGTATGGCAAGAGCGTGCAGCTGCAGCCAGCGGACGGCAAAAGCCCGGCCTGGGAGCGTGGCCAGTACCTGGTCGAAGTCATGGGCCACTGTGGCGAGTGCCACACCCCACGCAATGCGATCGGTGCACTGCAGCAGGACCAGCGCCTGAGCGGCGGCCTGCTGGCGGGTTATCTGGCGCCCAGCCTGCTGGCCCAGGACCTGGCTGAGCGGGGCTGGACCCAGCCAGACTTGACCACCTTCCTCAAGCACGGCATCAGCGCCCAGGGCAGCATGTTCAACGAGATGTTCCCGGTGGTGCACCACAGCACCCAGCACCTGGAGGACGCCGACCTGGCGGCCATGGCCACCTACCTGCTGGGCGACCAGCCGCCCGCGGCCAAGGTCATCCAGCCGGTTGCCCTGGCGCAGATGAACGACAGTGCCCAGCGCGGCCACCAGCAGTACCTGAACGTTTGCGCCGGCTGCCATGGGGTCGACGGCGAGGGCAAGCCACACGTCGCCGTGGCCATGCAGGGCAATACCGTGCTGCGCCAGGCCGACTCGCGCAACCTGGTCAAGGTCATCCTCGAAGGCATCCGCGAACAACAGTTCACCGGCTTCGAGCGCATGCAGCCGATGCCTGGCTTCGCCGGCAAGCTGGATGACCAGCAGGTGACGGACATGGTCAACTACCTGCGTCAGGCCTGGGGTGGATTGCCCGGTGACCTGAAGGTACAGCAGCTCGCCGAGCTGCAGGCGGAGTAACCGGTGCAGCATCTCGATCTTCAGGTGATTCGCCAGGCCTTGCAGTGGTCGTGCAGCGGTCAGCAGGTGTGGTTGTGCACGGTACTCGCCACCTACGGTTCGGCGCCGCGTGCACCGGGGTCGCTGCTGGCGGTCAACGCCAGCGGCCAGTGGCTGGGTTCGTTGTCTGGCGGCTGCGTAGAGGACGACTTCCTGCACCGTGTGGCCTTGGGCGAGTTCGCCGAGCCGGTCGCCCTTGTGCGTTACGGCGATGGCAGTGACCCCCGCTCGGGCATTCGCCTGCCGTGCGGCGGGGTGCTGGAAGTGCTGGTGGAAAACTTGGCGGCCGAGTGCGACGTGCAGGCCCACCTGCGCGAGTTGCAAAGCGCATTGCTGGGGCAGCACCGGTTGTTGCGTGAAGTGCGCCTGCCCGACGGCAACCGCCAGTTGGTGCCTGACACCAGCCAGGGGCCGCGGGTGCAGCGTGAGCCCACCTGTGTACGGCTGCGCGTCGGCGCCGCCCAGCGCCTGCTGCTGGCGGGCTATTCCAGCGTGGCGCACTGTTGCGCCGAGTTCGGCAAAGGCCTGGGCTTCGAAGTGATTCTCTGCGAGCCACGTGATGAAGTGCTCGACGGCGTGCACCTGGACGGCATCGAGCTACGCCGCGAGCTGCCGTCGGAATTTATCGCCAATGGCGGTTGCCATGCCGACACGGCGGTGGTTGCATTGACCCATGATCCGAAAATCGATGACCTGGCCATGCTTGAAGCGGTGCGTACCGAAGCGTTCTACATCGGCGTGATGGGCTCGAAGGCCACCTCTGACAAGCGTCGCGAGCGCTTGCAGCGCATTGGTGGGCTGGGTGAGGTCGAACTGGGGCGCATTCGTGCACCGATCGGCCTCAACCTGGGCAGCAAGACCCCGGCAGAGATCGCCCTGGCGGTGCTGGCCGATGTGCTGCGGGTGCGTAACGGCATCGGGCGGGCTGCGCTGTGAGCGTGGTCGCGCTGGTGCTGGCTGCCGGGCGCGGCACGCGTTTCGGTGCTGACAAGCGCTTGGCGACCCTGGCTGACGGCCGCAGCATGCTGGCGCATAGCGTGGCGCGGGCGAGGGCGGTGTTCGACGATGTGCGTGTGGTGCTGCGCGAGGGTGAACGGGGGGAGGATTTCGGTTTGCCTGCCGGTTGCCGGGTGATCGTTAGCCCAGATGCGGCGCTGGGGCTGGGGCACAGCCTGGTGGCCGGGGGCCGGTCGTTGGGCGACAGCCACGCGCAGGCGGTGGCGATTTTGCTGGGTGATATGCCGTGGATCGAGTTGGCCACCCTGCGCCGGTTGGCCGAGGCCTCCAGCGTTTCGCGCATTGTGTTGCCGCGCCATGCGGGGCAACAGGGGCACCCGGTGATCTTTGGCCGCGATTTCTGGCCGGCGCTGGGGCAGTTGACCGGTGATGAAGGGGCGCGGGCGG
>NZ_BLJG01000230.1 GCF_009932375.1 Pseudomonas juntendi
GCAACTGTCTTGCTCAATTACTAAAAGCTGGCGCGGTCCCTGTAGGAGCGGGCGCGCCCGCGAACACCGGCGCAGCCGGTGCCATGCACTGCGTTGGATTCTTCGCGGGTTTACCCGCGAAGAAGGCTCACACACAATGGCGCCATGACGCCCCACTAAAAGGACTGTCCAGTGGCCTCGATCTACCAGCTCAAACCACGCTTCCAGGCCTTGTTGCGCCCGGCCGTGCAACGCCTTTACGACCGAGGCGTCACCGCCAACCAGGTCACTGTCACCGCTGCCGTGGTATCGCTCCTGGTGGGCCTGCTGCTGGCCGCCCTGCCGCACATCACCTGGCTGTTCATCCTGGTACCGATCTGGATGCTGCTGCGCATGGCGCTGAATGCCGTCGACGGCATGCTGGCCCGGGAGTTCGGCCAGCAATCAACCCTCGGTGCTTACCTCAACGAACTGTGTGACGTGATTGCCGATGCAGCGCTGTACCTGCCCTTCGCCTTGTTGGCCGGGGTGTCGCCTGCGCTGGTGGTGCTGGTGGTGCTGTGCGCCACCTTCAGCGAGTACGCCGGTGTCATGGGCCCGCTGGCAGGCGCCTCGCGGCGCTACGACGGGCCTATGGGCAAGAGCGACAGGGCCTTCGCCTTCGGCGTGCTGGGCACCGGCGTCGCCTTTGGCCTGCTCGATGGCGCCTGGATCAACGGCCTGTTGCTGGTCATCCTCGCGCTCTCGCTCTATACCCTCTACAACCGGGTTCGCCAGGGCCTGGCCGAAACCCGCTGAGCCTATCGTCGTCGCAAAAGGACGTTGACCATGCGCCAAGCGCAAGCGCTGCACTTCCCCACCCATGACGGTGTCAATCTGCATTACCGTCATTGGCCTGCCACCCGCAACGAACACCAGCCACGCCGCGCCGTGGTGATGTTCCACCGGGGCCATGAGCACGGCGGGCGCATGGCCCACCTGGCCGATGAGCTGGACATGCCGGGCTACGACTTCTTCGCCTGGGATGCCCGCGGCCACGGCCGCTCGCCAGGCGCACGTGGCGACAGCCCGGGGTTCGCCACCAGTGTGCGCGACGTGCAAACCTTCATCGAACACATCCAGGCCCACCACGGCATCGCCGAACAGGACCTGGTGGTACTGGCACAAAGCGTCGGCGCCGTGCTGATCGCCACCTGGGCCCACGACTACGCGCCCAAGGTGCGCTGCCTGGTCTTGGCCTCGCCAGCGTTCAAGGTCAAGCTGTACGTGCCGTTTGCCCGCCCAGGCCTGAAGCTGCTGAAGGCCTTGCGCGGCAATTTCTTCGTGAATAGCTACGTCAAGCCGCGCCTGCTCACCCACGACCCTGAGCGGGTGATGTCGTACGTGGCCGACCCGCTGATCAGCCGGCCCATTTCGGTAACCATGCTGCTGGGCCTGTACGAGGCCGCCGACCGCGTAGTGGCCGACGCCCAGGCCATCCAGGTGCCGACCCAGTTGCTGGTGTCCGGGGCTGATTTCGTGGTCGAGCGCCAACCGCAAGAACGGTTTTTCGATCGGCTCGGCAGCACACGAAAGGAAATGCACATACTGCCCGGGTTCTTCCACGACACCTTGGGTGAACGTGATCGGGCCCATGCCCTGAGGCGCATCGAACGGTTTGTCGACCATTGCTTCGCCAGCCCCGCCGCGTTGCCCTCACTGCTGGATGCCGACAAGACCGGGGCCAGTTGCGCCGAGGCAGAAAGCCTGGCTGCGCCGCTGCCGCGCAACTCGCCCCGCGACCTTTACTGGCGCGCCACCCGCGCTGGCTTGAGCTTGGGCAAGGGGCTGTCTGCGGGCGTGAAGCTTGGGTTTGACACCGGCTTCGATTCTGGCAGCACCCTCGACTACGTGTACCGCAACCAGCCGACCGGCAAGGGCAAACTGGGGCGCATGATCGACCAGAACTACCTCGACGCCATCGGCTGGCGTGGCATTCGCCAACGCAAACTGCACGTCGAGCAATTGCTGCGCCTGGCCATCGCCCACCTGCGTGAACAGCAACGGCCCGTGCACATTGTCGATATCGCGGCCGGCCATGGCCGCTATATCCTCGAAGCCCTTCAAGGCCTTGAGCAGTTGCCAGATTCGATCCTTCTGCGCGACTACAGCGAACTGAACGTTCAGCAAGGCAGCGCGCTGATCCGCGAGAAGGGCCTGGCCGACATCGCCCGCTTCGTACAGGGCGATGCTTTCGATCGCCAGAGCCTGGCTACACTTGAACAACCCCCAACGCTGGGCGTGGTTTCAGGGCTGTACGAGCTCTTCCCCAGTAACCAACTGGTGGGCAATTCCCTGGCCGGGCTGGCCGACGCCATAGAGGATGGCGGCTACCTGGTCTACACCGGCCAGCCATGGCACCCGCAACTGGAGATGATTGCCCGCGCCCTCACCAGCCACCGCGGTGGCGAGGCTTGGGTAATGCGCCGGCGCAGCCAGGCCGAGATGGACCAGCTGGTTGAGGCCGCGGGCTTCCGCAAGCTGGCCCAGCGCATCGATGAATGGGGCATTTTCAGCGTCAGCCTGGCACAGCGGGTGCGCTGAGTGAGCCCGCCACGCGAGCACGGGCTGATTCGCCGGGGTGTGTTCTGGCTTCTGCTGCTGGGGCCGTTGTTCTTCCTCAGCTATGGGCTGGCGAACAATTACACGGCTGGGCGCAGTGATGTCGGCAGCCTGGTGTTCGGCTGGGAGCACGGCATGCCGCTGTGGCCCTGGACGATCATCCCGTACTGGTCGATCGACCTGCTGTACGGGTTGTCCTTCCTGCTGCCGCGCACACGCCAGGAAATGGACCGCCACGCGCTGGCGTTACTCAGCGCACAGGTGATCAGCGTCTGCTGTTTTCTGCTGTGGCCGCTGCGGTTCACCTTCGAGCGGCCGGGCCTGGACGGGCTGTTCGGCTGGCTGTTCGACGTGTTGATGGGCTTCGACAAGCCATTCAACCAGGCGCCTTCGCTGCACATCGCTTTGCTGGTGATCATCTGGGCGATGTTTGCCCGGCATGTGCAACGCCAGCCCTGGCGTTGGCTGATGCATGGCTGGATGGCGCTGATCGGGGTGTCGGTGCTGACCACCTGGCAGCACCATTTCATCGATGTGCCCACGGGGGCGCTGGCGGGGTTTGCCTGCCTGTGGCTGTGGCCGCAGCAAGGGCGCCTGCCCTTTCAGGCGGCCCGTCTTGCTCAGGATGCCAAGCGCTGGAAGGTTGCCGCTTGTTATGCCTTGGGCGCGCTGCTGTGTGTACTCCCTGCCGCTGCGATGGGCGGGGCTTGGCTGTGGTTGAGTTGGCCGGCGGTGTCGTTGGGGCTGGTGGCGCTGAACTACACCGTGTTCGGGGCGGGTGGTTTTCAGAAGGGTGATGACGGGCGCTTGTCGCCTGCAAGCCGGTGGCTGCTGGCACCCTATCTGGCGGGCGCATGGCTCAATTCGCGGCTGTGGACCCGGCGCCATCCACAGGCCGACGAGGTGTGCGATGGTGTGTACCTGGGGAGAATCCCAGGGCGCGACACGCAGTTCGCTGCAATTGTTGATCTGTGCGCAGAACTGCCGTGTAACGCAAACCAGTGTAGGAGCGGCCTTGTGTCGCGAAAGGGGCGCGAAGCGGCCCAGGGTTTTCAGCTTCGCAGCAGAAACTGTCGGGGCTGGTCCGCAGCCCTTTCGCGACGCAAGGCCGCTCCTACGACGATCGCGTCAGCCCTTGACTATCAGTGTTTCGCTACCCTGGATCTGATAGCGCCAGACGTTGCCCTGCTACAGCAGGCCGTCAACGCCATCGAACACCTGCGCGCCCAGGGCCCGGTGCTAGTGTGCTGCGCTTTAGGCTACTCGCGCAGCGCCAGCGCCGTGGCCGCGTGGCTGCTGCTCTCCGGCCGCAGCAGCGACGCCCAACAGGCAGAAGCACTGATTCGCCAAGCACGCCCCGGCATCGTACTGCGCAACGCGCATCACCAGGCTCTGCAGCAACTGGGAGCACAGCCATGAACCTGCGCGTGGCCGCCAGCCTGCTGGGCCGAGGCAAACAGCTGGAGCGCCTGTCCGACGGCCTCACCTTGCTGGCCCTGGCGTATGGCCTTTCACCGCTGCTCAATGCCCCACTGCATCCGCTGGCGAGCCTGCTGTGCAGCGTGCTGCTGGTGCTCGGCGTGTTCCACAAATACTGGGCCATCCGCGTGGCTATCGATGCCGAACTGTTTGCCCACCTGGCCAATAGCGCAGACCTGCCGGCTGACACCCAGGCCCTGGACCGCGCCCTGTTCGAACTGAAACTCAAACCACAGGCCACCGACGGCCGCGCCTGGCCTGCCCGCAGCCGGGCCGCACTGGGCCTGTTGCGCCGTCAGGCCGTATGCCTGGGCCTGCAGCTGTCGCTAACCTTGGCTACCCTGCTGACACTGCCTTTGAAGGGATGACCACCTGCCTATGCTCGCCAACCTGACTGCTTATGTCATCACCTCGGCCGCCCGCCTGATTACCGGTGCCCGCGCCCTTTGGCTGGGGTGCTCGGCGCTGCCGGTGCAGCGCCTGTATTTCGCCAACCACAGCAGCCACGGCGACTTCGTGCTGCTGTGGGCCTCGCTGCCGCAAGGGCTGCGCCAACGCACGCGCCCGGTGGCCGGCGCAGACTACTGGGCCAAGCCGGGCATCCGCGACTTTCTTATCCGCAAGGTCTTCAACGGGGTACTGATCGAGCGCCAGCGCAGCGAAGGGCAAGGCAACCCTTTGCAGCCGGTGCTGGACGCGGTGGCCCAGGGCGACTCGCTGATCTTCTTCCCGGAGGGCACGCGCAACCTTGGCGACGAACCGCTACTGCCCTTCAGAAGCGGGTTGTATCACCTGGCAGCCGCCCACCCGCAGGTCGAACTGGTACCGGTCTGGATCGCCAACCTCAACCGGGTGATGCCCAAAGGGCGCGCCTTGCCATTGCCGTTGCTGTGCACCCTGAGCTTTGGCGAACCGCTGCACCTGCACGCCGATGAAAGCAAGCAGGCGTTTCTCGAGCGGGCCAGCCAGGCCCTGCTGAACCTGGCCCCCAAGGATGCCTGACATGGACAACAACACCCTTTCCCTGTTTGCCGGTATCGGCGCCCTGCTGCTGCTGGCCAGCGTGGTCGGCCGCCTGCTCAAATGGCGCGCCGGCCCGGCGCCGCACGCCGTGATCGACAACCTCAACGCCCGCATCAATGCCTGGTGGGTGATGGTGGTGGTGATCGGCATTGCCTTTGTGTTCGGCAAGTACGGTGTGATCGTGCTGTTCTACGGTGTGTCGTTCTATGCCCTGCGCGAATTCATGACCCTCACCCCTACCCGGCGCAGCGACTACCCGGCACTGGTGGCAGCCTTCTACGTGGCACTCCCGGTGCAGTACGTGCTGATCGCCATGGACTGGTACGGCCTGTTCAGCATCTTCATCCCGGTGTACCTGTTCCTGCTGCTGCCGATCCTCGCCAGCCTGGGCGGTGACACCACACGGTTCCTCGAGCGTGCGTCAAAAGTGCAATGGGGCTTGATGATCGCCGTGTACTGCGTGTCGTCGGTGCCGGCCCTGATGACCCTGGACATCCCCGGCTACGAGGGCCGCAACCTGCTGCTGATCGCCTGGCTGATTCTGGTGGTGCAACTCAGCGACGTGCTGCAGTACGTGTGCGGCAAGCTGTTCGGCAAACACAAGGTGGCGCCCAACCTGTCCCCCTCCAAGACCGTCGAAGGCCTGGCCGGCGGCGTAGCGCTGGCCACCCTGATCGGCGCCCTGCTGTGCTGGATCACGCCCTTCAGCTTCTGGCAGGCAGCACTGATGGCCTTGGCCGTGAACGCCATGGGCTTCTTCGGCGGGCTGGTGATGTCGGCTATCAAGCGTGACCGTGGGGTGAAAGACTGGGGGCACATGATCGAAGGCCACGGCGGCATGCTCGACCGCATGGATTCGGTGTGCTTTGCAGCGCCAGTGTTCTTCCACTTTGTGCGGTATTGGTGGGCATAGCGCGACCAGACAGCTGGACGTCGAGCCCAGGCAACTGCGGCTCGGCCGATGGCCCTATGGTGACCCGTCATTCAGCCAGTCACCAGGAGTTGTGCCATGTCCGATTTCATCACCGTCCTGCGCGAAACCTGCCCCACGCCGGTCGTGGACGCCACCAAGTGGAAGCGCATCGGCGGCGATCCGCACACCGTGAACCTCAACGCCTACCTGTCGGCCGACGGCAGCAAGATCATGGGCACCTGGATCTGCACCCCGGGCAAGTTCGAGGTCAATTACGACAAGTGGGAGTTCTGCCACTTCCTCGATGGCTACTGCATCATCACCCCGGAAGGCGAAGAGCCGAAGCACCTGAAGGCGGGTGATGTGTTCGTCATTGAACCGGGTATGAAAGGCACCTGGGAAGTGGTCGAGACCGTGCGCAAGTATTTCGTTTTCGCCTGATCAGACACTCTACAACTAACGCTGTGGGAGCGGGCGCGCCCGCGAAACGGGCAGCGTGGTGGATGGCACCGGCTTTGCCGGTGTTCGCGGGCATGCCCGCTCCCACAGGGTTATGTGGCCACCTGGCCCGCGATGAAGCCCACCTCTTGCGTCAATCTTTCTTGCGATACCCCTCGACGATAGCCGAGAAGTCCTTGCCACCCTCGCCACGCAAGCTCATGGCCTGATACAACTGCTGGGCCACAGCCCCCAGGATCACCGGCTGGTGTGCCTGGCGCGCCGCTTCGGTCGCCAGCCCCAGGTCCTTGAGCATCAGTTCGGCGCCAAAGCCACCGGTATAGCCACGCGATGCTGGCGCGGTTTCGATGATGCCCGGCCACGGGTTGTAGGTGTCCGAACTCCAGCAACGCCCGGTCGAGCTGTTGATGATGCCGGCCAGCACCTGGGTATCGATGCCCAGCGCATTACCCAGCGCCATGGCCTCGGACACGCCGATCATCGAGATACCCAACAGCAGGTTGTTGCAGATCTTGGCGATTTGCCCGGTGCCCACCTCGCCGCAGTGGACGATATTGCGGCCCATCTGCTCCAGCACCGGCTTGAGGCTGGCGAACAACTCGGCGCTGGCACCGACCATGAACGTCAGCGTGCCGGCTGCCGCACCGCCGGTGCCACCGGACACCGGCGCATCGCCCATGTCCACGCCCTTGGCCGCTGCAGCCTTGGACACCTCGCGCGCGGTCTGCGGGTCGATGGTGCTGCAGTCCACGGTAGGTGTACCGGCACGAATACCGGCCAGCACGCCATCTTCGTTCAGGTATACGCTGCGCACATGGGCAGCGGCAGGCAGCATGGTGATCACCAGCTCGCTGTTGGCCGCCGCGTCCTTGGGCGACGGGCTGATCTGCCCACCCAGTTCGGCCAGCTCGGCGAGTACAGCCTTGTTCAAGTCGAACAGGTTCAACTGGTGCCCGGCCTTGATCAGGTTGCGGGCCATGGGCGCGCCCATGTTGCCCAGGCCAATGAATGCAATACGCATGACGTCTCCTTAGCGCAGGCTGATGGTGGTGTTCACGCCGTCGTTGACGCTGTCGTCGTCGAACCAGCGGGCAGTGACGGTCTTGGTCTGCGTGTAGAACTGCACCACTTGCTTGCCGTATGGGCCAAGGTCGCCGAGCTTGGACCCACGGGAGCCGGTGAAACTGAAGAACGGGACCGGTACCGGGATCGGGATGTTGATTCCGACCTGGCCGATATCGATTTCGCTCTGGAACTTGCGCGCTGCCGCGCCGCTTTGGGTGAACAGGCCAGTGCCGTTGCCGAACGGGTTGGCGTTGACCAGGGCGATGGCTTCGTCGAGGGTATCGACCTCCAGGGTAACCAGCACCGGGCCGAAGATTTCCTGGGTGTAGACCTGCATGTCAGTCTTCACACCCGAGAACAGGGTTGGGCCAACGAAGTTGCCGTGCTCGTAACCCGGCACCGTGACGTCGCGGCCATCGAGTTCCAGCTTGGCGCCTTCCTTGATACCGCTTTCGATCAGGCCCAGCACACGCTCCTTGGCGCGTTTGGAAACCACCGGGCCGACATCGGTGCCTGGCTCACACCCGGCATTGACCTTGAGCTTGCTGGCTGCTTCCTTGATGTCCGGCAGCCACTCACGGGCCTTGCCCACCAGCACCGCCACCGAGGTGGCCATGCAGCGCTGGCCCGCCGCGCCGAAGGCGGCACCGACCAGGGCATTGATGGTTTGCGTACGGTTGGCATCGGGCAGCACCACGGCGTGGTTCTTGGCGCCCATCATCGACTGCACACGCTTGCCGTGCTGGCTGGCCAGGTTGTACACATGGGTGCCCACTTCGGTGGAGCCGACGAAGGAAATCGCCTTGATGTCCTGATGAGTGCAAATGGCATCCACCACCTGTTTGCCACCGTGCACCACATTCAGCACCCCGGCCGGTACACCGGCTTCCAGCGCCAGTTCGACCAGCAGCATGGTCGACAACGGGTCCTGCTCGGACGGCTTGAGCACGAAGGTGTTGCCGCAGACGATGGCCATGGGGAACATCCACAGGGGGATCATCGCCGGGAAATTGAACGGCGTGATGCCAGCGCATACACCGATAGGCTGGCGCAGGGTGTAGGTATCGACACCGCCGGCGACGTTTTCGGCGAATTCACCCATCTGCAAGGTGCCGATGGAAGCAGCGTGTTCCACCACTTCCAGGCCGCGGAAAATATCACCCTCGGCGTCAGCCAGGGTTTTGCCCTGCTCGGCGCTGAGCACCTGGGCAATGCGCTTGGTGTGTTCGCGAATAAGCGCCTGCAGCTTGAGCATGATGCGCATGCGCGCGCCAATCGGGGTGTCTCGCCAGGTCTTGAAGGCACGGTGGGCAGCGGCTACGGCTGCATCGACTTCTTCTACCGTCGCGAACGGTACGCGCGCCAGCACCTCTTGGGTGGCCGGGTTGACGATGTCGCGCCATTCGGTGGTCTTGGACTCGACCCACTGGCCGTCGATCAGCAGCTTCACCGGGTCGACCTTGGTCGGGTTCGGGGATTGCGGTGCGTTCATCTGCGTTCTCCTTGGAATTATTGTCGGGACGAGATCGCCAGCGCCAAGCAAACGCGAGGTGGCGTCCTGAGGCTTGTTTCGAGTATAGATGTGCAAACATCCAACAAGAACGCACAAAAAAACCGGATCATCATGCAAAAAGATCTCACATCCCTGAGCGCGCTCAACTGGGACGATTTGAAGTTTTTCCTTGAAGTGGCCCGTACCCGCAAGGCCAGCAGTGCCGCCAAACGGCTGAGCGTGGACTACACCACGGTGTCGCGGCGCATCAGCTCGCTGGAGGGGGCGCTGGGCACGTTGCTGTTCGAAAAGTCGCGCACCAACGGCTTTGTTCTCACCGCCGAGGGCCAGCGTTTGCTGGGCTATGCCGAGTCGATCGAAAGCACGCTGCACATGGCGTGCGAGCAGGTATCCGGGTCGAGCGTGGCATTGTCGGGGCATGTGCGCATGGGGTGCACAGAAGGCTTCGGCAGTTTCTTCATTACCCCGCAGTTGAGCCACTTCGTCGACGCCTATCCGGCCATTTCGGTGGATATCCTGCCGCTGCCGCACTTCATCAGCCTGTCCAAGCGCGAAGCGGATATCGTCATCGCCCTGGAGCGGCCCGAGCATGGGCCTTATGTGTGCTGCAAGCTGTGCGACTACAGCTTGCGGCTGTATGCGACGCAGGGCTACCTGGACAGCCATGCGCCGATACGCCAGGTGGCTGACCTGGCCAGGCACCCGTTCATCAGTTACGTGGACGACCTGGCGTTCAGCTCAGAGTTGCTGTACCTGGCCAACTTGATTCCCGGGGCCAGCGCGCATTTGCGCAGTACCAGTGTGATTGCCCAGTACACGGCGGCGCTGCAGGGGCGCGGGCTGGCGATCCTGCCGTGTTTCCTGGCTGCACAGGATCCACGGCTGGTCACGGTGTTGCCAGAGGACATCGAGGTGACCCGGCAATTCTGGATGTATTGCCGGGAGGACCTGCGCAAGCTGAAGCGGATCACCCTGTTGTGGGATTACATTCGCGGGGTGACCGAGGCGAATGCGCCGTTGTTGATGGGGCAGACCCGGGAAATGCGCTTTGCCCAGCAGTGACGGGGCTCAGTAGGACGCCACCACGATGGACACGCGCCGGTTCTCTGTACGCCCGGCGCTGGTGCGGTTGTCTGCCACCGGCTGGCTGCTGCCCAGGCCCTGGCTCTGGATGTTCTGCGGCTGCATGCCGACCCCGACCAAGGCTTTGGCGACGCTCTGCGCGCGGCGCTCGGACAACTGCTGGTTGTAGGCCGCCTTGCCCGACGAGTCGGTATGCCCGTCTACCCGCACACGCTGGATACCCACGCCCAGCAGTGCCTTGCCGATCCGCTCGACAATCGCCTGGCTCTGGCTGTTGAGGCTGTCCAGGTCACTGCCGAACAACACTTTGCCAGACAAGTCATACGCCCAGCCTTCATCGGTGGGGGTAAAGCCTTCGCGCTTGAGCACGGCAATCTGTTCCGGGGTCAGCCCCTTGGGCGGCGCGCTTTGGCAGCCGGTCAGCGCCAGCACAGCGAGTAACACGGCCCACAGTGGAAAACGTAAAGCCTGTATCACGGGTTCAGCTCCTGTTGTCGATAGGGTTGGCGGACCGTTCCGTCTGCGCCACTTGCCAATGGCCACGCCGTTTGCGCTTGGCCTGATACATCGCCGCATCGGCGGCATTCAGAAGACTGGCCGGGTCGGCGCCGTCTTCCGGGTAATAGGCGATACCGACGCTCACCGACGTGGCGACACTGCGGCCGCTGTCCAGCTGCACCGGCAGCTTCATGCTGGCGACGATTTTTTCGGCAATGTGCTCGGCATCCCGGCGCGTTTGCAAGGGCGTCAGCAGCACGGCGAATTCATCGCCGCCCAAACGCGCCACCAGATCATGCTCACGCAACTGGGCACGCAGGCGCTCGGCCACGCTGATCAGCACCTCGTCCCCCACCGCATGGCCCAGCGTGTCGTTGATCTGCTTGAAATGGTCACTGTCGAGGAACAGCAGCGCCATGTGATCCTGCTGGCTGGCTGCGTTGCGCACGCTGCGGCTCAGGCGCCCTTCGAAGAAGGCACGGTTGGGCAGGCCGGTCAGGCTGTCGTGGCTGGCCTGGTGGGCCAAGGTCTGGTTTTCGCTCTGCAGGTGGCTTTGCCACACTTCCAGTTCGTCCAGCAGGGCGTTGAAGTCATTCCCCAGCTCGTTGAGCTCGGCAATCGCCGTTTCCGGCACACGCCGATCGAAGCTGCGCTCGCGGCGGGCGGCGTGGGCGACGCTGGCCAGGCCGCGCAGCGGCCGGGTGATATCGCCGAGCAGGCGCCGCGACAGGTACTGGGCAGCCAAGGCGCTCAAAACCGTGCAACACAGAATACCGGCAAGCCCCCCCAGCATGAACAGCAACAGGCTACGCCCCTGGCCAACCAGTTCGATGCGCCCGATCTGTTGCTGCTGGTGCATGATCGGCAGCTTGACCGGTTCGTCCAGCAACGCGCTGGCGACCTGCGCTTCCAGCAGGGCAAGCATGCCCGAATCGGCACGTTGCCAGCGCGCCAGTTGCTCGCCTTCACCATTGAAGACCCTGGCCTCGGCCACTTCCTCGGAGCTGGCGATCAGCCCCAGCGCTTCACTTGCGGCGGCACTGTCATCGAACACCACCGCCGCCTCCACGGTGTAGCTGATCGACCGGGCAATCAGTTGCAGGTTGTGATTGGCGTAGACGCTCAAGGCCAGCACGCCCAACAGGGTCAAGGAAACACCGGCCAGGCCCACGGCCAGCAAGGCGACATTTAAGTGTGCACGGCCCAGTACCGAACGCAGGGTTGGGCGCAGGTGGCGCTTGCGGGTCGGCTTCATGGTTGCACCGCCCGGCGCCGCGACAGCTGCAGCACGCTGGGGTGAATGCGCACCCCGGAGCGCGCCACCGAATCAAGGTTGACCTCGAAGGCCACCTGCTGGTCGCTGACCCGCAGGCAGAACAGGCTGCCGATGGTGCATGGGTCATTCGATTCGCTGATGCTCAGGACCGGGTAGCCGCTGACCCGCTCGAACAGCTTGTCACGCTGGCGCTGGTCGAGCTTGCCGATGTAGATCGCATCACACGCCTGAGCGACCTGACTGTCATCTGCCAGCAAGCGCTTCACTTGCAGCGGGCGGCCAGACTCCTGCACCTGGCCTTTGATCAGGTCGTCCGCGTATTCGGTGGGGCCGACCAGGCACAGGCGCAATGGAGACGGCTCCACCGGCCAGCGCGCGTAGCTGAAAATACCCAGCACGACCTGGGTGACGGCCTTGGCCCGTTGCTGTGCCTGGGCGTTGGTGGTTGCGGTGTCCGCCCGGGCAGGACCCATAGCGATAAACAGGACGGCCAGCAATAGCGAAACCGCACAGCTTGTCACACGTCTTGCGGCCACATGCATGTGGGGAATCTCTCAAAATCCTTTCTGGTCTCGGCGCAACGATAGCACATGGCCGCATCACTGTAGAAAGGCAGGCACCGCGGTGGTTGGCACGGGCTGCGCCCGTGTTCGCGGGCATGCCCGCTCCCACAGGGGATCTCCACCTGGTTTCGGCCGGGGTCAGACTTGCTCCAGCATCAACCCGGAAATGCGCCTTACCTTGCGCGACACCGCTTCTTCGAAAATGCCCTGGCGCGGCTCGACCAGGCTGAAACAGTGCTTGGCGCGGGTGATCCCGGTGTAGACCAGCTCCTTGGTCAGCACCGGGTTCAGTGCGTCGGGCAGTACCAGTGCGGTGTGGCCGAACTCCGAACCTTGGGACTTGTGCACCGTCATGGCAAAGACCGTTTCCACTTCATTCAGGCGGCTGGGCAGGACAAAACGCACGCCGCCGCTGCCGTCATTACGCGGGAAGGCCACCCGCAGCAGCGGCTCGCCGCGCTCGTCCGGCAAACGCAGGGCAATGCCGATGTCGCCGTTCATCAGGCCCAAGCCGTAGTCGTTGCGGGTGACCAGCACCGGGCGCCCTTCGTACCAAGGCTGCTGGCTGTCGATCAGGCCGGCGCCGTGCAGCACCCGCGCCACCCGTTCGTTGAGCCCTTCGACGCCCCAGGCACCGCGGCGTACCGCACACAGCAACTGGAAGTCCTCGAAACTGTGCAACACCTTGCCCGCCCACTGCTCCCAGGCGGGGTCGTCGAACGGGGTCTCCAGCAATGGCCGATAGCGGCCAAGGGTACGCAAATAACTGCGGTACCCTTGTGGCCCTTCGCTGCCCTGGTTCAAGCCGTCGAGCAGCAGGCGGTCGAAGGCGCGGTCCTGCTCGTGCCTGAGCACCAGGCTGTGCACATCAGCCGGCGGCACGGCCAGCAGGTTGCGCGCCGCATGGGCGTCCTGCCGGTTGACCAGCCGCGCCAGCTGGCCAATCCCGCTGCCTTCGCCAAAGCGCCGCGAAAAGCGCAGCATCACCACTTGCTGGGCCAGCGGGTTGCGCTGTTCATCGCCAACCTTGAGGCCACTGCCAGCCAGCGATTCGCCACTGACCTGTTCGAGCCAGCTGGCGGTGGCCGGCGCGTAGTAGCCTTCTTCGGCGTCCCGGCACAAGTCACCCAGCACGGCACCGGCCTCGACCGAGGCCAGCTGGTCCTTGTCACCCAGCAATACCAGGCGTGCCCGCGCTGGCAAGGCGTCGAGCAGGTTGGCCATCATCTCCAGGTCGATCATCGAGGCTTCGTCGACCACCAGCACATCCAGCGGCAACGGGTTGCCCGCATGGTGGCGGAAGTGCCGCGAACCCGGGCGGCTACCGAGCAGGCGGTGCACGGTGCTGACGTCGGTCGGCACCTGCTCGCGTACCTGGGCACTGACCTGCAGGCGCTCGACCTGCTGGCCAATGGACTCGGTCAGGCGCGCAGCGGCCTTGCCGGTGGGTGCCGCCAGGCGGATACGCAATGGCCTGCCCTGCTCCACCGCCGGCGCTTGCAACAACGCCAGCAGGCGCACCACCGTAGTGGTCTTGCCCGTACCGGGGCCGCCGGTGATGATGCTGAAGCCGGCGCGGGTGGCCAGGGCGCAGGCGAGCTTCTGCCAGTCCACCTGGCCTGCCGGTGCGCCGCCCTCGAACAACTGAGCCAGGCGTTGCGGCAAGTCCGCCGGCGCTGCTTCAGCCTGGCTCAGGCGCAGGCGCAAGGTGTGGTCGATACGCCGCTCGTAGCTCCAGTAACGGCGCAGGTACAAGCGCTGGCCGCTGAGTACCAGTGGGCGCGCCTGCTGGCCCGGTGCGTCGCCAGCGGCCACCAGCGGGCTGGCAACTATGCGTTGGCGCCATGCTTGCAAGTCGAGGTTGGCCAGCAATTGCGAAGGCAACAGCAACGGGCCGGTCAGTGCGTCGCCCTCTGGCGGCAACGACAGGGCAAAGTCGGGCTCGGCCAGGGTTTGCTGCAGGTCGAGGCAGACGTGACCGTGGCCCAGTTGATGGCTGGCCAACGCTGCGGCAAGCAGCAGCAAGGGGTCACTGCCTGGGGCCCGCTCTTCCAGAAATGACACGAACGCACGGTCAAGCGGCCGTAGCCAGCCGCGTTCGACCCAGCGGTCGAGCAGTTGCAGCAGGTCACCGCTGTCAGTTTGCGGCGCCAGCGCCAGCAGGTACTCGGCGTGCAATGGGGTGGGCAACAGGTCGACAAGGCTACGGCTCATGACAGGGCTCCGGCAAACAGGTCCTGCTGGGTGGGCGGGTGCTCGCCACGGAACAGCGCATCCAGGCTTTCGATCAATTCACGCGGTGGCTTGGTGAAGTAAACGCCGTGCCCGCTGCTGCTGGCGCCCCGCAGGAAGATGAACAAGGCACCGCCCACGTGGCGGTCATAATCGTAATCGGGCAGCCGCGCGCGCAGTTGCCGGTGCAGGGCCAGCAGGTACAACACGTACTGCAGGTCGTAGCGGTGTTCGAGGATGGCATTTTCCATGGCCAGGGCATCGTAAGCCTGGGTATCCGGGCCAAGCCAGTTGGATTTGTAGTCGGTCACGTAATAGCGGCCGTCCAGCTCGAATGCCAGGTCGATGAACCCTTTGAACATGCCATTGAGCAGCGTCGGCTGCGCCGCCGGGCGCGCCAGGCCGGGGTGGGTGTGGCGTGCTACCAGACGATCCAACTGCTCGGCGTCGACACGCTGGCTGGCGAACCAGAACTCCATTTCGATCTGGTAAGTGCACAGTTCCCCGAGCGTCACGCTCTGCCCACTGCCGGGCAACGGCAAGGCCTCGTTCAGCAAGCGCTGCATCCACTGGCTGAGGGTGGGGATCCAACCCGTCCAGTCTCGGCGGTTGCAGCGCTGGCCAACGGTTCGCTCGATCAACTGCGGGTTACGGCTTACCAGGCTAAAGCCTTCGCGGCCTGCCCACTCCAGCAGACCGTGCAGGAAGGTGCCGGGGTTCGGCCCCCGCGGGAAGCGGTGGATATCACCGCTGTCGGCCGGGACTTCACGCAGCACCTGTACATCGACGACTTCGTCATCCTGCAGTTGCTGGGCCTGCGAGCTGTCGGCACCGAGGGTTTGGTCACCAACGCGCAGGGCGCTGTAGGAGGCGATCCACCAGTGCTCAGCGGCGGCGCGGCGTGGCTTGCGTGCCGGCAGTAATTCACGTTCGGCGTGGGGCATGCGATACACCTGCTGCTGCACCGGCGGCAGGCCTGGGCAGGCGATGTGCGGGCAACCCGCGGCCAGGGCCTGCAACCAGTCGGCCAACTGCGCCGAACTGGCCAGGGCAAGGCCGCCACCCAGCAGATACCCCAACGCCGAGCGGTGCAACTGCGACGTTTTCTGGTTGCCGCGCTTGAGGTCGGCGACACCCAGCCAGCAGGCATGCTGGGCACGGGTAAGGGCCACATACAGCAGGCGCAGGTCTTCGGCCAGGCGCTCATCGTCGGCGCGTTCGATCTGCTCCTGGTCTGGGGTCAGGGTAAGGTGGGCGTGGCCTTCAGGGTCGTGCCAGGTCAGCGGCAGCCGGCTACCGTCCACAGGTTTGCTGGTGCAGATGAACGGCAGGTAGACCAGCGGATACTCCAGGCCCTTGGACTTGTGGATGGTCACCACCTTGACCAGCTGTTCGTCGCTTTCCAGGCGCAGGATCTGGTCCTCACCAGCCTGGCCAGAACTGGCCAGGTGCTCGGCCAGGTGGCGAATCAGCGCCTGTTCGCCATCCAGTTCGCCAGCTGCCTGCTGCAGCAACTCGGCCAGGTGCAGCAGGTTGGTCAGCACCCGTTCGCCATCGCTGCGGCGGATCAGCGTGCGCGGCAGCTGGAAGTCATGCAGCAGGTGGCGCAGCATCGGCAGTACGCCCTGGCGCTGCCAGGTTTCGCGGTAGTAGCGGAACCGCATGACCCAGCCTTCCCAGACCCGCTCGTCCTGGTTCAAGCGGTCCAGTGCGGGCAACGACAGGCCTAAGGTAAGGCTGGCCAGGGCCGCCTTGAGCAGGCGCTCCGAGTCGGGCTCGGCGCAGGCCTTGAGCCAGGCCAGCAGGTCGTGGGCTTCCTGGGCAGCGAACACCGAGTCCTTGTCGGACAGGTACACACTGCGTACATCGCGTGCGGCCAGCTCGGCGCGCACCAGCTGCGCTTCGTGGCCATCCCGCACCAGAATGGCGATGTCTGACGGCAGGCAGGGGCGCAGTGCGCCTTCGGCACTGCGGAAACCGGCCGTGCCTTGCTGGCCGCCATTGAGCAAATCGACAATGTGGCTGGCGCAACTGGCGGCCAGTTGCTGGCGGTAGACACTGCCGGATACCGGCTCTTCGCTCTGCAGCTGCCAGCATTGCAGGGCAGCGCTGGCTTCGCCGTTGATCACCAGCTGTTCGCTACGGCCTTTGGCGTGCACCTCGATGAACGGCAACGGGTTGTCATCCGCACCGCGGAACAGGAACGCCCCGCGCCCTCCCTGACGCGCCTCGGCCTGCAGGAACACCTGATTGACTGCCGCCACCATGGCCTTGCTGGAGCGGTAGTTGGTGTCCAGGCTGTGCAGCCGACCACTGGTGGCCCGCCGTGCGGCGAGGTAGGTGTAAATGTCGGCACCGCGGAAGGCGTAGATCGCCTGCTTCGGGTCGCCAATCATGAACAGGCCGGTGTCCGGGCGGTTTTCGCCGATCTGGTAGATACGCTCGAAAATGCCGTACTGCACCGGGTCGGTGTCCTGGAATTCGTCGATCAGGGCCACCGGGAACTGCTCACGAATCAGCCCGGCCAGACGCTCGCCGGCTTCACTGGCCAGTGCGTGCTGCAAGCGCACCAGCATATCGTCAAAGCCCATTTCTGCCCGCCGACGCTTCTCCACTTCAAACCGTGCCGAAACCCAATTGGCGGCATGCTCGAGCAGGGGGGCATCCGGGCTGTCCAGGGCTTGCAGGTGTTGCGCCAGGGTCTGCATGGCATCCAGGCCTGGGTGCGCGGGTGGCTCGCCTTTCCAGGCCTCGGCCATGCCGGCCGGTGTCAGGCGGGTGAAGCCGGTACCCAGGTCGAGCTCCACCTGTTGTTCGTCCGTAGCCCACGCGTGGAGCTTGTCGAACCAGGGTTCGAAATAGCGCGCTTGCATCTTGCGGCCGTCGACCTGCTTGGCCGCCAGGGCATTGCGGCAGATCTGCCGCAGCTCTTCGGCCCACTGTAGCCAAGGTGCCTTGAGCCGGGCCAACTGTTCGCTGCGCTGCTGCAGCGATGCCTCGATCAGTGCCGCCGGTTCCGCGCCGTGCTGCTCGGCCCGCACCCGGCCGAACAAGGGGCGAATGCGCGGGAGCAAGGCGTCGGGGCTGACCCAATGGCTGCGCACCCACGCCAGCGCTTGGCCTTGCATGCTGTAGCAGAAGCGCCGCCAGTAATCGCGCATGACTTGGCCCAGCAGCTCGCTGTGGTCGGTTTCCAGGGTCTGGGTGAACAGGCTGCCGCTGTCAAAAGCGTGCTCGCGCAGCATGCGCTGGCACCAGCCGTGAATGGTCGATACCGCTGCTTCGTCCATCCACTGCACCGCAATTTCCAGGCGCCCGGCACAGCGCGGCCAGGCCTCTTGCGGGTAGTCGTCACGCAGTTGGTGCAGCAAAGGGTCGGCGCCCTCCAGCTCGCCACGGAAGAAGCGTGCAGCTTCTGCCAGGCGGGCACGGATACGCTCGCGCAACTCCTTGGTGGCGGCGTCGGTGAAGGTCACCACCAGAATCTGCGGTGGCAGCAGTTCGCGTGCAAAACCCTGCTCGCCGCCATGCCCGAGGATCAGGCGCAGGTACAGGGCGGAAATGGTGAAGGTCTTGCCGGTGCCGGCACTGGCCTCGATCAGCTGGCTGCCATGCAAGGGGAAACTCAACGCCAAGGGGCGGGCCTGGGTCATGCGCCTTTCTCCGGGTTGCCCAGGGTCTGCCAGGGTGCGGTGAACAATGGGCGGTACAAGGTTTCGCACCAGCCTTCAAAGGTTTCGTCGGCGGTGAGTGCGGCGAAATCACGGAACTGCCGAGCCAGGGCGATGCTTTCACTGCGCTCGCCGAAACTGTTGCGTTCATCGCCCTCGTAGGCGCGGGCCGCAGCGGCCAGGGCTTTGTCGGCATCGTCGTGGGCCAGCCAGGCAAAAGCGGTTTTGGCGGCGACCGCCAGGGGCGCGTTCATCGCGGCCTGGCGCGCCACCAGCAGGTCGCCCAACAGTTGCCCGGCGGCGCCTTGCGGCAGCGGTGCCAGCAACAGGGTCAGGTCGCTGGCGACCAGGGCGCTATGGTAGGCGTAGCCTGCGGCACAGGCCGCCAAGTGGGTGACCCAGGGCGCGATCAGGCGGTGCCACTTCAGGTTGTTGCGCCCCGCACTGATGGTGTTGGGCACGGTGGTAATACTCAGAAGGCTTTGGTCGTCGGCCTGGAATACCCGCCCCAGCCAGCCTTCGAGACGGTGCCGGCCGTGCTCGAAATGAACGGGCAAAGCGCCCTCGACCAAGCGCGGCCAGCGTTGCAGCAACTGCTGGTGGCGTTGCAGCAGGTCGGGTAACGGCTCGATCAACTCGCTTTGCAGCAGCTCGCCGAACCCCGCCAGTGGCAGCACGCCGCAAGCCTGCAAACGCCGGGCCTGAGCCTGCAGGGCCTGCTCGGCGTCGCCCGGTGCGGCCAAGGCGACACCGAGCAGGCTTTCACTGGCGCCGTAGCGCTGCAGGGTGTCGAGGGTGAAGGGTTCTTCGTCCGGGGTCGGCGCCTCCAGCGCTTCGAAGTACACCTTGAGGCGCTGACTGAAGAAATGCCGAACCGGGTGGCGCAGGAAGTCACTCAGCTGGGTCAGGGTAAGCGCTTCATCATCCTGATAGGGCGCCAGGGCTGGTTCGCCCTGCGGGTCGCCTTCGCTCTGCTGGTGCAACACTTGCCATTCGTGGGCATAGCTGAACAGCGGGCTGCCCTTCTGGAAGTAGCGCGGGCTGAACGGTTGCAGCGGGTGCTCCTGGGTCAGGGCGTGCAGCAGTTGCTCGCCAGCCTGTGTCGCCTGGCCCTGCTGTGCGCCGTTCAGCTGCCAACCTGCCGCAAGGTGGTCGCGCAACTGCCCGATCAACACCGAGGCCGGGCGTTCGCTGTTGTCACGAATACTGCGCCCGACCCAGCTGACGTACAGCTGGTCACGTGCCGACAGCAGCGCTTCGAGCAGCAGATAACGATCGTCCTCACGGCGTGAGCGGTCACCGGGGCGGTAGTCGCTGGCCATCAGGTCGAAGTCCAGCGGCTGCTGGGCGCGGGGGTAATCACCATCGTTCATGCCCAGCAGGCACACCACCCGAAATGGGATCGCACGCATGGGCATGAGCGTGCAAAAATTCACCGAGCCCGCCAGGAAACGTTGCGACAGCTTGCCTTGGTCCAGCCCCGACAGCCAGGCCTCGCGCACCACGGTCAATGGCAGAGGGTCCTGCAGGCCGACCGTTTCGCATACTTCAAGCCAGCTATCGCGCAGATCCTGCAACTGGATCAGCAGGAATTCGTCGTGCTCGTCCTCGGCCAGGAAGAACACATGCAACAGGGCATGCAGGCGCTCGCCCCACTGGCTGACGGTGGCCGGTTCGGCCAGGGCCTGGCAGGCGACATCCAGTGCGTCGAGCAGGGCCACCAGCGGGCCGATCAGGGCTGCGTCCAGACCACCGATTTCATCGTACGGCTCAATACCGTCACACGCTTCGCCCACGCCTACGGCATACCCCAACAGCATGCGTCGCAAACCAAAGCGCCAGGTGTTCTGTTCAAGCCCGGCGGGCAGGCCAAGGCTGGCTCGCTGCTCGGCATCGAGGCCCCAGCGAATGCCTGCGCCTTCGATCCAGCGGTGCAGGGTAGGCAGGTCGTTTTCGCGGATACCGAACCGGGCTCTTACCGCGGGGACATCCAGCAGGTCGAGCACTTCGCTGACGGCGAAACGGCTGTCCGGCAGCTTGAGCAGGTGCTCCAGCGCAATCAGCAGAGGTTCCCGGCCACGCTGCCCTTGATCGGTCAGGGTGAACGGTATGTAACGGGGGTCATTGCGCTGCAGTTGGCCGAAAACGGCGCGGATGTGCGGCGCGTAAGTATCGATGGCCGGCAGCATGACGATGACATCACGCGGGCGCAATGTGGGGTCGGCACTGAAGCGGGCCAACAGCTGGTCGTGGAGAATCTCCACTTCGCGCTGGGGGCTGTGGGCAATGTGAAAACGGATCGAGCGGTCGTTGGCGGGATCGACTGGCGGCCACAGCGCGCGCGTTTCTGCCAGCGGGCGGAGTTCGAGAATGTCGTCCTGCAATTGATTGAGCAGCGTGGCGGGTGAACCGTCGCTGAACAGATCGATGCGACCATCGCTGAACACGCCTTGGTAGCTACCCGGGTCGTCGTAGCTGTCGAGCAAGTTGATGTAGTCTCGGCCTTGCTTGCCCCACGCAGCCAGTAATGGGTGTGCGTGTTGGTGCAGGGCCTGGTCGTCGAGCTGCAAGGGCATGCCTTGTTTGCGCTGCTGACGCTTGTACTGGTGGCGCAGCAGGTCTTTGTCGGCAACGATGTCCGCCCAGTGGTGGCGACAAGGGTTGTGCACGCACAACAACACCTGGCTGAAGCGTGCGAGGCCAGCCAATGCCTCCAAGGCCTGGGCCGGCAGCGATGAAATGCCGAACACGATCACCCGCGAGGGTAACCCGGGGGGAGCCTGTTCCAGGCTATTGATACGTTCGATGAAGCGCTGGTGCACGCCGGCCCGGCTTTGCGCCATACCTTTTTCGCCGACGTCTTCCAGCAAGGCCTTCCACAACTCGGCCTGCCAGCGGTTAGCCGGGGGCAGGGCCTTGCGTTCGCCACGGGCGGTGTTCAGCACGTGCTCACCCGCTGCCCAGTCCCTGAGCCAGTCGGCCCGGTAGACCTGATACTGGTCGAACAGATCGGCCAGGCGCTCGGACAGCTGGTAGCGCTTGCGCAGGTCACCGTCATCCGTCAGGAAGCGGCGCAACGGCTCGAAGTGCGGGCGCTCGATCAGCGCTGGTAGCAGACGCATCAGGCGCCAGGTCAGCGGCGCTTTGTCGAGCAGGGATACCTCGGGAATTTCATCGCGCCCTAGCACGCTGCGGTACAACTGCCACATGAAGCTGCCGGGCAGTTGAACCTCGATTGCAGCGGCGATGCCGCAGCCACCTTGGTCGTCCTCCAGCGGGTCTTCCGCCAGCGCCAGCTTGAGCCATTGAGCGATACCGTTACTCTGCACCAGGGCGATTTCGTTTTCCAACGGTGCCAGCGGGTAACGACGCATCCAGCTCACCACAAGGCTGCGCAAATCGTCGAGGCGGTTGCCGTGGACGATCATGAAGCCGGGGTGAAGATGGGTGGTGTGGGGCATCGGAAACTCTCTGGCAGGTGCTGAGCTGAGGTTGGTGGGGGAAACGATATCACGCGTGATGCGTTCCCTGGGGGGCATGGCACGGGCTTCGCCCGTGTTCGCGGGCACGCCCG
>NZ_BLJG01000231.1 GCF_009932375.1 Pseudomonas juntendi
CACGCCCGCTCCCACAAGGCCGCGCCTTCAGAATCAGTCGCGCAGATCCGACTCATGAATCGGGTTGGCCCGGCTGGTAGCGCGCTGGTACTGGGCCGGCCAGGTAGCCTTGTTACCGCCCAGGTCGTCGTCGGCATGCAGCGGCCAGTAAGGGTCGCGCAGCAGTTCGCGGGCAAGGAAGATGAGGTCGGCCTGGCCGGTACGCAGGATATGCTCGGCCTGCGCAGGTTCGGTGATCATGCCCACGGTGCCGGTGGCAATTTCAGACTCTTTGCGCACGCGCTCGGCGAAACGGGTCTGGTAGCCGGGGCCGGTGGGTATTTCGGCGTTCACCGAAGTGCCGCCAGAGGACACGTCGATCAAATCGACGCCCAGGTTACGCAGGCGCCGGGCCAGTTCGACGGTTTCATCCGGGTTCCAGCCGTCTTCCACCCAATCGGTTGCCGATACCCGCACGAACAGGGGCAATTCGGCAGGCCATACCTTGCGCACCGCTTCCACCACCTGCAGGGTCAGGCGGATGCGGTTTTCGAAGCAACTGCCGTATTCGTCACGCCGCTGGTTGCTCAGCGGTGACAGGAACTGGTGCAGCAGGTAGCCATGGGCGGCGTGAACCTCGAGCACTTTGAAGCCGGCCTGCAACGCGCGCTCGGCCGAGGCAACGAAGGCACCGACCACCTCCTGGATGTCGCCCAAGGTCAGCTCGCGTGGCGTTGTATGTTGCGGGTCGAAGGCAATCTTCGAGGGCCCCACCGGCTGCCAGCCACCCTCCTCGGTTTTGACGCTACCGTGCTTGCCCAGCCAGGGGCGGTAGGTACTGGCCTTGCGCCCGGCGTGCGCCAGCTGGATGCCGGGCACGGCGCCTTGGGCGGTGATGAAGCGGGTGATGCGTTGCAACGGGGCGATCTGTGCGTCCGCCCACAACCCAAGGTCTTCGGCGGTGATGCGGCCATCGGCGGTAACCGCCACGGCCTCGGTGATCACCAGGCCCGCGCCACCCACCGCGCGGCTGCCCAGGTGGACGAGGTGCCAGTCGTTGGCCAGGCCATCGGCTGCAGAATACTGGCACATCGGCGAAACGGCGATGCGGTTGGGCAACGTCAGTTGACGCAGGGTGTAAGGCTCGAGCAGCAGGCTCATGAGGGCACCTCCCAAGAACTCCAATGGTGATCCGGCCCGGACACTCAATAGCACGTCCCTGGCCTGGGTCCGGTCATACTTCAGACTAGACCAGAATGCCTGGGGGGAAGGTTCCATGGGATTTTGGGCAAGTTGTTTACAGACGCCTGTGGCCGGCCGCTGCCGCCTTCATTGGCACATGGGCCTTGTAGGAGCGGCCTTGTGTCGCGATGGGCTGCAAGGCAGCCCCGACAATTTGTGTAAATGTGCTGAAAGCCTGGGTTTTTGCAGCTGTGCTGAAAGCCTGGACTTGTGCATATATGCTGACAACCTGGGGCTGCTTTGCAGCCCATCGCGACACAAGGCCGCTCCTACAGGGTCAACGCGGCTCCATGTGGGCAATCATCAACTGCACACTTTCATTGCCCCGAAACTCGTTCACATCCAGCTTGTACGCCAACTCGACCCAGCGCACCGTCGGGTTCGGCCATACGTCGCGGTCGATGCCGAAGGCAATGCCATCCAGCCGCACCGAGCCACACTCGCTCTTCAGTACCACCTTCAAGTGCCGCTCGCCCACCACGCGCTGCTCCACCAACTGGAACACGCCATGAAACAGCGGCTCAGGGAAATGCTGGCCCCATGGCCCGGCATTGCGTAGCGCCTTGGCCAGATCGAGGTGGAATTCTTCCACCGCCAGGCTGCCGTCGGACAGCAGGCGCCCGGTCAGGTCGTCTTCACGCAGCTGGCGCCGTACCTCTTCGTCGAAAGCCTCGGCAAAGGCCGGGAAATTTGCCTCTGGCAACGACAAGCCAGCGGCCATGGCGTGGCCGCCGAACTTGCTGATCAATTGCGGGTGGCGCGCCGCCACGGCATCCAGCGCATCGCGAATATGGAACCCTGGCACAGAACGCGCCGAGCCCTTCAGCATGCCAGCGCCTGCATCGGCGAAGGCAATGGTCGGCCGGTGGTAACGCTCCTTCAGCCGCGACGCCAGAATACCGATCACGCCCTGGTGCCAGTCGGCATCGAACAGGCACAAGCCGTAAGGCATCGACTCGACCGGCAGGTCCTTGAGCTGGGCCAGCGCCTCGCGCTGCATGCCTTGCTCGATGGACTTGCGGTCCTGGTTCAGGTCATCCAGCTGCTGCGCCATGTCCTGGGCCAGCGCCGGGTCTTCGCACAGCAGGCATTCGATGCCCAGGCTCATGTCGTCCAGGCGCCCGGCTGCATTCAGGCGTGGGCCAAGAATGAAACCCAGGTCGGTGGAGGTGATGCGCCGGTGATCGCGGCGGGCCACCTCAAGAATGGCCTTCAAGCCCGGGCGGGCACGGCCGGCACGGATGCGCTCCAGGCCCTGGTGCACCAGGATGCGGTTGTTGGCATCCAGCGGCACCACATCGGCCACACTGCCCAGGGCGACCAGGTCGAGCAGTTCACCGATGTTCGGCTGGGGTTGTGTCGCGTAGCGGCCCAGGCTGCGCAACCGCGCGCGCAGGGCCATCAGCACATAGAAGATGACACCGACCCCGGCCAGCGCCTTGCTCGGGAAGCTGCAACCCGGCTGGTTGGGGTTGATGATGGCGTCGGCATCGGGCAGTTGTTCGCCTGGCAAGTGATGGTCGGTCACCAGCACTTTCAGCCCAGCGGCCTTGGCAGCGGCCACCCCGTCGACGCTGGAAATGCCGTTGTCCACGGTAATCAGCAACTGCGGCTGGCGCTGCAGGGCAACTTCGACGATTTCCGGGGTCAGGCCGTAACCGTATTCAAAACGGTTGGGCACCAGGTAATCGACATGGGCTGCCCCCAACAAACGCAAGCCCAGCACCCCAACCGTACTTGCGGTGGCACCGTCGGCGTCGAAGTCGCCGACAATGAGAATGCGCTGGCGCTGGTCTATGGCAGCGACCAGCAGGTCGACGCCGGCCTCGATGCCCTTGAGCTGCTGATACGGCAGCAGCCGCGCAAGGCTTTTGTCCAGTTCGGCCTCGCTTTGCACGCCGCGTGCGGCATACAAACGGGTGAGCAAGGGTGGCAGGTTACCCAGAAAAGGCAGGGTCGCAGGCAGGGGGCGAGGTTCGATACGCATGGGTTGCTTCAGCCACGCTCACCCAGTAGCCACTGCAGTTGCACTTCGTGCTGGCCACGGTCGTCGGTAACGAAGACCGTACCTTCGCTGATCATCACATCCCACTTGATGGCGCGCGGCATGTCGGCGGCCAGGGTTTCCAGCACCTCCTGCGGCACTGCGGCGATGTTCAGGTTCTTGAGGTTCTTGACCGCGCTGACCACCTTGCCTTCCCACACGCGCAGGCTGCCATAGGCCAGCAGGCTGGTGCGTTCGGTGCGCCGCGAGCACCAGGTCAGGCGCTCGGCATCGGGTTGGCCCACTTCGATCCAGTGCAGCACGCGGTCGTCCAGGCTCTTTTCCCAAAGTGCCGGCTCATCTACATCCGACAGGCCACGGCCGAACGACAGGTTCTCGTTGTACCAGAGCGCGTAGGCCAACAACCGCACCGCCATGCGCTCTTCGGTTTCCGAAGGGTGGCGCGCGATGGTCTGCTTGACGCTTTGGTAGACGTTACGGTCAAGATCGGTGAGATTCAGTTCGAACTTGTAGGTGGTGGACGGCTGGGCCATGGTCGACAGGCTTCGTGCAAAAGAAAAGTCGCACAGTCTAACCCATCCGCACTCGCCATGCGCCGCAGCAGTACCCGGCGCAACCGCCGTGTGATAAAACCACCGCTCTGCCCAACTGCCACGGATGCCCCATGTCGACGCCCAGCAAACCCCTCGCCGGCCTCAAAGTTGTCGAACTCGGCACACTGATCGCCGGGCCATTCGCCTCGCGCATCTGCGCCGAATTCGGTGCCGAGGTGGTCAAGGTCGAGTCGCCCGATGGCGGCGACCCGCTGCGCAAGTGGCGCAAGCTGTACGAAGGCACCTCCCTGTGGTGGTTCGTGCAGGCGCGCAACAAGCAGTCGCTGACCCTCAACCTGAAGCACCCTGAAGGCCGCGAGGTATTGCAAAGGCTGCTGGCCGACGCCGACATCCTGATCGAGAACTTCCGCCCGGGCGTGCTCGAAAAGCTTGGCCTGGGCTGGGATGTGCTGCATGCGCTCAACCCTGGGCTGATCATGGTGCGCCTGTCGGGCTTTGGCCAGACCGGGCCAATGAAGGACCAACCAGGTTTTGGTGCCGTAGGCGAGTCGATGGGCGGCCTGCGCTACATCACCGGCTTCGACGACCGGCCACCGGTGCGCACCGGCATTTCGATCGGCGACTCGATCGCCGCCTTGTGGGGCGTTATCGGCGCGCTGATGGCGCTGCGCCACAGGGAGGTCAACGGCGGCCAGGGCCAGGTGGTGGACGTAGCGCTGTACGAAGCCATCTTCGCCATGATGGAAAGCATGGTCCCGGAATTCGATGTATTCGGTTTTATCCGTGAACGCACCGGCAACATCATGCCCGGCATTACCCCCTCCTCCATCCACACCAGCGCCGACGGCAAGCATGTACAGATCGGCGCCAACGGCGATGCGATCTTCAAGCGCTTCATGCAGGCCATCGGGCGTGCCGACCTGGCTGACGACCCAAGCCTGGCCAGCAACGATGGCCGCGACCTTCGCCGGGATGAGCTGTACGGGGTGATCGACCGCTGGGCCAACAGCCTGCCGCTGGAAACGCTGATGCAGGTGCTGACCGCCGCCGAGGTCCCGGCCAGCCGGATCTACTCCGCCGAGGACATGTTCAGCGACCCGCAGTACCTGGCTCGGGAAATGTTCCTCCAGGCCAAGCTGCCCGACGGCAAGCCATTCAAGATGCCTGGCATCGTGCCCAAGCTGTCGGAAACCCCAGGTTCGAGCGAATGGGTGGGCCCGGCCCTTGGCGAGCACACCGAGGCACTGCTGGCCAGCCTTGGCTATGACGCGGCGGCCATCGCCAGCTTGCGCGCCGCAGGCACGGTCTGAACCAGGCGCAGCCCGGCCGCATGCGCGCCGCCCGCCGCCTACGCCCGCTGGTCCTGCTTTGCGGGCTGATGGCCGCATTGCTGCTGCACCCTGCCATTGCCAAGGAACGCCTGTTCTGGCTGGTGCGTGACCTGCCACCATTCACCATTTTCGACGGCCCGGAGCAAGGCCGAGGGGTAATCGACCAACTGCTGCCCCTGTTGATTGCGCAGATGCCCGAGTACGACCACGCCATCCAGCGCGTCACCCGTGCCCGCGGAATACAGATGCTGCAGGACCGCAACACCTTCACCTGCGACCCGACGCTGCTGTGGACACCCCAACGTGAGGAATATGTGCAGTTCTCCCTGCCCTCCCTGGGCGTGCTCAGTGGCGGCCTGGTGGGCCGCAAGGAAAGCCAGGCACTGGTGGCCCCCTATCTGCAGGGCCAGCAGGTAGACCTGCATGGCCTGCTGAGCAAAACCGCACTGAAACTCGGGGTCGTTGCCGAACGCAGTTATGGCCTGCAGATCGACAGCATTTTGCGCCAGCTGCCAGACACTGTGCTCAGCCGCCATTACGGTAACGAAGCCACCGCCAACCTGCTGCAGATGCAGCAGTTGGGGCGCCTGCGCCTGGTGCTCGGCTACTGGCCTGAGGTGCGTTACCTGATCCAGCAGCAAGGCGCCGCGCTGGCCGATTATCAGTTTTATCCAGTGCAGGGGGTGGAGCGCTACCAGTTTCTGCACGTGGGGTGCTCGGACAGCGAACTGGGGCGCGCTGCAGTGGCGCATATCGACCAGTTGCTGCTTGCGTTGCGACGGGACGTGCTGCCTGGGCTGTATGCCCACTGGCTGGATCCGGTCTCGCGCAGAAACTACCTGGAAGAAAGCAAGCGTTTCTTCGAAGCACATTAAATGCCTGCACCGGCCCTGTCGCGGGCAAGCCAGCTCCAGAGAAAATTGCATAACTTATTGATTTAGCGGGGACTTTGTGGGAGCGGGCATGCCCGCGAAAAATCCAGCGCGGTGGCTGGCACCGGCTACGCCGTTGTTCGCGGGCACGCCCGCTCCCACACAGGCCGCGTCGCGCTTACGAATTGAGTCCGCGGCGCGACAGGGCCGGTAGAGAACCCAGAAAAAAGAAACCCCGGGCGCTGGGGAAGGACGCCCGGGGTCAAGCGAAAGCCCTTGAGGACTTCCCGTGGCAGTTTTGCCAGCGCCGGAGCAAAGCGCTGGCTGGCTGCCCCTACTGTGTCAGATGAATCCTTTAGGCAAAGGTTCCCTGCGGTTGCTGGCATTGTTGCAGCGCAGCGATCACGCAAGGCTGCAGCCGCCCCTCGGCTATCTGCAGGTCACGGTGCAAACCATCCACCAGGTCGATCAACAGGCGGTGTTCCTGTAACTGGCGCTCACTGACAGTGCGCTGCAAGGTCACCCCTGTGAGGCCGCCTTGAACCGTGAGTTGGCGATTACCGTTGGCATCGGCAACGCCGAGGTGGGTCTGATAAGGGCTCAGTGCATCGTTGAGCAGGCTGCAGATTCTTTCCATCCGGTTCACTCGCTGCGTGGTGGGATATAGAGCAACTGACCCGCGGGCACAGCGGAAAGTTCGCCTTGCTATGGCCCTTGTCGATGCCGCGCCTGCAGCGTCTGCAGGGCGCGCTGCAGGCGCGGCATCGACAACGGCCAGGGCAGCTCGGCGAGTACCCACAGGCCTTGATTGCGCGCCTCTTGGGCCAGGTCGAAACGCTGCGGCGCAGGCTGGCCGACGAACAACAGGGCACGGGCCTGGGCCAGACGTGCGAGCAGGGCACGGCCGGCCCTGGTTGGCATGGCGTGGTCGAGAATCAGCAGGTCTGGGCGGCGTTCGGCGCCAAGGCGGGCATCCAGTTCAGCGGTGGTCGCGCTGATGCGCACAGCGAACACGCCCTGCGCGTTGAGGGCCTGGTGCAGCAGGATCTGGTGCGATGGGCGTGCCTGATGAATCAACACGACGGTCTGGTGCATGAGCCGCTCCTGATGGGAGGACCGGCTAATTTAGGCGCTGGTGAATGCCGCCTGAATAGGATGATTCTGATTAAGCTGCGGGAACTGGCTATACCGCGTCAGCTGAAGCCAACGCGGTTGCCTGCAGGAGCGGCCTTGTATCGCGACGGGGCTGCGCAGCAGCCCCAGGCACAGCCATTACAATGGCTTGCCGCGGTTGCCATGCTGGCTGACAAAGCCCTGTACCGCTTTCAGGTCATTGGCCAGCACCGTGCAACGCTCCTCACGGCTGAACAGGTCGCTGAGGTGCGCCGGCAGCTCGAGTGCCTTGCCCACACCGGCCTTTTCTACCGCTTCAGGGAACTTGACCGGGTGCGCGGTACCCAGCACCACCATCGGCGTGTCCAGGTTGCGGCGGCACTCACGGGCGGCCTTGACGCCGATCGCGGTGTGCGGGTCGAGGACCTCGCCAGTGGCAGCGAACACCTCGGCGATGGTCTCGCAGGTCTGTTCGTCGCTGACGGCCAACGAATCGAACAGCTTGCGGGCTTCGGTCCAGCGGTCCTGCTCGACGCTGAAGCCGCCACCCTGCTTGAAGTTGGCCATCAGTTCGGCAATTGCGCCACCGTTGCGGCCGTGCAGGTCGAACAGCAGGCGCTCGAAGTTGGACGACACCATGATGTCCATCGACGGCGACAAGGTGGCGTGCAGGGTTTCCTTGACGTACTGGTTGCCGCTCATGAAGCGGTGCAGGATGTCGTTGCGGTTGGTGGCCACGATCAGCTGGCTGACCGGCAGGCCCATGTTGCGCGCCAGGTAGCCGGCAAAAATGTCGCCAAAGTTGCCGGTCGGCACCGAGAACGCCACGGAACGCGACGGCCCACCCAACTGCAGGGCGGCATGGAAGTAGTAGACGATCTGGGCCATGATGCGCGCCCAGTTGATCGAGTTCACGGCCACCAGGCGGGTGCCCTTGAGGAACGACTGGTCGGCGAAGCTGGCCTTGACCATTTCCTGGCAATCGTCGAAGTTGCCTTCGATGGCGATGTTGTGGATGTTGTCACCGAAAATGGTGGTCATCTGCCGCCGCTGTACTTCCGACACGCGCTGGTGCGGGTGCAGGATGAAGATGTCGACGTTGTCGCAACGGCGGCAGCCTTCGATGGCCGCGGAGCCTGTGTCACCACTGGTGGCGCCGATGATCACCACGCGCTCGTTGCGCTTGGCCAGCACGTGGTCGAGCAGGCGCCCGAGCAGTTGCAAGGCAAAGTCCTTGAACGCCAGGGTTGGGCCGTGGAACAGCTCGAGTACCCATTCGTTGCTGTTCAGCTGGCGCAGCGGGGCCACTGCTGCGTGGGCGAACTCGCCGTAGGTTTCTTCGAGGATCTTCTTGAAGTCGGCGTCGGCGATGCTGCCTTCAACGAACGGGCGCATGACCCGGAAGGCCAGTTCGTGGTACGGCAGGCCGGCCCACGAAGCGATTTCTTCCTGGGTGAAACGTGGCAGGTTTTCCGGCACATACAGGCCGCCGTCACTGGCCAGGCCAGCCAGCAGCACGTCTTCGAAATTCAGGGCCGGTGCCTGGCCGCGGGTACTGATATAGCGCATGGGTGCAAACCTTTGGTTTGAGCGGCAAGCTTCGAGCTGCAAGCGACAAGAAAAAGCCGAACGGCGTTGCTCTTGTGCCTTGCGTCTCGCCCTTGCCGCGAATTAACTCTATTCGAAGCCTCAACACTGCACTGCCTTTCTTGCAGCTTGCAGCTTGAGGCTTGCCGCTTAGTTGAGCTGCTCGACGCGAATGCGCACAACCTTGCCGACCACGTCCTGCAGGGCTTCCAGGGCGACGATGGCATCATTGATGCGCTGCTCGACCACGCCGTGGGTGACCAGGATCATCGGTACCAGGCCGTCCTGTTCCTCGGCTTCCTTCTGCATGATCGACTCGATGTTGATACCACGCTCGGAAAGGATGCTGGCCACCTGGGCCAGCACGCCTGGGTGATCCTTGGCCTGGATACGCAGGTAGTAGGCGCTCTCGCAGGCTTCGATCGGCAGGATCGGGTGGGCCGACAGCGAATCGGGCTGGAAGGCCAGGTGCGGTACGCGGTTTTCCGGGTCGGAGGTCATGGCACGGACCACGTCGACCAGGTCGCCAACCACCGACGAGGCGGTTGGCTCCATGCCGGCACCGGCACCGTAGTACAGGGTCGAACCGGCGGCGTCACCGTTGACCATCACGGCGTTCATCACGCCGTTGACGTTGGCGATCAGGCGGTCGGCGGGGATCAAGGTCGGGTGCACGCGCAACTCGATGCCTTCAGCGGTGCGCCGGGCCACGCCCAGGTGCTTGATGCGGTAGCCGAGGGCCTCGGCGTAGTTCACGTCAGCGGTGGTCAGCTGGGTGATGCCTTCGGTGTAGGCCTTGTCGAACTGCAGCGGAATGCCGAACGCGATGGAGGCGAGGATGGTCAGCTTGTGCGCAGCATCGATGCCTTCGACGTCGAAGGTAGGGTCGGCTTCGGCGTAGCCCAGCGCCTGGGCTTCGGCCAGCACGTCGGGGAAGGCCCGGCCTTTCTCGCGCATTTCGGTGAGGATGAAGTTGCCGGTACCGTTGATGATGCCGGCCAGCCAGTTGATGCGGTTGGCTGACAGGCCTTCACGGATGGCCTTGATCACCGGGATGCCGCCGGCCACGGCCGCTTCGAAGGCGACGATCACGCCTTTTTCGCGGGCCTTGGCAAAGATTTCGTTGCCGTGCACGGCGATCAGTGCCTTGTTGGCGGTGACCACGTGCTTGCCGTTCTCGATGGCCTTGAGCACCAGGTCGCGGGCGATGGTGTAGCCGCCGATCAGCTCGATGACGATGTCGATCTCGGGGTTGCTCGCAACGTCGAACACATCAGCGGTAATGGGGGTACCGGTAATCTGGCAGTTCGGGTTCTGCGAGCGCATGGCGATCTGTGCCACTTCAATACCGCGCCCGGCACGACGGGCAATCTCCTCGGCGTTGCGCTGAAGTACATTGAAGGTTCCGCCACCGACGGTCCCCAACCCACAGATGCCTACTTTGACCGGTTTCACTGTGAACTCCCCATTGAACGGCCGGCACCTTGCCGACCGTGAAACATGCCGTCACCCCATGACGACGGCGTACTGAATTGGATTACTTGGCCAGTGCCAGCTTGGCGACCTGTGGTGCCGGCTGGTAGCCCGGAATGACCTGGCCGCTTTCCAGCACGATGGCCGGCGTGCCGTTGACACCGATCGACTGGCCCAGCTGGAACTGCTTGCCGACCGGGTTGGCGCACTTGGCCGCCTTGATTTCCTCGCCTTCGACCATTTTGTCCATCGCCGCGCGGCGGTCGCTGGAGCACCACACCGCCTGCAATTGCTGGTCACCCGGCGAACCGAGGCCCTGGCGCGGGAAGGCGACATAGCGCACTTCGATACCGCGGCGGTTCAGTTCAGGCACTTCGGCGTGCAGCTTGTGGCAGTACGGGCAGGTGGTGTCGGTGAAAACGGTGATATGCGACTTGGTTTCGCCCTTGGCAGGATAAACCACCATCTCGGCGGCTGGAATGCCGTTGATGAGCTTGGCCACGCCTTGGCGTTCGGTTTTTTCGGTAAGGTTGACCGGCTTGCCGTTCTGGATCTGGAACAGATAACCCTGCATCACGAACTGGCCATCGGCGCTGGCGTAGAGCACCCGGCCGCCCTGGAGCTTGACTTCGTACAGGCCGTTCAGCGGGCTGCTGGCCACGCTTTCCACGGGTACTTCCAGCTCGAGGTTTTGCAGTGATTTACGGATGGCCTGCTCGGCACCGGCATTGCTGTCGGTTGCCGCGGCAAGCGCAAAGGTACTGGCCAGCGCCAACGCGGCGGCGGCGAAAAACTGGGTCACGCGCATGGGAACTCCTGAAGGCGGACAGGGACCGGAGGGCGCCACCGGCGAAAAAGAGCGGTGAGCGTGCGGCCCTTGGTGCAAACCGCCCAAGCCTACCACATCACGCTGCTGGTGAAGGGCCTGGCAAGGACCGGTCGGCGGAACATGAAAAACATTCATCCACGCGGGTGGTGCTGGGCGTGCAACTGTTGCAGGCGAGCCTTGGCCACATGGGTGTAGATCTGCGTGGTCGACAGGTCGCTGTGGCCCAGCAGCATCTGCACCACGCGCAGGTCGGCGCCATGGTTGAGCAAATGGGTGGCAAAGGCATGGCGCAGCGTATGCGGGGACAGCGGCTTGTCGATACCGGCCACGCGGGCATGGTGCTTGATGCGGTGCCAGAAGGTCTGGCGGGTCATCTGCTCGCCGCGAAGGCTGGGGAACAGTACATCACTGGGGCGGCCATTGAGCAGTTCGGCACGGCCACCGCGCAGGTAGCGCTCCAGCCATACCACGGCTTCTTCGCCCATGGGAACCAGGCGCTCTTTGCTGCCTTTGCCCATGACCCGCAGCACGCCCTGGCGCAGGTTGACCTGGTCGAGGGCCAGGCTGACCAGTTCGGTGACGCGCAGACCACAAGCGTACAGCACTTCGAGCATGGCGCGATCACGCTGGCCGATGGCCTCGCCCAGGTCCGGGGCCTGCAGCAGGGCTTCGACGTCCGCTTCGGACAGCGACTTGGGTAAAGGCTTGCCCAGTTGCGGCATGTCGACCTGCAAGGTCGGGTCGATGGCCACCAGCTTTTCCCGCAACAGGTAACGGAAGAAGCCGCGCAGGCCGGAGATGAAACGTGCCGTGGAACGCGGCTTGTAGCCCTGCTCCAGGCGCCAGGCCAGGTGGTCGAGGATCAGGTCGCGGCCAGCGTCGGGCAGCGCCACGGAGCGCTCATGCAGCCAGCCGTTGAACAGGGCCAGGTCACTGCGGTAGGACACGCGGGTGTTGTCGGACAGGCCTTTCTCAAGCCACAGGGCGTCGAGGAACTGGTCGATCAGGGGGTGGTCTAGGGCGGGCATTCAGGGCTGCTGGGTGTTGGAGATGGGGCTAGTGTTTCACAGCAGCCTGGGGGTTGTCTGTACCGGCCTCTTCGCGGGCACGCCCGCTCCCACAGGGCCTGCACAGGCTTTGAATGCTTTGCATGGCTTGTAGAAGCGAGCGCGCCGGCGAAAGGGCCAGTGCAGAAGAACTCAGGCCTGGGGCAAAACCGGCACCGGGCGCTTGTCCTCGTCGATGGCGACAAAGCTGAACACCCCATGGATCGCACGCTCACGGCCGTCCAGGTACATGTTTTCTACGAACACATCCACTTGCACCTGCAAACTGGTGTTGCCGACCTTGATCACCGTGCCCACCAACTCGACGATCGAGCCGGCCGGGATCGGGTGCTTGAAGTCGATGCGGTCGGTGGACACGGTCACCAGCGGCAGGCGGCAGAAGCGCGTGGCAGCGATGAACGACACCTCGTCCATCCAGGCCAGCGCAGTACCGCCGAACAGGGTGTTGTGGTGGTTGGTGGTGTTGGGGAACACCGCCTTGGTCACGCGGGTAACCGACAGTTCGGTGCGGCGCTGAATTTCCTGGTCTCGGGTAGTCATCGCAATTCGATCTTCTGAAGGTTGAAAAAGCAAAAAAGCAGCCCGAAGGCTGCTTTTCTCTCGCTAGGCGGCCTCGGCCACCGGGCAAACTGTACTCAGGACAGTTTTTCCTTGATGCGAGCGGCTTTGCCGGACAGGTCGCGCAGGTAGTACAGCTTGGCTTTACGCACGTCACCACGACGTTTCACGGCCAGGCTGTCGATTTGCGGGCTGTAGGTCTGGAAGGTACGTTCTACGCCAACGCCGCTGGAGATCTTGCGCACGGTGAAGGCGCTGTTCAGACCGCGGTTACGCTTGGCGATAACGACGCCTTCGAACGCCTGCAGACGGGAACGCTCACCTTCCTTCACTTTAACCTGAACGACAACGGTGTCGCCTGGCGCGAAGGTCGGGATTTCCTTGCTCATCTGCTCGGCTTCGAGCTGCTGGATGATCTTGTTGGTCATGCTGTGCTCCTAAGATGGATACGCGATCCACCATCGATACGTTTAACTATCGTCCCGCTCGCGGAGATATTCCTCGAGCAGCTTCTTCTCTTCTCCAGAAAGCGAGCGACTTTCCAGAAGATCGGCGCGTCGTTCGAAGGTCCTACCAAGGGACTGCTTCATCCTCCAACGCCGGATGTGTGCATGGTTGCCACTTAGCAACACGTCGGGAACACGCTGATCCGCATACACCTCAGGCCGGGTGTAGTGCGGGCAATCAAGCAGACCGTCGGTAAAGGAATCCTCTTCCGCCGAGTCCACATGCCCTAAAGCTCCGGGCAGCAGCCGCGTAACCGCATCGATCAGTACCATGGCCGGCAGCTCGCCACCGGAAAGCACATAGTCACCAATCGACCACTCCTCATCGACATGAGCCTCGATAAAGCGCTCGTCGATGCCCTCATAACGACCGGCGATCAGGATCAACGACTCCTGTTCGGCCAGGCCTTTGACCGCTTGCTGAGTCAGCTTGCGGCCTTGTGGCGAAAGGTAGATCACCTTCGCCGCAGCTCCGGTTGCCTGCCTGGCGCTAACCAGTGCATCTTCCAGAGGCTTGATTTTCATCACCATGCCCGGACCACCACCAAACGGCCGATCATCTACCGTGTGGTGACGATCTGTGGTGTAGTCCCGCGGGTTCCAGCAAGTCACCTGAAGCAACCCTTGTTTCACCGCGCGGCTGGTAATGCCGTACTCCGTGATGGCCGAGAACATCTCGGGGAACAACGTGATGACATCTACGCGAAGGTTACCCATCGTTTAGAAATCCGCGTCCCACTCAACCCGCATCGTGCCTGCTTCCAGGTCGATTGCCAGCACGCATTGCTCCGTATAGGGCAACAGCCGCTCGCGATCATCCAGGCTGCCCGCACAGGGCTTGACCACCATTACATCGTTCGCGCCAGTCTCCAACAGGTGATCGACCTTGCCGAACAGGTGTTCGTCCTGGTTGATGACCTTCAGACCCACCAACTGGTACCAGTAGTACTCGTCGGCAGCCAGGTTGGGCAAAAGGCTCCGCGCAATGCAGATTTCGTAACCGCTCAGAAGCCGGGCTTCATCACGATCATCGAGGCCTTTCAGTTTCACGACCAGGCCCTTTTGGGAGCCACGACCGCTGACCAGCTCGACCTGCTTTACCTTGCCTTCGTGCCGAAGCGTCCAGCGCGGATAATCCAACAGGTTTTCAATCGGATCGGTAAAGGAATACACCTTCACCTCGCCGCGAACGCCGTGAACCGAAAAAATCTTGCCAACGACGATGAGGTCGTCAGCCTTTTCTGGCGTCGCGTTCATACGTTTCAGGCAGCGGCCTTGGCAGCGTCCTTCAGCAGCTGAGCAACGCGCTCAGACGGCTGTGCGCCCTGGCTCAGCCAGTAGGTGACGCGCTCCTGGTTGACCGACAGCTTGACTTCGGCGCCCGATGCGATCGGGTTGAAGAAGCCAACGCGCTCAACGAAACGGCCGTCACGGGCGTTACGCGAGTTGGTCACGGTCAGGTGGTAGAATGGGCGCTTTTTCGAGCCGCCACGGGCCAGACGAATGGTTACCATGTGAACATCGTTCCTATAGTCGGTGTTGCAGTTTTTACTGCAAATCTGAATGCCAAATAGGCACACGGGTGCCCAAAAGGCCGCATATTCTCGGGGAATACACGGACATTTGCAAATGACTTTTTCGGCAAGGCACCGCCCCGCCGTCCAGATTTGCCGGTTGCGCCGCGAAATTCGCGGCCGTTGCCCCGCCATGGCGGGGGTTCTGGCTGCCTGCCCGACGAAAGGCAGGCACCCGGAATACGTGTTACAGCTTGGGCATGCCGCCGCCCGGGAGCATACCGCCCAGGCCGCGCATCATCTTGGCCATGCCGCCCTTGGCAGAGAACTTCTTCATCATCTTCTGCATCTGCTTGTGCTGCTTGATCAGCCGGCCGATGTCCTGCACCTGGGTACCGGAACCCAGGGCGATACGGCGCTTGCGCGAACCGCTGATCAGGTCAGGGTCGCGGCGCTCGGCAGGGGTCATGGAGTTGATGATCGCTTCCATCTGCTTGAACTGCTTCTCGGCCGCGCCCTGGGCGTTGCCCATCTGCGACAGGTTGACCCCGCCGATGCTCGGCAGCTTGTCCATCAGGCCACCCAGGCCGCCCATGTTCTTCATTTGCTGCAGCTGGTCGCGGAAGTCTTCGAGGTCGAAGCCCTTGCCCTTCTTCAGCTTCTTGGCCAGCTTGTCGGCCTTGGCCTTGTCGATGGTCTGCTCGGCCTGCTCGATCAGGCTGAGCACATCGCCCATGCCCAGGATGCGCGAGGCCACGCGGTCGGGGTGGAACGGCTCGAGGGCCTCGGTTTTTTCACCCATACCGATGAACTTGATCGGCTTGCCGGTGATGGCACGCACCGACAGCGCAGCACCGCCACGGGCGTCACCGTCGACCTTGGTCAGTACCACGCCGGTCAACGGCAGCGCCTCGCCAAAGGCCTTGGCGGTGTTGGCGGCGTCCTGGCCGGTCATGGCGTCGACCACGAACAGGGTTTCGATCGGCTTGACCGCAGCGTGCAGCGCCTTGATCTCGGCCATCATGTCGGCATCGATGTGCAGGCGGCCGGCGGTGTCGACGATGACCACGTCGATGAACTTGAGCTTGGCTTCGCGGATGGCCGCTTCGGCAATGGCCACCGGCTTCTGGCTGATGTCGGACGGGAAGAAGGTGACACCGATGTCGTTGGCCAGGGTTTCCAGCTGCTTGATCGCCGCCGGGCGATAGACGTCGGCGGACACCACCATCACGCTCTTTTTCTTGCGCTCCTTGAGGAAGCGCGCCAGCTTGCCAGCGGTGGTGGTCTTGCCGGCGCCCTGCAAGCCGGCCATCAGTACCACGGCAGGCGGGGCGGCATTGAGCGCAAGGTCTTCGTTGGCCGCGCCCATGAGGCTTTCCAGCTCGGCCTGCACGATCTTGACGAACGCCTGGCCCGGGGTGAGGCTGCGCGACACTTCGGTGCCGACCGCACGGTCCTTGACGCTGTTGACGAAATCCTTGACCACCGGCAGGGCGACGTCGGCCTCGAGCAGGGCCATGCGCACTTCGCGCAGCGTGTCCTTGATGTTGTCTTCAGTCAGCTTGGCCTTGCCGGTGACGTGGCGCAGCGTCTGTGACAGGCGGTCGGTCAGGTTTTCGAACATGGTGATCCTTTCAGGCCCAGTAAAAGCCGAGGTTTGTCAGGCGCCTGCAGGGAAAAACATACCCGCCAGGCACAGCAAGGCGGCGATTATAGCGAAGTGCGGCGGCGGCGCCCACCTTGGCTTCCGAGCGGCAAGCGGCAAGCGGCAAGCTACAAGCTACAAGCAAGAGCCGATGCGCGGGATGGCTGCTTTTTCTTGAAGCTTGCCGCTTGAAGCTTGAAGCTTGAAGCTTGAAGCTTGAAGCTTGCCGCTTAAAGCCCCCCGCTTCAGGCTTGCAGCTTCCAGCTTGCAGCTCACTATGCCAAACTCCGTCTCTTTAGGGCTCGCCAATCAGGACTTATGTTCTCCTCACCCAGCCTCATCCCCAACCTGATCGCCGCCGGCCTTTATATAGCAGCGGCCATCTACCAGGGCTCATACCTCGCCCAGGGCCGCAAGGCCGACAAGCGCCTGCTCGGCCTGCTCGGTGCCGTTGCGGTGCTGGCCCAGGCCGGCGCACTGTTCTTCCAGTTGATCACCCCACTGGGCCTGAGCCTGGACTTCTTCAGCGCAGCCAGCCTGATCGCCGTGGCAGTGATTGCCCTGACCCTGCTCGCCTGCCTGCGCATACCGGTGGAAAACCTGCTGGTGCTGCTGTTCCCGCTAGGCGCGGTAACGGCCTTGCTGGCGCAGTTCGCGCCACCCGGCACGGTGCCACTGATCGACGAGGAGCCGGGCATTCTTGCGCACATCCTGTTGTCGATCCTGGCCTATGGGCTGTTCACCATTGCCGTGTTCCAGTCGCTGCTGCTGCTGCTGCAGGACCGCCAGCTGAAGAACAAGCACCCGTCCGGGCTGATCCGCAACTTCCCGCCGCTGCAAACCATGGAAAGCCTGTTGTTCGGCTTCCTCTGGGCCGGCTGGTGCCTGCTGTCGCTGTCGCTGATCTCCGGCTGGCTGTTCCTCGAAAACCTGTTCGCCCAGCACCTGGTGCACAAGACCTTGCTGGCCTGCGTTGCCTGGGTCGTATTCAGCGTGCTGCTGTGGGGGCGAACCCGCCTGGGTTGGCGCGGCCACAAGGCCATTCGCTGGACGCTGGCCGGTTTCTGCCTGCTGATGCTGGCCTATTTCGGCAGCAAGCTGGTTCGCGAATTCATTCTGCATATCTGACGGCCACCCATGGACACCCTGCCGTACGCACCGCTACTGGTCACGCTGGCATTGGCGCTGCTCTGGGCAGCGCTGTTCACTGCTGTGGACGTTGCGCGCCTGCAACTGGCTGGCGCGCAACGCAGTGGCGATGATGGCCAGCCAGCGTTGCCCGCCCAGGCGCTGGTGCTGTGCGCCAGCCTCGGCAAACTGCTGGTCCTGGGCCTCGCGTGCCTGGTCGGGCAGCGCTACGACGGCGAGCACGGTTTCTGGCTGGCCGGGCTGGCCGCTGCCGCGGCCTTGTTGGTGTTTGCCGAGTTCCTGCCGCGGCGCCTGGCGCGGCGCAACCCGCAAGCACTGGCCAGCCTGGGCGTAAGCCTGCTGAAAGCGCCGCTCACGCTGCTGCAGCCGTTCGCCTGCCTGCTCGACGGCTGCGCCAAACTGATCTTGCGCCCGTTCCGCGCGCAGCCGGCCGCAGTGCCCCTGCACCCGCAGGAAGATGACGACCCGGATGAGAACGAGCGCCACGAAGCGCCCCGCAACGGCCTGCTCGACGGCCTGCAGGCGCTGGACAAGGTCACCGTCAACGACATCCTGGTGCCGCGCAGCGAAGTGGACGGCATCAACCTC
>NZ_BLJG01000232.1 GCF_009932375.1 Pseudomonas juntendi
CAGGCTCAGGCCCAGGGCGGCCAGGCGGTCTTCGTCCCAATCCAGCTGCCACAGGTGGGCGAGGGCCAGCAGGGTGGTGGCAGCATCCGAACTGCCGCCGCCGATACCGCCACCCATGGGCAGGACCTTGGTCAGCCAGATGTCCGCACCCAATCGGGAACCTGATTGCGCTTGTAGCTTGCGCGCAGCACGCACGATCAGGTTGCTGTCGTGCGGTACTGCCTCGACAGGGGTATGCAACTGAATCACGCCGTCATCGCGCAGGGCGAAGTGCAGTTCGTCGCCGTGATCGAGAAACTGAAACACCGTTTCCAGCTCATGGTAGCCGTCGGCGCGGCGGCCAACGATGTGCAGCCACAGGTTGAGCTTGGCCGGTGCCGGCAGGGTCAGCGTGTGCATGGGCTCACTGCCCCAGCTGGCGCGGCTGCCAGTCCTTGATCACCAGGGTCACGTCCAGGTCCTGGCCGTGCAGCTTCAGGCGCTCGGGCAACCAGTAGCCGTTCTGCTCGGTGTAGCTAAGGTACTGCACCTGCCAGCCATCCTGGTCGAGGCTGGCCAGGCGGCTGTCGCCGTCAAGGCTCAGTGTGCTCTTGCTGTCAGGGGCGGGCAGGCCGCGTACCCACCAGACCAGGTGCGAGACCGGCAATCGCCAGCCCAGTTGCTCTTCCAGCAGGGCTTCGGGGCTGGGGGCTTCGTAGCGGCCCTGGTTGGCCACTTCCAGCACCACGCCGCCGGGGCGACCGGTGAGGCGGGCGGCACCTCGGCCCAGCGGGCCAGCCAGGCGAATGTCGTAGTAATCCTGGCGTTGCAGCCAGAACAGCGTGCCGCTGCCCGAATCGCGCGGTGCGCGGATGCCGACCTTGCCGTTGATCTGCCAGCCGTCGAGGCTGCTCAGTTGCTCTTTATGGGCGCGCCACTGCTGTGGGTCGCCATGGCCCTGCAGGGCCTCGCGGCTTCCAAAGCCGGCGCAGCCGGCGAGCAGGGCGATCAGGGTGAAGGTAATGCAATGGCGCAGAAACATGGCGTTAAAGGGTCTCGGATCCGGTCAGGCGCAGGAGGGTCTTGCGCAGGAGGGGGCTGTCGGGCTGGGCATCGAAGCCCTTGGCCCAGACCTGGCGGGCTTCGCGGCGTTTGCCGTTGGCCCACAGCACTTCGCCCAGGTGGGCAGCCACTTCGTGGTCGGGGAAGTTGGCAAACGCCTGGCGCAGGTAGGTTTCAGCCGCGTCGAGGTTGCCCAGGCGGTAATTCACCCAGCCCAGGCTGTCGAGCACTGCCGGGTCATCGGGAGTTAGCTGGTGGGCCTTTTCGATCAGCGTCCGGGCCTCGGCGTAGCGGGTCGTGCGGTCGGCCAGGGTGTAGCCCAGGGCGTTCAGGGCCATGGCGTTTTCCGGCTCGCGGGCGATGATCGCGCGCAGGTCTTGTTCCATCTGCGCCAGGTCGTCGCGTTTTTCGGCCAGCATGGCGCGTGTGTAAAGCAGGTTGAGCTCGTCCGGGTAGCGCTGGATGGCCTGTTGCAGCACCTGGTTGGCCTGGGCGTCCTTGTTGTTGTTGCTGTAGCTTTCCGATTCGATCAGGTACAGCTGGATGGCGTAGTCCGGCTGCGCTTCGCGGGCCTCGGCAAGCAGGCGCGAGGCCTCGCTGCCACGGCCGTTGGCGATGAGAATGTCGGCCTGGCGCAGTTGCGCCGGCAGGTAGTCGGGGCCCGGGCCGACCAGGGCGTATTCACGCAGGGCGCCTGCGGGGTCGTGGCGCTCTTCGCGGATACGGCCCAGGTTGAGGCGCGCGGCGTCGACGTTGCTGTCGCGTTCGACCAGTTCCTGCAGGTAGCCCTCGGCCTCGTCCCAGTCCTTGTTCTCCAGGCACACCAGGGCCAGGGAGTAGCGCAGCTCATCGTCGTCGGGGTATTGCTGGACCAGGCTGAGGAATTCGCCCTTGGCATCGGCAATACGGTCCTGCTCGACCAGGGTGCGGGCGTAGGTCAGGCGCAGGCGTTTGTCGTCCGGGTTGTCGCGAATGGCCCCGCGCAGCAGGGGCAGGGCCTCGGGGCCGCGGTCCAGCGCCTGAAGCAGGCGGGCGCGCAGCAGGATCGGGGCAATTTCGCCATTTTGCGGGGGGTGTGACTCGAGCAGTTCCAGGGCTTCTTCAGTCTTGCCGTCCTGGTTCAGCAGCAGGGCCTTGCCGAATACTAACTGGCCGTTGTCGGGGTATTTTGCCAGCAGCCGCTCGAAGCTCTGCAGCAAGCCGTCACGTGTGCTCTGGTCGGTTTCGGCAGCTGACAGGGCCAGGAAATCGAAATGGGTGTCGCCCTGACCCTGCAGTACCTTTTCCATGTAGGCCATGGAGTAGTCATAACGGCCGGCGCGCGCCAGTTGAATGGCAGCGGCGCGTTGGGCGTCGAGGTTCTGTGGGTCGTTGCGGGCCCAGACCAAGGCATTTTCCAGGGCGGGCTCGTCGGCACCCAGGTATTCTGCGATGCGGTAGGCGCGCTCGGATACGCCGGGATCCTGGGTCTTGGCGGCCTGGTCGGTGTAGTTGGCCAGGGCGATATCGAAGCGGTTGCGCTGCCCGGCCAGTTCCGCCACCAGCAGGCTGTAAAGGGTGTCTTGCTTGAAAGAACCATACACCACGGGCTTCTCGGCCTCCGCCTTGGCGGCATCGGCAACGGGAGGCTCGGCCTTTTGCGGGGCCAGGCTCTGGCAGCCCTGAAGCAGGGCGAAGGCAAGCAGCAATGCGTATGGTTTGTTCATAGAAGGCTTTATTGGAGGACTCACCGGCGGTCGCAGCATGATGACACAAGCGCGGGGGCAAACCCACCTGCGAAGGTATGAAGCCATGCATAGCACATGCAGACCGCAGCGCGGCAGCGTGGTTCGCTCGCAACGCCGCAGCCCTGTCAGCACATTAGCGAACGGTGGTTGTCCTGAAACCTGCGAAAGAGGACAATTATCGGCTTCCCGTCACAACCAGCGACCTCGCATGGCCTTTCTTGCACTCGGTATCAACCATAAGACTGCCTCGGTAGACGTACGCGAGCGCGTGGCGTTTACCCCAGAGCAGCTGGTAGACGCCCTGCAGCAGCTCTGCCGACTGACGTCCAGCCGCGAAGCGGCGATTCTGTCGACGTGCAACCGCAGTGAACTCTATATAGAGCAGGACCACCTGTCCGCCGACGCCGTACTCAAATGGCTGGCCGATTACCACCGCCTCAGCCTCGACGAACTGCGCGCCAGTGCCTACGTGCACGAAGAGCACGACGCCGTGAAGCACATGATGCGCGTGGCCTCGGGCCTCGACTCGCTGGTGCTCGGCGAGCCCCAGATCCTCGGCCAGATGAAGTCTGCCTACGCCGTGGCCCGCGAAGCCGGTACTGTCGGGCCGTTGCTCGGGCGCCTGTTCCAGGCCACCTTCAGTGCTGCCAAACAGGTGCGTACCGACACCGCCATTGGCGAGAACCCGGTGTCGGTGGCCTTTGCCGCCGTCAGCCTGGCCAAGCAGATCTTCGCCGACCTGGGCCGTAGCCAGGCCCTGCTGATCGGCGCCGGCGAAACCATCACCCTGGTCGCCCGCCACCTGCATGAGCAGGGCGTGCGCCGCATCGTGGTGGCCAACCGCACCCTGGAGCGCGCCAGCATCCTGGCCGAACAGTTCGGTGCGCATGCCGTTCTGCTGGCCGACATCCCCCAGGAGCTGGCCAACAGCGACATCGTCATCAGCTCCACTGCCAGCCAGTTGCCGATCCTTGGCAAAGGCGCGGTCGAAAGTGCGCTGAAGCAGCGCCGGCACAAACCGATCTTCATGGTCGACATCGCCGTGCCCCGCGATATCGAAACCGAGGTCGGTGAGCTCGATGACGTCTACCTCTACACCGTCGATGACCTGCACGATGTGGTGGCGGAGAACCTCAAGAGCCGCCAAGGCGCGGCCCAGGCTGCCGAAGAACTGGTGACAGTCGGCGCCGAAGACTTCATGCTGCGCCTGCGTGAACTGGCTGCCGTGGATGTGCTCAAGGCCTATCGCCAGCAAAGCGAGCGCCTGCGCGACGAAGAACTGCAAAAGGCCCAGCGCCTGCTGGCCAACGGCGGCAACCCCGAGGACGTACTGGCCCAATTGGCCCGGGGCCTGACCAACAAACTCCTGCATGCGCCCAGCGTGCAGTTGAAAAAGCTCTCGGCCGAGGGGCGCGTCGATGCGCTGGCCATGGCCCAGGAACTCTTTGCCCTCAACGAGGGCTCGACGGACAAAACCCCGCAATGAAAGCGTCGCTGCTGAACAAACTGGAAATTCTCCAGGACCGCTTCGAAGAACTCACCGCCTTGCTCGGCGATGCCGAGGTCATTTCCGACCAGACGCGCTTTCGCGCGTATTCCCGCGAGTACGCCGAGGTCGAGCCGGTCTATGCTGCCTATAAAGAGTGGCGCAAAGTCCAGGACGACCTCGAAGGTGCCCAGGCGCTGCTCAAGGACAGTGACCCGGACATGCGCGAAATGGCCGTGGAAGAAGTGCGTGAAGCCAAGGAGCAACTGCTGGCCCTGGAGGCGCAGCTGCAGCGCATGCTGCTGCCCAAGGACCCGAATGATGGCCGCAACGTGTTCCTCGAGATCCGCGCCGGCACCGGTGGCGACGAGGCCGCGATCTTCTCGGGTGACCTGTTCCGCATGTATTCGCGTTACGCCGAAAAGCGTGGCTGGCGCCTGGAGATTTTGTCCGAGAACGAAGGCGAACACGGCGGCTACAAAGAAATCATCGCCCGTGTCGAAGGTGAAAACGTCTACGGCAAGCTCAAGTTCGAGTCTGGCGCACACCGCGTGCAGCGCGTGCCGGAGACCGAATCCCAGGGCCGCGTGCACACTTCCGCCTGCACCGTGGCGGTACTGCCCGAGCCAGACGAACAAGCGGCCATCGAAATCAACCCGGCTGACCTGCGCGTGGACACCTACCGCGCCTCCGGTGCCGGCGGCCAGCACGTCAACAAGACCGACTCGGCGATCCGCATCACCCACTTGCCCACCGGCATCGTGGTGGAGTGTCAGGAAGAGCGCTCGCAACACAAGAACCGCGCCCGCGCCATGTCCTGGCTTTCGGCGAAGCTCAACGACATGCAGACCAGCGCCGCCCAGAACGCCATTGCCAGCGAGCGCAAACTGCTGGTCGGGTCGGGTGACCGCTCGGAACGTATTCGTACCTACAATTACCCACAGGGGCGGGTGACCGATCACCGTATCAACCTGACCTTGTATTCGCTGGACGACATCCTCAGTGGTGGCGTGGACGCGGTGATCGAGCCGCTGCTGGCCGAATACCAGGCCGATCAACTGGCTGCCCTGGGGGACTGATGACCATCATCGCCAGCCTGCTGCGCAACGCACAGTTGCCAGAATCGCCTACCGAACGCCTGGATGCCGAACTGCTGCTGGCAGCGGCCATCGGCAAGTCGCGCAGTTATCTGCACACCTGGCCCGAGCGGATAGTCAGCAGCGAAGACGCGCAGACCTACGCCGGGTACCTGCAGCGCCGCCGCGGCGGTGAGCCGGTGGCGTATATCCTTGGCCAGCAAGGTTTCTGGAAGATCGACCTGGAAGTCGCGCCGCACACGCTCATCCCACGGCCGGATACCGAGCTGCTGGTGGAAACCGCCCTTGAACTGCAGCCCGCAGCCCCAGCCAGGGTTCTCGACCTGGGCACTGGCACGGGCGCCATCGCATTGGCCCTGGCCAGCGAGCGCCCCGCCTGGCAGGTCACGGCCGTAGACCGGGTGGCAGAGGCCGCTGCGCTTGCCGAGCGCAACCGGCAGCGCCTGGGCCTGAGCAATGCCCAGGTGCGCCTCAGCCATTGGTTCGACAGCCTGGCCGGTGAGTGTTTCGACCTGATCGTCAGCAACCCGCCCTACATCGCCGCAGCAGATCCACACCTGGTGGCTGGCGACGTGCGTTTCGAACCCAGCAGTGCGTTGGTGGCTGGCCCCGATGGCCTGGACGACCTGCGCGTGATCGTCACCCAGGCCCCTGGGCACCTGCTGCCGGGTGGCTGGTTGCTGCTGGAGCATGGCTATGATCAAGCCGCGGCAGTACGAGCCTTGCTGGTCGAACAGGGCTTCAACGAGGTGGCCAGCCGGACCGATCTGGGTGGCCATGAACGCATCAGCCTGGGGCGCCTGCCATGCTGAGTGATCTGGAACTGCTGCGCTACAGCCGCCAGGTGCTGCTGGCGCAGATCGACATCGACGGCCAGCTACGCCTCAAGCACAGCAAGGCATTGATTGTCGGGCTGGGTGGCCTGGGTTCGCCGGTCGCCCTGTACCTGGCAGCCGCCGGGGTTGGCGAACTGCACCTGGCGGACTTCGATACCGTCGACCTGACCAACCTGCAGCGCCAGGTGCTTCACGACAGCGACAGTGTCGGCATGAGCAAGGTCGACTCGGCGCTGCAGCGCCTGCAGGCCATCAACCCTGAAGTCACCCTGGTTGCGCAACGCCAGGCACTGGACGAGGACTCCCTGGCAGCCGCGGTAGCGGCCGTCGACCTGGTACTGGACTGCTCCGATAATTTCTCCACGCGCGAGGCGGTCAACGCCGCCTGTTTCGCCGCCGGCAAACCCTTGGTCAGCGGTGCGGCAATCCGGTTGGAGGGGCAGCTGTCGGTGTTTGACCCGCGTCGCGACTACAGCCCTTGCTACCACTGCCTGTATGGGCATGGCAGTGAAGCCGAGCTGACCTGTAGCGAGGCGGGGGTGATCGGCCCACTGGTGGGCCTGGTCGGCAGCCTGCAGGCGCTGGAAGCGATGAAGCTGCTGGCAGGCTTCGGCGAGCCGCTGGTCGGCCGGCTGCTGTTGATCGACGCCCTCGGCACCCGTATTCGCGAACTGCGCGTCAAGCGCGACCCGGCGTGTGCCGTGTGCGGCAAGCGCGATGGCTGAGCGCTCGGCGCCGGTCGGCGTGATGGACTCAGGTGTTGGTGGCTTGTCGGTGCTCGCCGAGATCCAGCGCCTGTTGCCCAACGAGACACTGCTGTACGTGGCCGATTGCGGCCATGTGCCTTATGGCGAAAAAACCCCGGACTACATCCGTGAGCGCTGCCGGCGCATTGCCGGGTTCTTCCGCGAGCAAGGCGCCAAGGCTCTGGTGCTGGCCTGCAACACCGCCACGGTGGCGGCCGCGGCGGATTTGCGCGAGCTGTACCCGAACTGGCCATTGGTGGGGATGGAGCCTGCAGTAAAGCCTGCCGCGGCTGCGACACGCTCAGGCGTGGTTGGCGTGCTGGCCACCACCGGCACGTTGCAAAGCGCCAAGTTCGCGGCTTTGCTCGACCGCTTCGCCAGCGACGTGCTGGTGATCACCCAGCCTTGCCCGGGGTTGGTCGAGCTGATCGAGACCGGCGACTTGTGCAGCCCCACGCTGCGCCAGATGCTGTGGGGCTATGTCGAGCCGCTGCTGGCCGCTGGTTGTGACACCTTGATCCTGGGCTGTACCCATTACCCCTTCCTGCGGCCGCTGCTGGCCGGCATGGTGCCGCCAGAGGTGGCCATCATCGATACCGGTGCCGCCGTCGCCCGCCAGTTGCAGCGGCTGCTAGGCAACAATGGCCTGCTGGCCGCCGGACCGGCGCAGGCTACCCGCTTCTGGACCAGCGCCGATCCCTCTTCCCTGAAAAAAATCCTGCCTGTGCTGTGGCATAAGTCTGACGATGTGCAAAGCTTTGCCATGTGAAAAAAACGTGAAGAAAAGCTGAACTATCGTACCACTGCCGCTTTCTATGCTTTGCCTGAGATGAGGCGATCATTAAAACAGCACTAGGATGAAGGATGTTTCTCATGAAGAAACTGCTGGGCTTGGCGGCGGCTGCCGTTTTCACCATGGGGCAGGCAGTATCGGCGCAGGCTGCTGATGTATCGGTTTCGGTAGGGCAGACCGGTGACTCGACGATGGTCTACCGGCTGGGGCTGCAGTCGAACTGGGATGCCAGCTGGTGGCAGACCAGCGTCGGCCGCGTGACCGGCTATTGGGACGGCGCCTACACCTATTGGGACGGCGACGACACGGCTAGCAACCACAGCCTGTCGTTCGCACCCGTGTTCGTGTACGAGTTTGCCGGCCAGTCGGTCAAGCCCTACATCGAGGCGGGCATCGGCGTGGCAGCTTTCTCCAGCACCGAGCTGGAAAGCAACGAACTGGGTTCGTCGTTCCAGTTCGAAGACCGCATCGGCTTCGGCCTGCGCTTCGCCGGTGGGCATGAAATTGGTGTGCGTGCGATCCACTACTCGAACGCCGGCATCAAAGAACCCAATGACGGGGTCGAAAGCTACAGCTTGCATTACCGCATGGCGCTCTGACCCGATCGGGTCGACCATCAACCGCCAAGCGCGACCCAGGTTCGCGCTTGGCGGGGAGCCTGCCGTCACCTTGGCGGCAGCGGCCATAGCCCACTGAGGTCAAGCGTCTCCAGCACCAACTCGGGCTCAGCCGCGGGCCAGCGCCGCAACAACTCCTGCGCGGCGCTTTGCGGCGTCCACTGCTCCGGAAAGGCTTGCGCAGGCGTCACTGGCGTTTTCAGCGACTGCGGCCCTACCACGGTCAGCGATATCCCCAACGCCTTGAGCGCATCACGTTGCTCACGTACCCACTGCGGCAGGTGGTTCCAACCGGCGGTTACCTGGCTTGGCGCGTACAACTGCAGGGCCGAGTAGCGGTTGAAAATAGCCATCACCTGGGGCGAATCACCCTTTGCCAGCAAGGGCGTCACCGCTGTCAGGCAGTGCTTGCCCGCCAGCTGGTTGCTGGTGACGATGGCCTCGATCAATTCGCTGTCAGCCACATCGCCCGGCAGGTAATCGCTGGTGCCGGCATTGATGATCACGCCGTCCAGTGAGTGCCATTGACGAGCGATCAGCTGGCAAGCGTCAGCGGCTTGCTGTGCATCGTGCAACTGCCAGGGCACTTGCAGGAATTGCTGGCCATAGCGTTCGCCCAGCGCTTCGAACGCAGGCGCATCCTTGCCACTCGCGGCCACCCGGTGGCCTTGGTCGAGCAGCCCTTGCAACAACGCCAAGCCAAGTCCATTGCTTGCGCCTGTAACCCAAAAACTGCGTGAGTTGTTCAAGACGTTCTGCCCCCTGATGTTACCGTCGCGGCAGGCCCTTGAAGGCCTCCAATGCACGTTGGCGACTACTGCCCAGATCAACTATTGGATTGTGATACGAATTACCAGCGAAAAGATCCGTAGATTTCATCGGACCATGAATTGTTTTTTCATCGATATCGCGAAGCTCCGGCAGCCAGTGACGAATGAAACGCCCCTGAGGGTCGAAACGCTGCGATTGTGAGACCGGGTTGAAAATGCGGAAATAGGGCACCGAATCGGTGCCGGTGGAGGCGCTCCACTGCCAGCCGCCATTGTTGGCGGCCAGGTCACCATCGATGAGGTGGCGCATGAAGTGACGCTCGCCCTTGCGCCAGTCGATCAACAGGTTTTTGCTGAGGAACATGGCGACGATCATGCGCAGCCGGTTGTGCATCCAGCCCGTGTGCAGCAGCTGGCGCATGGCCGCGTCGATGATCGGGAAGCCGGTACGGCCCTGCTCCCAAGCCTCGAGATCGTCCGGCGCATCGCGCCAGGGCAGGGCTTCGGTATGGCTGCGAAAGGCGCGGTGCCGCGAGACCTGTGGGTAGCCGGTAAGAATATGCTTGTAGAATTCGCGCCATAGCAGTTCGTTGACCCAGGTCTGCACACCCGTGCTACCGCTGTCGAACTCGCCCTTGTTAGCGGCAAGGGCCCCATGCAAGCACTGGCGCGGGGAAATCACCCCGGCGGCTAGGTACGGCGAAAGCTGGCTGGTCCCTGGCATCGCCGGCAGGTCCCGGGTTTTATGGTAGTCGTCGATGGTTTCGTCCAGAAACTGCGATAGGCGCTGCTGTGCATGGGCCTCGCCCGCCGGCCAGTGCTCACGCAAGGCGCGCGGGGTTTTTTCGAAGTCGTCGATATGTTGCGGGATCGGGTCACTGTGGATCTTCAGCGCAGCCTGGCGCTTTACCCGCCGGGCCAGCGCAGGCAGGCTGCGGTGCAGGTGTTCAAGGCAGGTTTTTTTGAACTGGCTGAATACCTGAAAATAATCGCCACTGCGGGTCAGGATGGTGCCTGGGCGAAACAGCAGTTGGTCGAGATAGCTGTGCGCCTGGACAGCCGCTTTTTCCAGCAGCTTGCGCGTAGCAGCGTCCCGGCGCTGCTCGTTGATGCCGTATTCCTCGTTCCAGTGCACGCTTTGCACCTGGTGTTGTTGGCAAACATCGAGTACGGCCTGAGGCGCCTGGTCCCAGGTGTCGATCTTGCGGATCAGCAGCGGGATGTTCAGCTTTTCCAGCGCCTGGCGCAGGTCGCGCAGGTTGCGTAGCCAGAAATCGACTTTGCAGTCGGCGTCGTCGTGCGCACGCCATTGCCCGGGGCTGACCAGCCACAAGGCGATGGTCGGCCCGCGCTCGGTCGCAGCGCTCAGTGCGGTGTTGTCATCGATGCGCAGGTCACTACGCAGCCAGGTCAGGTGCATGGGGCATTGATCTCTACAGGCTGGCGGTCATGGGCTTGAAGCAGGCGCAAGGCCGCTTGCGGGGTATCGAACAGGAAAAGGTCAGGCAGTTCGCTGTCTTTGAGGCGGGTTTCATGCAGTGCAACCATGCTGCCACCAAGCAACTTCGGCCCCGGCACCCCTTGCAGGGCACGCAGCAAGGCTTTGTCGTCCATGCGCGGGCCCAGGTGCAGTAGCACGGCCCGGGGTTGGAAGATGTTGACTGCGCTTTGCAGTTGCGCCGCGCTGACGGGCTGCTCGAGCACCTCAACGGGGATGCCATTGCTGGCGAACAACCAGGCGCACAGCCACAGCCCTGGGCTGAAGGCGCGCTCGCTGTCTTCGGCCAGAAGCACGGCGGGGCCGTGCAGCAACTGGTTGTCGTGGTAGACGCGGGCGCCCAGCTTGCTGCGTAGCCAGCCGTAGAAGAACACCTGCTCCAGCCGCGCGTTGAAGTAGCTGCCCCAGCGCAGGTTGAGCAGGTCGAGCAAGGGCAGCAGCAATTGTTCGCACAGGGTCAGAGCCGGATACAGCGCCATGGCCTGGTTGAGTTGCTGGTCCAGGTTACGTTGCGACAGGCTGGCGATGGCTTCGACCAGCTCGTACTGACGGGCTTGCCAGTCGCCTTTGGGCGCGCTGCTGGTTGGTTTGTCGAGCAATTCGCGCACTTGGCCAACAGAGGCACCCCGCTGCAACCAGGCCAGGATCGTTTCCACCCGTTCCACCTGACTTTGTGGGTACAGGCGGTGCCCCTTCGCTGTGCGTTGTGGTTTCAGCAGGCCATAACGGCGCTCCCAGGCGCGCAGCGTGACCGGGTTCACCCCGGTGCGGCGGGCCAACTCGCCTATTGGCAACAGCACCTCAGACCGCATTGCGTAAACCCAGGCTTTCAGGGTGGGGTTGCAGGTAGGTTTGCTGAAGCAGGTACGGGTCCGGATGCTTGCGCAGGTGGTGTTTGAGCAGCGTCAGTGGCACCACCAGCGGCACGACGCCCTGCTGGTACTGGCCGATGATCGTCTGCAGCTCGGCTTTGTCCTGCTGGGTGAGGGTGTCCTTGAAATAGCCGCTGAGGTGCTGCAGCACATTGCAGTGGGTGCCACGGCTGGCACAGCGGCGCAGCGCCTGCATCAGCTGGCTGAAATACCGCTGGCCCACCTGTTGCGGGTCATCGTCCTTGCTCATGCTGCCGAGCAGGCGCCCGAGGGTGCGGTAGGCCTGAGGGTTGTTGGCCATCAACAGGTACTTGTAGCGCGAGTGGAAGCTTACCAAGGCACCCCGGCTGAGGCCTTCGGCCAGCAGGCGTTGCCAGTCGGCATAGGCATAGACACGGCTTATGAAGTTCTCGCGCAGCACCGGGTCATGCAGCCGGCCTTCCTCTTCCACCGGCAGGTCGGGGCGTAGCGCGCAGAAAGCCTGGGCAAAGGCGCCGCGACCACTCTGCACCGCAGGGTGGCCGTTTGGCTGATAGACCTTGACCCGTTCCAAGCCGCAGGAGGGCGATTTCTGCATGAAGATATAGCCGCAGATGTCACCCAGCTCAGCGGCCATCTGCTCGCCATAGCTGCGTAGCGGCCCGGTCAGGTCCATGCCCGGGTTGCGGGTGCCGACCACTTCAGGGTTGTTCGGGTCGCCAACCAGGCGGATCGGATCGCGAGGCACGCCTAGCCCGATGGCTACCTCGGGGCAAACAGGCAGCCATTCGAAATGTTCTTCCAGTTGCGTGCGACACAGGTCGGAGGCCTTGTGGCCGCCGTTATAGCGCACGCTGTGCCCGGTGAGGCAGGCGCTGATGGCAATACGCGGCTTGCTGTGGGTGGGCGGGTTTAGCATGACTGCCTCCAAAAACCTGTACGTTTGTAAAAACTTGTACAGGTTTATTCCAGCACAGTGCGGAAGTTATGCAAACCAGTTTTTTTGTATAAGGTGAAATCAGTCCAAATGTTCGAGCAGTCGCCGTGCTGCTTCCTGGCCGCTGAGCCAGGCGCCTTCTACACGCCCCGACAAGCACCAGTCGCCGCATGCATACAAGCCTTGGTCGGCATCGGCCAGGGCGCCCCACTCATGGTTGCTGCTCGGGCGGGCATACAGCCAGCGGTGGGCCAGGGAGAACGCGGGCGCGGGCACCACGCAGCCGATCAGTTCGGCGAATTCGCCGTACAGATGCTCGATCACTGCCTCTCTGGGCAGGTCGATATGCTGCCGGCTCCAGTCTGCCGTTGCGTGCAATATCCAGGTATCGGGCTGCTCGTCGCGGCCAGGCTTGCTGCGGTTGCGTGCCAGCCAATCGAGGGCGCTGTCCTGCACGAAGCAGCCTTGCATCGGTGTATCCAGCGGGGCCTGGAATGCCAGGGCCACGGCCCAGGTGGGTTCCATCTGCACGCCGGCCGCCACGGCGGCCAACTTGGGCGTGGCGGCCAGCAGCGGTGTCGCCTGGGGCGCCGGCACGGCAATTACCACGCGGCTGAAGGGGCCGTGGCTGCAGCCGTCGGTATCCTGCAGGTGCCAGTACTGCTTGCCGCGAAACACCTCGGCAATGCGGCAGTCGAAATTCACCGTCACGTCCTTGAGCAGGCCGCGGGTGATCGCGCTCATGCGCGGCACGCCTACCCAGCGTGTCTGCTCGTCGGGGGAGGGGCTGAGGGTGCCGTCGCGGTAGTTGTACAGCTGGGGTTTCCACTGCTCTGCCCAGCCTGCAGCCACCCATTGCTGGACCTGCTCGACAAAGCGCCGGTCGCGGGCAGTGAAATACTGCGCGCCAAGGTCGAGGGCGCCGGCCTCGCTGCGCTTGCTGGCCATGCGCCCGCCGCTGCCCTTGCCTTTATCGAACAAGTGCACCGACCGCCCGGCCTTCTGCAAAGCCTGGGCGGCAGACAAGCCGGCGATACCGGCACCAATGATGGCAATAGGTACTGTCATGATGGCCTCTTCAAACCTTGCTATGAGCAGACTACGCTGTCAGGAAAACCTGTACAAAGCAAAAATATTGTATAAGGTAATTCCGCTTTGCCGGACAGGTTGGCCTATGTTTATCCGAGAGCGTCGGGTCAAAAAAGTGCCTTGATGTTAAAAATAGACCACCGCTGCAATCTGCGAGGACACAGGCATGCATATATTGCTGACAGGCGGTACCGGGTTGATTGGCAAGCACCTGTGCCAGTACTGGCTCAGCCAGGGCCACCGGCTGACAGTGTGGAGCCGGCGGCCACAGGAGGTGGCGAAACTCTGCGGCGCCGGGGTGCGTGGCATCGCCCGGCTTGAGCAACTGGAGGCAGACGATCAGCTCGATGCAGTGGTCAACCTGGCGGGGGCGCCGATTGCCGACCGGCCCTGGACGGCCGCCCGGCGCAACCTGTTGTGGGCTAGCCGCATTGCCCTGACCGAGCAGCTGCTGGCTTGGCTGGGCACCCGCGAACAGCGCCCTGAGGTGTTGCTATCCGGGTCAGCGGTGGGCTGGTACGGAGACGGCGGTGAGCGCGAACTGACCGAGGCCTCGCCCCCGGTGCGGGAAGATTTCGCCAGCCAGTTGTGTATAGCCTGGGAAGAAACAGCCCAGCGCTCGCAGGCCCAGGGCATCCGTGTGGTGTTGGTGCGTACCGGGCTGGTGCTGGCCAGCGATGGCGGCTTTTTGTCGCGCTTGCGCATCCCCTTCAAGCTGGGGCTGGGTGGGCCGTTGGGCAACGGTCGGCAGTGGATGCCGTGGATCCATATAGACGACCAGGTCGCCCTGATTGATTTTCTCTTGCAGCATAAGGACGCCAGCGGTCCTTATAATGCCTGCGCTCCAACGCCCGTGCGCAACCGCGAGTTCGCCAGGCGGCTGGGCCGTGCGCTGCATCGGCCGGCGCTATTGCCGGTGCCGGCACTGCTGCTCAAGGCCGGCTTGGGCGAGCTGTCGACCTTGCTGTTGGGCGGCCAGCGTGCGCGCCCGGTACGTTTGCTGGAGGCGGGCTTCGCCTTCCGCTTCAATGATCTGCAATCGGCCCTGGACGACCTGTCCAGCCGCCTCTGACATAGGACGCTGCATGACTGATCACGCCCTGCTGCTGGTCAACCTGGGTTCCCCGGCCTCCACTTCGGTGGCCGATGTACGCCGCTACCTCAACCAGTTTCTGATGGACCCATACGTGGTGGACCTGCCTTGGCCACTGCGGCGGCTGCTGGTGTCGTTGATCCTGATCAAGCGACCGGAGCAGTCGGCCCATGCCTATGCGTCCATCTGGTGGGAAGAGGGCTCGCCGTTGGTGGTGCTGACCCGCCGCCTGCAGGCTGCCATGGTCGAGCATTGGCCGCATGGGCCGGTTGAAATAGCCATGCGTTACGGCCAGCCGGCGCTGGAGGATGTGTTGGCGCGTCTGGCAGCGCAGGGCGTGCGCAGGGTTACCCTGGCGCCGTTGTACCCACAGTTCGCGGACAGTACGGTGACCACGGTCGTGGAGTTGGCGAAACAGACCATCCAAGAGCGCCAGTTGCCGTTGCAAATGCGGGTGCTGCAGCCGTTCTACGAGCACCCCGCGTATATCCAGGCACTGGCGGCCAGCGCCGAACCTTACCTGGCACAGGATTACGACCACCTGTTGCTGAGTTTTCATGGGCTGCCGGAGCGGCACCTGAAAAAGCTGTACCCGCGCGGCACGCGCGGCAAGCATGATCTGCGTGCAGCCGACTGCTGCAAAGATGCCAGCGCCGAGGTGCGCGCGGTGTGTTACCGGGGTCAGTGCCTGGCGACCGCCAAAGCGTTTGCGGCGCAGTTGGGTATACCCGACGGCAAGTGGTCGGTGAGTTTCCAGTCGCGGCTGGGGCGTGACAAGTGGATCGAACCGTACACCGAAACACGCCTGGACGAGCTGGCCAAGGCGGGGGTCAGGAAGTTGCTGGTGATGTGCCCGGCATTCGTGGCCGACTGCATCGAAACGCTGGAAGAAATCGGCATGCGCGGCAGTGAGCAGTTTGTCGAGGCCGGCGGGCGGGAGCTGGTGCTGGTGCCGTGCTTGAACGACCACCCGCAGTGGGTAAGGGTGTTGGCGGACATGTGTGAAAAGGCCTGAGTGAACCGGCCTTTTCGCGGGTGAACCCGCTCCCACAGGGTGTTTTGCTGCCCTGTGGGCGCTCAGGTCAAGGGTGGCTCAAGGCTGCTGATCCTCGAGCTTCTTGTGCTTCCAGCCGTCATTGCCAGGCAAGATCAGGTTCAGGGCAATCGCCACGATGGCACACAGTGCAATCCCCTTCAGGCCCCAGTCATCCGGGCCATCACCGCTGCCGATCAGTACCCCGCCAATACCGAACACCAGGGTCACCGACACGATCACCAGGTTGCGCGCTTCGGCCAGGTCGACCTTGTGGCGGATCATGGTGTTCAAGCCTACCGCGGCGATCGAGCCGAACAGCAGGCACAGGATGCCGCCCATCACCGGCACCGGAATACTCTGCAGCAGCGCGCCGAACTTGCCGATGAATGCCAGGGTAATGGCGAATACCGCCGCCCAGGTCATGATCTTCGGGTTGTAGTTCTTGGTCAGCATCACCGCACCGGTCACTTCGGCGTAGGTGGTATTGGGCGGGCCGCCGAACAGGCCGGCGGCGGTGGTGGCCAGGCCGTCACCCAGCAGGGTGCGGTGCAGGCCGGGCTTCTTCAGGTAGTCACGGCCGGTTACGCTGCCAACCGCGATAACCCCGCCAATGTGCTCGATCGCAGGTGCCAAGGCTACCGGAACGATGAACAGAATGGCCTGCCAGTTGAACGCTGGTGCCGTGAAGTTGGGCATTTCCAGCCAGGGGGCAGCGGCGATTCTGGCGGTGTCGACCACGCCAAAGGCAAATGACAGGGCAAAACCCACCAGCACGCCAGCGATGATCGGCACCAGGCGGAAGATGCCTTTGCCGAACACGGCGACGATCAGTGTGGTCAGCAGCGCCGGCATGGAGATCAGCATGGCTGTCTTGTACGGCAGCAGCACGCTCCCGTCGCCAGCCTTGCCCATCGCCATGTTGGCAGCAATCGGCGCCATGGCCAGGCCGATGGAGATGATCACCGGCCCGATCACCACGGGCGGCAGCATGCGGTCGATGAAACCGGTGCCTTTGATTTTCACCATCAGGCCCATGAAGGTATACACGAAACCTGCGGCCATCACGCCGCCCATGGTCTCGGCCAGGCCGAACTGGCCTTTGGCGAGAATGATCGGGGTGATGAAGGCGAAGCTGGAAGCCAGGAACACCGGGACCTGACGGCCGGTGACCAACTGGAACAGCAAGGTACCGATACCCGCGGTGAACAGCGCGACGTTCGGGTCCAGGCCGGTGATCAGTGGCATCAGTACCAGCGCACCGAATGCCACGAAGAGCATCTGCGCGCCCGAAACGACCTGGCGCCAGAGCGGGTCGTTGAAGCCGTCCTGCATGTTCAGGCGTCCTTTTGCTTGGTGCCGAAGATCTTGTCACCGGCATCGCCGAGGCCCGGCACGATATAGCCGTGCTCGTTCAGGCGCTGGTCGATCGAGGCGGTGTAGATCTGTACATCGGGGTGAGCCTTTTCCACCACGTCGATGCCTTCTGGTGCCGCGACCAGGACCATGGCGCGAATCTCTTTGCAGCCCGCCTTCTTCAACAGGTCGATGGTGGCAACCATCGAGCCGCCGGTTGCCAGCATGGGGTCGATGATCAATGCCAGGCGCTGGTTGATGTCCGGGGCGAGCTTTTCCAGGTAGGTGTGGGCTTCGAGGGTCTCTTCGTTGCGGGCAACACCGACCGCGCTCACCTTGGCACCCGGGATCAGGCTGAGTACGCCGTCGAGCATGCCGATGCCGGCACGCAGAATGGGCACTACGGTGATCTTCTTGCCGGCGATTTTCTCTACCGCGACCTTGCCACACCAGCCATCGATCTCGTAGGTTTCGAGCGGCAGGTCCTGGGTGGCTTCATAAGTCAGAAGAGCGCCGACTTCCTGGGCGAGTTCGCGAAAATTCTTGGTGCTGATATCGGCACGGCGCATCAGGCCGAGCTTGTGGCGGATCAGCGGGTGGCGGATCTCACGAGTGGGCATAGGGGGGCTCCGAAAGGCGGGCAAAAAAACCGCGCTAGATTAATCTATTCAGCCTGCGCTGTCGTCTGGTCATTCTGCACGTTAGTCCATAAACGCTTGATCTGTGACGAGCGGATGCGTACCTTTGCCCGCTTTTCCAAAATCCCCCGGAGCGCGCCATGTCCGCCGATCTCGAGCATATCCGTCAAGTCATGCGTGAAGCTGACTGCCTGTACACCGAAGCCGAGGTCGAAGCGGCCATCGCCAAGGTGGGCGAGCAGATCTGCAAGGACCTGCACGACAAGAACCCTGTGGTCTTCTGCGTGATGAACGGTGGCCTGATCTTCTCCGGCAAACTGCTGACCCACCTGCAGTTCCCGCTGGAAGCTTCCTACCTGCACGCCACGCGCTACCGCAACCAGACCAGTGGCGGCGAGCTGTTCTGGAAGGCCAAGCCCGAGGTGTCGTTCATCGACCGCGACGTGCTGATCGTCGACGACATCCTCGATGAAGGCCATACCCTCAGTGCCATCATCGAGTTCTGCAAGCACGCCGGCGCGCGCTCGGTGTACACCGCCGTGCTGATCGACAAGGACCACGACCGCAAAGCCAGCCCGGACCTCAAGGCCAACTACGTGGGCCTGCCCTGCATCGACCGCTACATCTTCGGCTATGGCATGGACTACAAAGGCTACTGGCGCAACGCCAACGGCATCTTCGCCGTCAAGGGCCTGTAAAAACGGCCACGTGCTAGAGTGGGGCTTCATACAAGGAGCCTCACATGCGTGCGTTTCTCCCCCTTCTGGTGGCCGTCAGCCTGCCGCTGGCCGCTGCACCGCTGCACAGCCAGTTCCTGCCCCCGGACGACCTGGCCCTGCGTCAGGAAGCACCCACCAGCCAGCAGTTGCTGCAAGTGACCGACTACTCGGTGGTAGTCGGTGCCCAGCGGCAGTCCGACCAGCAGCCGATCCCGATCACCTCGTCGCTGCAAGTGCGCCTGAAGGGCAAGCCGCTGAGCAAGGGGGCGACCATTGCCCAGGTGCTGCTGACATTCGACGGTGAGGCCGCCAAGAGCCTCAAGAAACCGGTGTACGACGACAAGACCCGCACCTTGAGCCTGAATTACCCCCTCAGCGACTACCGGGTGATCATGGACCTGCTGCGCAACGAAACGCTGTATGTGCAGTTCCTCACCTATGGCAACGGCCACATCTGGGCCGACCTGCACACGGGCACCGTACGTACGCGTTGAGGCGCGCGGCCTGCGGGGGGTAAACTGCCGGCCTTCGAAATTCCGTGATGGTCCAGATGGAGCCGGCAATGCGTAAAGACAAGAAACAGGTAATCGGTGACGAAATCAGCGACGACTACATCAAGTCGTTCCTTCAGTTCGAGCCGGCCGATGGCGTCACCTCACCCTCGCTGCACAAACTGGTGAAAGCCTACCGCGGCCTGCGTGTGGACGACTTCCAGCGTTTTGTCGGGTTCTTCGTCGAAGCCGGCCTGGACCTGGATGGCAAGGACGAACACGGCAAAACCTTCGTCGAGCAGATCGCCGACCAGCGCAATGCGCAGGAATACATCGAGATCATCGCCCAGGCCCGTGGTTGATCGTTGGCCTGTGCCGCCTTCTCGCGGCCCAGGCTGACCAACACGCAGGCAAAAAAACGCCCCGAAGGGGGATGCCTGTCCTTTAAGCGTTATTGGGGCTGCTTTGCAGCCCTTCGCGGGCGCGCCCGCTCCCACACGTTTGGCGCTGCACTCAATAAATGCGTGACCCCTGTGGGAGCGGGCGTGCCCGCGAAGCTCGTAAGCCTCTCCGAGGCCACGAG
>NZ_BLJG01000233.1 GCF_009932375.1 Pseudomonas juntendi
TGCCGGCGATTGGGCTGCGAAGCAGCCCCCAGGGTCAGCCTTCCAACACCCGGCAATAGAACTTCCACTCTTCTTCCAGCGCGTGCGCCAGGTTCTGCGCCTTGCGGAACCCATGCCGCTCGCCCGCGTAGAAGTGCCCGTGCGCCTCGATCCCGTTGGCCTGCAACGCCGCCAGCATCGACCGGGTCTGCTCTGGCACCACCACCGCATCCAGCTCGCCCTGGAAGAAGATTACCGGCACCCTGATCTGCCCTGCATGCAGCAGCGGCGTGCGTTGGCGGTAGCGCTCGGCATCCAGGGCGGGGTCGCCAATCAGCCAGTCCAGGTAATCACCCTCGAACTTGTGCGTGGCACGCCCTAGCGCTATCGGGTCGCTGACCCCGTACAGGCTGGCACCGGCACGGAACACGTCATGGAACGCCAAGGCGCAGAGCGTGGTATAGCCCCCCGCGCTGCCGCCGCGGATGAACGCCTTGCGTGGGTCGACCAGGCCCTGTGCTGCCAGGTGCCGGACCGCTGCACAGGCGTCGGCCACATCGCTCTCACCCCAGCGCAGGTGCAGTGCCTGGCGGTACGCCCGGCCATAGCCGGTGCTGCCCCGGTAGTTCAGGTCGGCCACGGCAAAGCCGCGCTGGGTCCAGTACTGGATGCGCGGGTCGAGCACCGGGTAGCAGGCCGATGTCGGGCCACCGTGGATGAACACCACCAGCGGTGCGGCCCCCTTCGAACGTGCCGCCGGGTAGAAGAAACCATGCGCCTGCTCACCGTCACTGGCGTAGTGGAACGCCTGTGGCAGGCTGACGTGGTCGGCTGGCAGCACTTCGGCCCCACCGGCCAGCACGCGAACCTCGTGGTTGCTGCGGTCGATGGCAATCACCGCCGGCGGGCTGATGGGCGAGGCGGCGATGGCATAGAGGTGGTCGCTGTCTATGGCCAGGTTGCGAAAGCGGGTGTAGGCACTGGCGAAGCGCTCGGTGCGGCCATCGGCCCCGCGCACCCCCAGTTGGCCGAAGCCGTTTTCGAACCAGCTGGCCAGGTAGCTGTGTGGGCCCAATGGCAACCAGGTGCAGGTGCCCAGCTGCCAGGGGGCCGCCGCGTGGTCTGCCTGCTCGGCAGGCATCGCCTGCCACTGGCCATCGACTTCGCCCCAGGGTTGCCAGAACCCATTGCGGTCGGACAGGCAGTACAGCCGGCCTTCGCCATCGAAGCGCGGCTGCTGCAGCGATTCCTCGGCTGCCGCCACGCACTGCGCGGGTAACCAGTGGCCACTGGCATCGCGCATGCGGCACATCAACCGGGTCACGGTCCATGGCTGTGCCGGGCGGTCCCATTCGATCCACGCCAGGCGCTGGCCGTCGCCACTCACCGTCGGTGCAGCATAGAAGTCGGCGCCTTCGGCAAGCACTTCGCAGCCGCCGTCGCGCAGCGCGACCAGGCGATGTTCGACCTGGTCGGCGTGGCGTTCTTCAACCGCCAGTACCTGGCCGTCGTGCCATTGCACATCGCCATAGCGGCAGTTGGCATTCTGCGTCAGGGCCCGCGGTTCCAGGTCGTCCAGCGGCTGGGTGTAGACCTGCTGGTCCTGCTCGTTGACGAACACCAACCCGTCGGCGCCCAGGCAGAAACTCCCACCGCCATACTCGTAGACCCGGCTGCGCACGCTGAAGCCATCCGGGGTCAGGCAGCGGGCCTGGCAGTACAACCAGTGCCAGATGCGGCAAGCCCCATCGGCTGGGCGGAATTCCAGCCAGAACAGCCCGTCGGCACTGACCTTGAGTTCGGCAAAGTCGGTGCCGGCGGCCACGGCCTGGGCCGCGCTGAATTCAGCCGCGGGCGATGACACGGGAGTTACGTTCATTGCGGAAGGTCATCTGTTCAATGGCGAGCTGGGCGCTTTCGGCCTCCTCGCGGGCCTTGAGAATGATGCCGTGGTCGGCCGACTTGGCGCACACCGGGTCGGCGTTGCGGGCGTCGCCGGTCAGCATGAAGGCCTGGCAGCGGCAGCCGCCGAAGTCCTTTTCCTTTTCGTCGCAGGAGCGGCACGGTTCGCGCATCCACTCGTAGCCACGGAAGCGGTTGAAGCCGAACGACTCGTACCAGATGTGGTGCAGGTCGTGCTCACGCACATTAGGGAACTGCACCGGCAGCTGGCGGGCGCCATGGCAGGGCAGTGCAGTACCGTCAGGTGTGATGGTGAGGAACAGGTTGCCCCAGCCATTCATGCAGGCCTTGGGGCGCTCTTCGTAGTAGTCCGGGGTGACGAAGATCAGCTTGCACGGGTTGCCTTCGGCCTTGAGTTTTGCGCGGTACTCGTTGGTGATGCGCTCGGCACGCTCCAATTGCGTGCGCGTTGGCAGCAGGCCAAGCCGGTTGAGGTGCGCCCAGCCATAGAACTGGCAGGTGGCAAGCTCGACGAAGTCGGCTTCCAGCGCGATGCACAGCTCGATGATGCGGTCGATCTTGTCGATGTTGTGCCGGTGGGTGACGAAGTTGAGCACCATCGGGTAGCCGTGTGCCTTCACTGCGCGGGCCATTTCCAGCTTTTGCGCAAAGGCCTTCTTCGAGCCGGCCAGCAGGTTGTTGACCTGCTCGTCGCTGGCCTGGAAGCTGATCTGGATATGGTCCAGGCCGGCCTCCTTGAATTCGGCGATGCGCGCCTCGTTCAGGCCAATGCCGGAGGTGATCAGGTTGGTGTAGTAACCCAGCCGGCGGGCCTCGCCAATCAGCTCGGCCAGGTCCTGGCGCACCAGCGGCTCACCACCGGAAAAGCCGATTTGCGCGGCGCCCATCTGGCGAGCCTCGGCCATGACCTTGAACCACTGTTCGGTGTTCAGCTCCTGGCCCTGGGCGGCAAAGTCCAGCGGGTTGGAGCAGTACGGGCACTGCAGCGGGCAACGGTAGGTCAGCTCGGCCAGCAGCCACAGCGGCAAGCCCACAGCGGGCGTGGGCGGCAACTCAGGCGAGGACGATCCAGTGTTCGGCACGGGCTACCTCCATGAACTGCTCGATGTCCTCGGCTACCTGGGGCACGCCGGGAAATTGCTGTTCGAGTTCGTTGATGATCGCTGCAACATCGCGCTGGCCATCGATCAGCCCACCGATCAGGCTGGCGCTGTCATTGAGCTTGATCATGCCTTCAGGGTAGAGCAGCACATGGCCTTTCTGCGCCGGTTCGTACTGGAAGCGGTAGCCGGGGCGCCAGTTCGGCACTTGGTTACGGTCGAAACTCATAGGGTGATCCCCTTGTGCCACACCCGGTCCTGGGTGACGGAGTGATAGGGCGGGCGGTTCAGCTCGTAGGCCATGCTCATGGCGTCGAGCATGCTCCAGAGGATATCCAGCTTGAACTGCAGTATTTCCAGCATACGCTCCTGGCCTGCGCGGGTGGTGTAATGCTGCAGGGTAATGGCCAGGCCGTGCTCCACGTCACGCCGGGCCTGGCCCAGGCGGGTACGGAAGTACTGGTAGCCGGCCGGGTCGATCCACGGGTAGTGTTGCGGCCAGCTGTCCAGGCGCGACTGGTGGATTTGCGGGGCGAACAGTTCGGTCAGCGAGCTGCTGGCCGCTTCCTGCCAGCTGGCGCGGCGGGCGAAGTTGACGTAGGCGTCTACGGCAAAGCGCACGCCGGGCAGTACCAGCTCTTGCGAGCGCAACTGGTCGGGGTCCAGCCCCACCGCCTGGCCCAGGCGTAGCCAGGCCTCGATACCGCCGTCTTCGCCGGGGGCACCGTCGTGGTCGAGCAGGCGCTGTATCCACTCGCGGCGTACTTCGCGGTCGGGGCAGTTGGCCAGGATCGCGGCATCCTTCATGGGGATGTTGACCTGATAGTAGAAGCGGTTCGCGACCCAGCCCTGGATCTGCTCGCGGCTGGCCCGGCCTTGGTACATCGCCACATGATAGGGGTGATGGATATGGTAAAAGGCGCCCTTGGCGCGCAGGGCCTGCTCGAACTCGGCAGGGGACATCGGCAGTGCATCGCTCATTCGGCTGGCTCCTGTAAAACGCTTGACTGGCCTGGCAACTCACCCCTGTGGGAGCGGGCATGCCCGCGAACACCGGCCAAGCCGGTGCCATGAACTGTATTGGCTGCTTCGCGGGCATGCCCGCTCCCACAGGGGTTCAGTGTCGTCTGGCCGTCTGTATTTACAACTCGATACTCATGCCGTCGAAGGCCACTTCCACGCCCCGGCGCAGTACTTCGGCGCGTTCGGGCGATGCTTCATCAAGTATCGGGTTGGTGTTGTTGATGTGGATAAGCACTTTGCGCTGGCGCGGGAAGCCATCGAGCACTTCCAGCATGCCGCCGGGGCCGTTCTGCGCCAGGTGGCCCATCTCGCGCCCGGTGCGGGTACCAACGCCACGGCGCTGCATTTCATCGTCTTCCCACAAGGTGCCGTCGACCAGCAGGCAGTCGGCGCCGTGCATCATCGTCAGCAGCTTTTCATCGACCTGGCCCAGGCCAGGGGCGTAGAACAGCTTGCCGCTGGTACGGGTATCTTCGACCAGCAAGCCAAGGTTGTCGCCCGGGTGGGGGTCGAAGCGGTGCGGCGAGTAGGGCGGTGCGGCGCTGCGCAGCGGGAAGGGCGTGAAGCGCAGGTTGGGGCAGGCGTCGATCACAAAGCTGCCTTCGAGCTCGATGCGGTTCCACTGCAGCCCACCGTTCCAGTGGCTGAGCATGTTGAACAGCGGGAAGCCAGTGGTCAGGTCCTGGTGGACCATGTCGGTGCACCACACCTGGTGCGGGCAGCCTTCGCGCAGGCTGAGCAGCCCGGTGGTGTGGTCGATCTGGCTGTCCAGCAGCACGATGGCGTTGATGCCGGTATCGCGCAGGGCCCGGGCTGGCTGCATGGGCGCAAAGGCTTGCAGCTGCGCGCGGATGTCGGGCGAGGCATTGCACAGTACCCAGTGCACGCCGTCGTCGGACAGGGCGATGGACGACTGGGTGCGCGCCGTTGCGCGCAGGGTGCCGTCACGGTAACCCTTGCAGTTGACGCAATTGCAGTTCCACTGCGGGAACCCGCCACCGGCGGCGGAGCCGAGAACCTGGATATACATGGCCACTCTCTATGCTGTGCGAAATCCGTATCTTGAAAACGAAAACGCCCCGGCAGGCCGAGGCGTGGAACCGTAAGCCGGGCTTAGCGGTTAGCGAAGTACATGGTGACTTCGAAGCCGATACGCAGATCAGTGTAAGCAGGTTTGGTCCACATGGAGTTACTCCTTCCGGATGGGTTTTGGTTTGCTCAGCTACTACTTGGGTACCGCCATGCGCAGGAGGTTCCCAGAACTGGGATTGCGCTATCTTACAAGAAAAATTTGTACCGAAAGGTTAATTATTCGAAAAGTGCCATTGCACTTTGCGTAACAATCATGGGCTTTCGCCCTGCCAGGAAGTGTCTGGCGCGGCAGCGTTGGCCAGGCAAAGCCAGACAGCCCCCGTATCGAGCAGGTTGCTGAGCAACTGGTCCAGATCCGTCTGCCGCGTGTTCAGGATAGACCTGCGCAGGCCATCGAGCTGGCCTGGTTGTGTAGCCAGGTGTGTCTGCCATGCCCACTCGGTGACCTCCGTGTTGGCCATGGCCGGCTCGGCAAATTGGTCGGCCAAGGCCTGGCGAACCCTGGCGTCAAGGGTAACGCCCTGGCGCAGCAGGGCCGTCAGGTGGTCAAGGACCTGAACCTGGCCAGTGTGCGGAGACTGCACACCGAACAACAGGCCACCCACCCCCTCGATCTGGCGAAAGGCACTGAATACCGCGTAGCCCAGTTGCAGTTCCACTCGCAGCCTTTGGTATACCGGGCCTTGCAGTAATTGGGCGAGCAGGCGGCCGCGGGCTTCGTCTGCCGCAGGCAGTGGGCAAAACAGCAACAGGGCATGTTCACTGCCTGGGGCGCTAACGTGGTACCAGCGCTTGCTGGCCCAGCTGGGTGCTGGCGTAGGCCGCGCACCTTGGCCGGGGCACTGCTGCACGGCAACACCCAGTGCGCCCAGCGCTCTGGCGTCGAAACCCGTAGCCAAGCCATGCCAGTGCGATTGCTGCCACAGGCTAGCGAGGTGCTGTTGCCCCAGCGAGCAATCCGGCGCTGTTTCAGGCAGGCCACCGGCTACCGCATCCGGCAGTTGCTGCAGCAACAGGCGGATGGGTATCAATGCCGGGGGCTGCGCGGCGCTGGCTTGCCAGCAGCTGGCAGGCGGTTCGCGCAGCAACCCCAAGGCCTGTTGCGTTGTGCGCAGCACCGCTGCTGGCTGCCCGGCGCAGCGCAGCTGCCAGTAAGCGCCGGCACTGGTGAACTGCAGTTGCACCGAGGCGCGTTCACAGCGTTCCTGCAACGGCGCCAGGGCCTGTTCGAGCACCCGTTTCAGCGGCTGGCGCAAGGGCGAAGGCACCTGCCAGCGCAGGTACAGCGCCGCGTACTGGCGCGAGGCCGGGAGCTGGCCACTGATGGTCAGCGCCGCCGGCAGCGGCTGCGCGTTGGCATTGGGCAGTTCGGCGCTGAGCAACGGGTCGGCTGGCGGCAATTGCCAATGGCCGCACTCGGCGCAGGGCAAATCATCAAGCAGCGCATCCAGCGCGTGCAGGCCTTGGGCATCCAGTTGGGCAAACGGCCGGCCTGCGCTGTCCCGGCGGGCCAGCTCCAGTGCGCTTGCGCTGTGCGCGCGGCTGCGCTGCAACGCACCGAACTGCTGGTTCAACGAACGGCGGTCGGCTTGGCGCATGAAACTGAACCAGCCGTGCAGCAGGTCGCGGGCTTCGTCCGGGCAGGCGTTGGCACTGAGCTTGAGGTCGAGGTGCCACAGCAACTGACCGGCGAATGCATACAGTGTTTCAGCTTTGAAACTGTGCAGCCAGCCACGCTCACGCAGGGTGCCCAGCCAGGTCCCGGGGCGGCTGTCTTCAAGGCCAGTGGTCAGCAGCTCCAGCGCTTGCTCGGCGCCGTTTGGGAGTTGCTGGTGCGTGAACACCAGCGGGTTGGCCGCTGCCGACAGGCAGGGTGGCTGCGCCTGAGCCACAGGCTGCCCCACAGCGAATAGCCCGGCATGTTGGCGGCCGATTCGCTCCAGCTCATCCAGCGGTTGTGGGCCGCACAGGCTCAAGGTGATCTGCCCGCCCTGGTAAAAGCGCCGGTGAAAACCGCCGAGCGCTTGCTGGAAGCGCGGATCCTGCAGGGCCAGGGTGTAACGGTTGCCGGCATGGAATGCGCCCAGCGGATGGCCAGGCGCGGCCGCTTGCAGCAAGGCGAACTGCTGCTGGGCCTGCGGGTTGCGGGCCCAGGCGATGAACTCGGCATGAATCACCTCGCGTTCGCGGCGCTGGCGCTCGCTGCCCAGGTCGGGTTCGGCAAGCATCTGGCACAGGCGCTCGAGGCCGCCGGCCAAAGCACTGGGTGGCACTTCGAAGAAAAAGTCGGTAGTACGTCCGCGGGTGCTGGCGTTGACTTGGCCGCCGAGGGTTTGCACGTAGCGCATCAAGCCATCGTTCAGCGCAAAGCGGGAGGTACCGAGAAAGAACAGGTGTTCGAGAAAGTGCGCCAGGCCGGGCCATTTGGCGGGGGCATCGTGGCTGCCCGCGTGCACCCGCAGTGCGGCTGCCGAGCGCTTCAGGCGCGGGGCGTGGCGCAGGGTCAGCTGCAGGCCGTTGGCGAGGGTCAGGTGGCGGGTGGCGTCAGGCATGGGGGGCTCCGGTTGCTCGGTTTCCATGCTAACCCATTTGTTCCCAGGCCCGGCCCCTTCGCGGGCGAGCCCGCTCCCACAGGTACTGCACAGGGCTTTAGGTTCACGCGGTCGATGTGAAAGCGGCCCCCGTCAGCCTCGACGCAAGTGCAGCTCCTGGCGCAGATCGCTCAGGTAGGGGAAGGCCGCGCGCCCCTGCACCACCCGCTCATGCTCAAGTTCGGCCAGCAACAGGCATTCATCGTGCCCGGCCATCGCCAGCAGGCTGCCGTCCGGGCCGATGATGCTGCTTTGCCCGCAATACTGGATCTGCCCTTCTGCCCCGCAGTAGTTGGCATACACCAGATAACACTGGTTCTCCTGCGCCCGCGCCCGCACGGTCACCTGGCAGGTGAAATCGTAGGGCGCCATGTTCGCCGTTGGCACCAGAATCAGCTCGGCGCCGTCCAGTGCCAGGCGCCGGGCGTTCTCCGGGAACTCGATGTCGTAGCAGATCAGCAGGCCGACCTTCCAGCCCTCCAGCTGTACCACCGGGAAGTGATCGGGGCCGGGGCTGAACATCGAACGGTCCAGTTCGCCGAACAAGTGGGTCTTGCGGTAGTTGCCCAGGCTGCGCCCATGGGCGTCGATCAACTGCACGCTGTTGTAGATCGCCCCGTCCTCGCCGCGCTCCGGGTAGCCGTAGACAATGGCGATGCGGTACGCCTGGGCGATTTCCACCACCGCCATGGCTGCCGGACCATCGGCCGCCTCGGCCAGGTGCTCCACCTGAGCCAGGCCGATGTTGTAGCCGCTGAGGAACATTTCCGGGCACACCAGCAACTGCGCGCCACGTTCAACTGCCAGCTGCGCCTGCTGGCGCAGCCTTTGCAGGTTGCCGGGTACATCCAGCGGCTGGGGATGGCCCTGGAACAGAGCAATGCGCATGTTGCCTCCTGCGTGTCAGTCGGCCAGGGCGATCGGGCCGATTTCGTCGAACACGTCGCCAGGGCCTGGGTTGTCGGGGTGGGTACGGCCACCAAAGTGGTTCATGATACCCCACACCGCATTCAGTGAAGTTTGCACCGCGCCCTCGACCCAGGCAGGTGTCCACGACACGTCGTCCCCGGCGATGAACATGCCGCGCTGTTCGGCGGGCATGTCCTGCTGCATGAAGTGCGCGTACATGCGCTGGTTGTAGCGGTAGTGGCCCGGCAATGCACCCTTGAAGGCGCCGAGAAAGTACGGGTCGGCTTCCCAGGACACGGTGATCGGGTCGCCGATGATGTGCCCGGCAATGTCGGTTTTCGGGTAGATCTTCTTCAGCGCATCCAGGGCCAGTTGCACGCGCTTTTCCACCGGGTGCGGCAGCATCTTCAGCGCATCGCTCATCCACGCGTAGGACAGGCAGATGACCCCCGGTTTGTGGTCACCGTTATCGAACAGGTATGTGCCGCGGGTGAGGCGGTCGGTGAGGGTCATGCTCATCAGGTCGCGGCCGGTTTGCGGGTCTTTGTCCTTCCAGAACGGCCGGTCGACCATGACGAAGGTCTTCGACGACTGCATGTAGCGGGTCCGGTCCAGGGCCATCCACATTTTTTGCGAGAACAGCGATTCCTCGCAGTCGATCTGCGTGGTCAGCAGCCAGGTCTGGCAGGTGGTGAGCACGGCACTGTAGTGGCGGGTGTCACCCCAGTTGTCGGTAACCGCCAGGCGCCCGTCGGCTGCGCGGGCGATACGTTTTACACCGGTACGCGGCGCGCCGCCGTGCAGTGCGCTAAGGCTGGTGCCCTGTGGCCAGTGCACGCAGCGCTCCGGTACATGGCGCCAGATACCTTGTGGCACCTGTTCAACGCCGCCGACTACCAGGTGCTGATGGTCGTCGCAGTTGGTCATGACCACGCGGAAAATTTCCAGCATCGAGTTGGGGAAGTCCGAGTCCCACCCGCCCGTGCCGAAGCCGACCTGGCCGAACACCTCGCGGTGCTGGAAGCTCAGCTTGGCGAACGAGCGCGAGGTGGCGACGAAGTCATAGAAGGTACGGTCGTCCCACAGCGGTACCAGCTTGTTCCACAGCTCTTTCAGGCGGGTGACATCTCGGTCGCGGATGGCTTGCTGGATGTCGGAGAACTGGGCACCGCTTTCCAGCGCATCGGCCCAGGCGTCGGCCACTTCATGGAACAGTTGCGGCAGGTCGGCAGCCTTCTCGGCGTAGTAGGTCTGGCCCTCCAGGTCGATCACCGTACTGCCCGACGCCGGGGTCAGCGGGTTGGGGAAAGGCTTGGTTTCCAGGCCTAGCTTGTCCACATAGTGGTAGAAGGCAGTGGACGACACCGGGAAGCGCATGCCGCCGAGTTCGGCCACGATCCCGTCGGTGCCGTTGAAGGCTTGCGAGCGCAGCCGGCCGCCAAGCTTGGAGGCCTCGTAGACCACCGGCTTGAGGCCCAGCTTCATCAGTTCGTACGCCGCCACCAGGCCGGCGATGCCCGCACCTACGATGGCCACCTCTTCACCGTGGCGTTCAGCCGGGATACTGCCAAGGCCTGCCGGGTGTTCAAGCCAGTCGTCGAAAGCGAAGGGAAAGTCCGGGCCAAAGATGGTGATCGGCTTCTTGCCGTCGGCGGGGTGGCGGTTTTTCTTGTTCATGAAGTGACCTTGCCAGAGGGGCTGCGCGGGGAGCAGAGCCTGAGTATAGGAGATGCCTGGTGGTCATTTTAGGGACAGCGGGGTTCGTAATTAAGATGCAGAGTGTTGTCTTAATGTCGTTTTATGAGTCGAAATCTATTCCAAAAAATACATTATGACGAAGACTTGCCCGTTGTAGGAGCGGCCTTGTGTCGCGAAAGGGCCGCAAAGCGGCCCCAGCAACATCTGCTGTATGCACAAATCCTGGGGGCGCTTCGCACCCCTTTCGCGACACAAGGCCGCTCCTACAACGGGCTGTGTAGCACTTGCGATCTGGGTGATCAGATACGTCCTACACCCATGACTTGAGATAAAGAATTACCCTACACCCGCTATAGCCCCGGTCTGGCTGCGCGGAAAATGTCTCAGGGTTAACTTCACCGGGTCGCCGTTCTAAGGGCGACTGGGTGTGAGAACCCATCATTCAACTTCGCACCAAGGCTTGTGTCATGGCAGCCGTGCGCGGGCAGGCTTTGGCCTGGCCGGATTTCCAAGTTGGCCGGTTCTCACCCCGTGCATGGCTGCCACCTATTTCCCGTGAGAAGGAGTTGGTAGGCAGTTTCCTCAAGGCTCAATTTGGGAATTGCATCATGAAACAGACGGACTCTGACCGACCCGAAAAACTCAAACCCACCGCCGAAAAGCCCTTCTGCAACTGCGAAGCCAGCCACCCGCCGCTCTTCGCCATCCGCCCCGGCATTGACGCCGCCGACGCCTTGGTCCACGCTTGCCTGCTAGCCCGTGGCCTCAACCAGATTGCCTCTGACTACGCGCAACACCACGCGCCCGAGCGCAGCCGTGACATTGTCTGGTCGATGCAGCATTCTGCCGAAAGCCTGTCGGCCATCCTCGATGGCCTGCTCGACGGTCAGGAAGCCTGACCGCCAGCCCGCTCACAGCGGCTGACCGCGGTCCACCTTGCTGCTGAGGATGATCGACGTGGTGGTTTTCTCCACCCCGTCGACACTGCCGATCTGGTCAAGCAACTGATCCAGTTGTTCGGGTGAGTCCGTGCGCAGCCAAGCCACGTAGTCGAATTCGCCGCTTACCGCGCACAACTGCTGCACTTGCCCCATGGCACTCAAACGCCGCACCACGTCCTTGCCGGAGCGCGGTTGCACCTTGATCCCCACATACGCTTGCAGCCCGCCACCGATCACACTTTGCCCAAGGCGCACACCGTAACCGGCAATGACCTTGGTCTTCTCCAGCCGCTCCAGGCGTGAGTTGACCGTGGTACGGGCGATACCCAGCTGGCGAGCGAGGTTGGCCACGCTTTCACGGGCGTTGATCTGCAGCAGGGCGATCAGCTGGCGATCGATTTCATCCAGGGTGATAAGGCGGGCATCCGACATGGCGAGTCTCTACGGTTGGCCCGCTAGCCTAGCCAGCCAATGCCAATCAGGGCAAGGCCAGCCGCCGCCGACGCGGTCCCTGTAGGAGCGGCCTTGTGTCGCGAAAGGGGTGCGTAGCGCCCCCAGGATTTGTGAATCAAGCAGATATCGCCGGGGCCAGAGCATGCTCCGAACATATAGCCAGGCACGAAAAAGCCGCGCATTCGCGCGGCTTTTCAGTAGCTGGTGGGCCCACACGGACTCGAACCGTGGACCAAAGGATTATGAGTCCTCTGCTCTAACCGACTGAGCTATAGGCCCTCAGTAAGTGGCCGGATTATAACGAGGGTTTCGCACCTGTGCCATCTGAAAGATCCGATAGTGCTATGCGAAGGAACGAAGCGGCGAATTCCTCTGGCGGCAGTGGCAGGCTGACGATGTAGCCCTGGATCTGCTCGCACCCTTCCGCTGCCAGGAAACGCTGCTGCGCCTGGTTTTCCACACCTTCGGCAATGATGGTCAATTGCATGCTGCGGCCCAGCGCGATGATCGCCCGGGCGATGGCTGCATCGTGGGGGTCGTCAGGCAGGCCGCGGATGAACGACTTGTCGATCTTGAGGATATCCAGCGGCAGGCGCTTGAGGTAACTCAGCGATGAATAGCCCGTGCCGAAGTCGTCAATGGCCAACTGCACGCCCAGTTTCTTCAGCTGGTGGAGCACGACCAAGGCTTCTTCGGCCTGGCTCATGATGAAGTTCTCGGTAATTTCCAACTGCAGGTCGCCCGCCTTCAGGCCGTAGGTCTTGAGTAATTGCTCGACGCGCTTGGCCAGGCCGTGATGGCGCAATTGGGCGCCAGCCAGGTTGATCGAAAGCGGGCCGAACGCTTCATAGTCCCGCTTCCAGCGATGCATCTGCCGGCAGGCCTGCTCCAGTACCCAGTCACCCAACTGCAGGATGGTGCCGTTCTCTTCGGCCAGGTGAATGAAGTGCTCAGGTGGCACCTCACCGAAGGTCGGGTGGCTCCAGCGGATCAGTGCTTCGGCGCCGACCAGGCTCTGGGTCTTGAGGCTGAGCTTGGGCTGGAAGCACAGGCTCATTTCATTGCGCTCCACGGCGCGGCGCAGTTCATGCTCCAGGGCAATGCGTTCGCTGGCCTGGGCGGTGAGGTCGCGGGTGTAGGCCTCGACGCGGTTGCGGCCCTTGGCCTTGGAGCGGTACATGGCGGCATCGGCGTTGCGGATCAGCGTGGCGACGTCGCTGCCGTCTTGTGGATACAGGCTGATGCCGATACTGGCGCTGGTGAAGAACTCGTGTTCGCCAGCCTGGAACGGTGCGTTGAAGCAAGCCAGCAATTTGTTGGCGATGGAGCTGGCGTCGCTGGGCTTGTGCAGGCCGGGCAGCAGGATGATGAACTCGTCGCCACCCAGGCGGGCCACGGTGTCGACGTCACGGACCTGCTCTTTCAGGCGCTGGGCGATGCCTTTGAGCAGCAGGTCGCCGACAGGGTGGCCGAGGCTGTCGTTGATATGCTTGAAGCGGTCAAGGTCAAGGAACAGCACCGCACCCTGGCGGTTGGACACCTGCGCACAGGCCAGTGCAGCCTGTAGGCGGTTCTCGAACAAGGCGCGGTTGGGCAGGCCGGTCAGTGGGTCGTGGTGGGCCTGGTAGTCGAGCTTGGCCTGGGCATGCTTGAGGCTGGAAATATCAGCGAACACTGCGACGAAATGGGTGATTTCGCGCTCGGTGTTGCGCACCGCGCTGATGGTCAGCCAGCTGGGGTAAAGCTCCCCGCTCTTGCGTTTGTTGAAGATCTCGCCTTGCCAGTGGCCTTCAGCGGTCAACTGGTGCCACATGGCGGCGTAGAAGGCACTGTCGTGCTGGCCAGAGGCGAGCAGGCGCGGCGTTTGGCCGAGGGCTTCGATTTCGCTGTAGCCGGTAATTTCGCTGAACGCACGGTTGACCGCGCTGATGCGCTGGTCGATGTCGGTAATCAGTACGCCCTCGGCAGTGTTCTCGAATACCGTGGCGGCCAGTTGCAGTTTTTCCTGCATGAGGTGGCGTTCGGTAATGTCGCGGGCGATGGTCAGCATGCAGTCGATCCCGGCAATCGGCAGTGGCCTTGCCGAGAGTTCGCACAAGCGAATTTGCCCGTCGCTGCGGCGAATGTGGCAAGTGAAATCACGCACGAAGCCGTCGCGGTTCAACTGGTCGACCAGGCGTTTGCGCTCGTTGAGGTCGACCCAGATGCCAAGGTCCAGCGACGTCTGGTCGATGGTCGGGTTCAGATCGTAGCCGGTCAGGCGGCAGAAGCCTTCGTTCACCTCCAGCAGCAAGCCGTCACTCTGGCGCGACAGCAGCAGCCCGTCGGGTGAGGCATGGAAGGCCTTGGCGAATTTTTCTTCAGAGGTTTGCAGTTGCTGCTGGGTTTCCTTGAGCTGGCTGATGTCGCGTACCGCCACTACCAACGCGGGGGTGCCGTCGAGCTCGAAGGTTTCCGCCGAGGTCAGGCCGGTAAACAATTGGCCATTGCTGCGGCGGAAGGTCATTTCCAGGTTGCGGATACCGCCTTGGTGCAGGCGCTCCAGCACCCGTGGTCCGCTGCCTTCCACGCCCCACAGGTTGAGCTCGGTAGCGGTACGGCCGATCACCTGGTCCGGCGCCAGGCCGATCTGTTCCTCGAACGCCTCGTTCACCTCCAGCAGGCAGCCATCGCTGTGGCGTGCGATAAGCAGGATGTCGGGGCATTGCTGGAACACCGAGGCGAATTTTTGCTCGGACAACCGCAGGGCGTCCTCGGTGCGCTTGGTTTCGCTGATGTCGATCATCAGGCCGCGCATCACGGGGTGGTGGCCATGTTCGATCATGCTGACGATGTTGCGTACCCAAAGCGCTTGGCCGTCGGCGCGGATGACTCGGTAATCGAGGCTGTGGTCGCGCCCAGCGGCGGTTTCGCTGTCGCAGTACGCCTGGGCCCACAGGGCATCTTCCGGGTGCAGTATGCTGCGCCAGAAGCCCGGTTTCAGCCAGTCGGTCAGCGGGTAGCCGAGCAGGCCCTCGGCGTGGGGTGACACATAGCTGTAGGTATAGTCGTTGGCGTCGGCTTCCCAGGCAATGGCTGACAGGCTTTCGACCAGCCCACGGTAGTGGTATTCGCTGCTGCGCAGCTCCTGCTCCAGGGCAATGCGGCGGGAAATTTCCGAGCTGAGCCGGCGGTTGATGCGGATGACAATGGCCAGTACGCCCATCAGGAACAGCACGGTTGGCAGGCCGTACACCAGCAAGTCGGACCAGAACATCCGCTGGTCAACCACATTGCCCACCCAGCGCTGCTGGATCTCGCTGATTTCGCCGCTGCTCATGTCGGCCATCACTTTGTCGAGAATGCCGACCAGTACGGGATTGTTGCGCGGCACAGCCATGGCCAGTTGATAGCGATAGGGTGTTTCACCGCTGACATACAGGCCATCGAGCTTCAGCTGGCGCAGGCTCCAGATACTCGATGCCAAGTCCCCGACCACAGCATCCACCTGGTCGGTGGCCAGGGCCTGCAGCGCCGAGCTGACGTTAGGCAGTGCCACCAGGTTGAGGTCTGGGTGGTGGGTGCGCAGCAACTCATGTGGCGCATAATTTTCGACTACGGCAATTTTCAGCCCATACAGGTCTTGCAGGTTGCGCGGTTGAGCGCCGCCCTTGTGGGCGAGGATCACGATGGGAAAGTCCAGGTAGGGCCGGGTGAAGGACAGGTAGGCCTGGCGTTCTGGGGTCGACATGATGCCGGGCAGCAAGTCGATACGGTTTTCGCGTGCCTGTGCCAATACCTCGGTCCAGTTACTGGGCTCGACCGGTTTCAGTGTCACGCCCAGGCGTTGCTGGATCTTGGCGATGTAATCGGCGGCCAATCCCTGGTAGCGGCCCTCCTGGTCGCGAAACTCGAACGGCGGCCAGGAGGCATCTACGCCCAGGCTCAGCTGCGGGTGGGCAGCCAGCCAGGCTTGCTCCTCGTCTGTCAGGGTAAGGGCGCCGGCCGTTGTGCTCCAGACAATCAGGATCAGCAACAGGATGGCCGGCTTCAGGGGCATGACGGCCTCGCTTTCAGGTGGTCTGAAGTCGAGTGTAGACGGGCATTGCTGCTGGTGTGCGGAAGAACAAAAGGCCTTTTGTCAGATACAACAGTGCCTTGAGAAAAAACCAGGCCTGGGCCTAATGCGAGTCAGTTAAGTAATTTGGGGTCGCTTTGCGACCCTTCGCGGGCACGCCCGCTCCCACAGGGGATCGCGCAGGGGATCGCGCATTTCTTGAGGTGGGAGCGT
>NZ_BLJG01000234.1 GCF_009932375.1 Pseudomonas juntendi
GGAGCGGCCTTGCGTCGCGATGGGCTGCGCAGCAGCCCCTGACTCGCAGCCCCCCTACCGGCAGCACACCCTACCCGCACCCCCCCGCCTACGGAATACAGAACACATCGCTAGGCTCATTCACCAGCACCGTGCGGCTGGCGTCATACAGCAATACCTGCGGCTCCATTACCGGTGCCCGCGCCTCCAGGCGATAACGTTCCCCAGCCTTGAAGTCATCGAAGCGCACAGTCAGGTAACAGGTACGGTCCCTGGGGTCGGTCAGCATCCCGCCAGAGTAGATCTCGTAATCGAAGCGCACGACCAGCTCATGCTTGCCGGGGGTTAGCTGAAAGTATCGGCCGTCTTCCAGGCGCTTCCCGTCAAGGCGGTCGGCCATGATTACCCGGCCGGGGGTCATGGTGTACAAGTCGACCCAGGCTTGCTTGGGGTCGACCGGCGGCAAGGGGCTGGCGCAAGCCCCCAGTGCACTGAGGGCGATCAGCATCATGGGCTGGCGCATGGCAAAGCTCCCACTTGCGATTGGCACGTTAACAGCATAGCGCCGTTTGCGTGGTTAGGTGTGCTGGCAGCCCGCTGGCAGGCCCTGGCCCAGCAGTTTTTGTTGCTGGTCATACAACTTCACCCACGGGCGGAAGCCGATGCTCCCGGCCTGCAACTGATAGCGTTGCCCGGCGTTGAAGTCTTTGAACGCCAGCTTTACCTGGCAATCTCGCCACAGGGGTTGGTCGACCGGGCCGATGTTGCTGGGGTTGACCGGAAACTGGTAGCGCACGGTCAACTCGTGGCTGCCAGGCTGCACTTCGAAGTACCGGTTGTCGGCCCAATCGCGCTCATCGACCTGCACCGCGTGCAACGAGGTGTTGTCGTAGGGCGTGAGGTCGATCCAGGCCTGGTTCGGATCTGGGTCTGGCAGCGTTGAACAGGCAGATAACAGCAACAGTGAACCGGCGACCCACAATGCACGCATGGCGAAACTCCCCCGTGGCGAGATAGTCTTGGAGCGAATCGGCCTTGAGCGAGTCAGACAGTCCCGATGCTTCGACTTTTTCTTATGCAGCGCTCAGGCCCTGGGCCACTCGACCGCGTTTTCACCCGTTTGGTTCCGCTGCTGGCGGTGCTTCTGCTGAGTGGTTGCAGCAGTGCGGCCTATTACGGCCAGCTTGCGCAAGGCCAGTGGCAACTGCTGCGCGCGCGGCAACCGGTGGAACAGGTGGTCGCCGACCCTGCTACCCCTCCCCTGTTACGGGCGCGCCTGCAACGGGCGGAACAGGCGCGGGCGTTTGCCAGCCAGCAGCTGAAGCTGCCGGATAACCGCAGCTACCGGGTATACGCCGACCTTGGGCGCCCCTATGTGGTTTGGAATGTTTTCGCCACGCCAGAGCTCTCACTGCAACCGGTGACCCACTGTTTTCCGATAGCGGGTTGCGTGGCGTACCGCGGCTACTACCAGCAAGGTGCAGCGCGTGGCGCGGCAGCGTTGATGCGTGAGGAAGGGCTGGATGTGTACGTGGGCGGGGTGGAGGCCTATTCCACATTGGGCTGGTTCGACGACCCTATTCTGTCGTCGATGGTGGGCTGGGGTGACGAACGCCTGGCGACCTTGATCTTTCACGAGCTGGCGCACCAGCGCTTTTACGTGCAGGACGACACAGAGTTCAACGAGTCCTTTGCCTCGTTCGTCGAACAGGAAGGCACCCGGCAATGGCGCGCGGCGCGTGGCCTGGCTGCGGTTGGTGGCGATCAGGGGCAGCAGCGGGAGCAGTTTATCCAACTGGTGCTGGCCAGCCGCGAGCGGTTGCAGGCGATTTACACCGGGCCGCTGGATGATGCGCACAAGCGCCAGGCCAAGCGGGCGGAGTTCGCGCGGCTCAGGCGTGACTACCAGCAGGTGCGGGACAGCCAGTGGGGCGGCGACAAGCGCTTTGACGCCTGGGTGTACGGGCCCATGAACAATGCCAAGCTGTTGCCGTTCGGGCTGTATGACCAGTGGGTGCCGGCGTTTGCGGCGGTGTTTCGCGCGGTTGACGGGGATTGGGGGCGGTTCTATGAACGGGTTGAGCAGTTGGGGAGGTTGCCCATTGCTGAAAGGAAGGCGGCGTTGCAAAAGTTGATGGCTGGCCGGTGAGATTTTGGGGCCGCTTTGCGGCCCATCGTCGGCAAGCCAACTCCCACGGGGATCGCATCAG
>NZ_BLJG01000235.1 GCF_009932375.1 Pseudomonas juntendi
TGGCTTGCCGGCGATGAGGTCCGAGCAGGCCACTGCTATTTTGCGGCGCTGGCCAGCACCCGCTGCCAGTCGGGCTCATTCAGGCGGCCGAGGATGCGTGCCTTGCCGTTGCCGTCCACCGAAACGAACAGCGCGCTGGCGTAGGCGCTTTCGCGCTCGCCGCCGGCCACGTGCTGCTGGCGGGCGAAGTGATCGATGCAGCCGTTATGGGTCACCAGCACCAGGTTGTGCCCGGCACGTTTGTGCGCCAGTGCATCGCTGGCGAACTGGCTGTCGCAGCTTTCCAGCCAGTCTTCGCTGGCCACCGCCTGGCCGAGGATGAAGTGCGCGGTTTGCCGGGTGCGCAGTTTCGGGCTGCTGAGCAGGTCGGTGTTGGCCAGGCCCAGTTGGTGCAAGCCTTGGCCCACCCGTGTGGCCGCCTGGCTGCCGGCCACGGTGATGCCGGTGGGGTCGTCCAGGCACGGGCCCGGGGCGCTGTCGCAGCGTTCGGCGTGGCGGATCATCACGATCACGGCACCCTCGGCCCAGTTCTGCAGCAGGCCGCTGTCACTCAGTTGTTGCTCGTTGCCAAGGTCCACGATATGCGTCCTCGTCGCCAGCCAGGTGGTCAAGGCCGCCACGACCATGCACAAGCCAAGGGCGGCACCAAGGGCTTTGCGAGACAGGCGCCGTTTGCGCCGGGCGTGAATGGCAGGGTGCCCCAGGGTATTGCTCGATAGCATGCGTTGCTCCAGTGACAGGGCCGTGGCGGGCACGGCAGTGATGGCGGCATTTTGCTAAGCGAGCTGTCGGGCGCCGGTGAAGGGTGTGTGAAAATTGCATTCGGTTGCGGCCCGTTGGGTGAACACCACGCCGGCGCCTACGCTGTAGACTGTAATTCGGCAAAACCGGAGCAGGCCCGATGACCTCCACCCTTCAACTGGAAAGCGCAAGGCTGGTGCTGCGCCAATGGCACGACGATGACCTGCGTGAATTTGCGGCGCTGTGTGCCGACCCGCAGGTGATGCGCTACTTCCCGGCACCGCTCACACGCCTGGAAGCTGCCGCGCTGATTGGCCGGATACGCGGGCACTTCAACGAATACGGTTTTGGTTTGTGGGCGCTGGAGCGCAAGGACAGCGGTGCATTCATCGGCATGACCGGCTTGCTGCAGGTAAACTTTGACGCCGATTTCGCGCCAGCCGTGGAGATTGGCTGGCGCCTGGCCCGGCGCCACTGGGGGCTGGGTTTTGCCAGCGAAGCCGCGTGGACCTGCCTGCGCTGTGCGTTCGCCCAATTGCGCCTGAACGAGGTGGTGTCGTTCACTGCCGAAAGTAACTTGCCATCGCAGAAGGTGATGCAGGCCATCGGCATGCAGCAAGACCTGCGCGGCAGCTTCGAGCACCCGCGCCTGCCCGCAGGCCACCCGCTACGCCCGCATGTGCTGTACCGCATCGACCGTGCGCACTGGGAGCACACCCTGCGCGCCTGAATGCACAGCCATGCTCGGTGCGAATGGCAAACGCTGTATTATTTGCCCATTGAAAGGGCGCTGGGCCGCTAGGGGTTCGGCGCCTGTGAGTTCGAGCGCCGCCCAGGCGGCGCAGCGCGAGCAAGGCTCGCTTCTACGGAGATGCCCCAATGAGTCATGTGTTGGACGACCTGGTCGACCTGTTGAGCCTCGAAGCCATCGAGGAGAACCTGTTCCGTGGGCGCAGCCAAGACCTGGGCTTCCGCCAGCTGTACGGCGGCCAGGTGCTGGGCCAGTCGTTGTCGGCAGCCAGCCAGACGGTCGAAGACGCGCGCCATGTGCACTCGCTGCATGGTTATTTCCTGCGCCCGGGAGACGCCAGCCTGCCGGTGGTGTACTCGGTGGACCGTGTGCGTGATGGCGGCAGCTTCAGTACCCGGCGGGTGACGGCGATCCAGAAGGGCCAGACCATTTTCACCTGTAGCGCTTCGTTCCAGTACGACGAGGAAGGCTTCGCCCACCAGGCGCAGATGCCCGACGTGGTCGGCCCGGAAAACCTGCCTACCGAAGTGGAACTGGCGCGTGCCATGGCAGACCATCTGCCTGAACGCATCCGCGACAAGGTGCTGTGCGCCAAGCCAATCGAGATTCGCCCGGTCACCGAGCGTGACCCGTTCAACCCCAAGCCAGGCGACCCGGTGAAATATGCGTGGTTCCGCGCCGACGGCAACCTGCCCGACGTGCCCGCCCTGCACAAGTACCTGCTGGCCTACGCCTCGGACTTCGGCCTGCTCACCACTGCGCTGGTGCCCCATGGCAAGTCGGTTTGGCAGCGTGACATGCAGATCGCCAGCCTCGACCATTCGCTGTGGTTCCACGGCAACCTGCGTGCCGACCAGTGGCTGCTGTATGCCACCGATAGCCCGTGGGCAGGGAATTCCCGTGGCTTCTGCCGCGGCAGCATTTTCAACCAGGCCGGGCAACTGGTGGCATCGTCGAGCCAGGAAGGCCTGATTCGTCACCGCAAGGACTGGGCATGAGCCTGCAGCAGGTGCGCAACTGGGTGTTCGACATGGACGGCACCCTGACGGTGGCAGTGCATGACTTTGCCGCCATCCGGGAGGCGCTGGGTATCCCTGCCGAGGACGACATCCTTACCCACCTGGCGGCTTTGCCAGCCGACGAAGCCGCGGCCAAGCATGCCTGGCTGCTGGAGCATGAGCGTGAGCTGGCGGAGGCCTCCACCGCGGCGACCGGGGCGGTTGAACTGGTGCGCGAACTGGCTGCGCGTGGTTGCCGGTTGGGGATACTCACCCGCAATGCGCGGGAACTGGCCCATGTAACGCTGGAAGCGATAGGCCTGGCGGACTGCTTCCCGGTAGAGCATGTGCTCGGGCGTGACGAGGCGGCACCGAAGCCGAGCCCGGATGGGTTGCTGAAGATTGCCGCGGCCTGGGGCGTGGCGCCGAGCGAGCTGGTGATGGTGGGTGACTACCGTTTTGACCTGGACTGCGGGCGCGCAGCGGGGGCACGCACGATATTGGTGAATGTGCCCGATAACCCATGGCCGCAACTGGTGGATTGGCACGCGGTCGATTGTCGGGCCTTGAAGGTGATGCTGGGCTGAGTAGAGGGTGCGCGCCCTGCGCAGCTCGATCGCGACACAAGGCCGCTTCTGCAAAGCCCGTGGCAGCTTTTGCAACCCATAGACCTGTCTATGCTCATTCCCATTCCTGACGTTGATACGGAGACCCAACCCATGACCAGCAAGGCCATCTACGTTCAACCTGGCGGCGGCTACGACAAGGTCGAGGTCGGCAGCAGCGAGGCTGCGGCCCCCCAGGCCGGCGAGATCATCGTGCGCCTGCACGCCAGCTCCCTGAACTACCACGACTTCGCCGTGGTGAGTGGCATGTGGGGGCCGAGTGAGCGGCGCATCCCCATGGCCGACGGTGCGGGCGAAGTCGTTGCCGTAGGGGCCGGCGTCAGCGAGTTTCAGGTCGGCGACAGTGTCGTCAGTACATTCTTCCCGGACTGGCTCGATGGCCAGGCCAATGTCGAAGGCTTTGCCCGGGTGCCGGGTGACGGCATCGATGGCTACGCCCGCGAACAGGTCACCGCCCGTGCCACCGCGTTTACCTTGGCACCTTCGGGCTTCAGCCATGCCGAAGCCGCCACCCTGACCACTGCCGGCCTGACCGCCTGGCGCGCGCTGATGTGCGACGACCACCTCAAACCGGGCGACACGGTGCTGGTGCAGGGCACCGGTGGCGTGTCGATCTTCGCCCTGCAGTTCGCCAAGCTGGCGGGTGCCACGGTGATTGCCACCTCGTCCAGCGATGCCAAGCTGGAGCGGCTCAAAGCCTTGGGCGCCGACCACTTGATCAACTACAAGCGCACCCCGGCGTGGGGTGAGAAAGTGCGCGAGCTGACTGCTAACCGCGGTGTCGATCACGTGATCGAGGTGGGTGGCCCGGCTACCCTGGAGCAGTCGATGATCGCTGCGCGGATCGGCGGGCATGTGTCGTTGATCGGCATTCTTACTGGCGTGGCCGGGCAACTGCCGTTGGTGCAGGCATTGGTGCGGCAGATTCGCCTGCAAGGGGTGCTGGTCGGCAGCCGGGCGCAGCAGCAGGCGATGGTGCGGGCCATTGATGCCAACGGTTTGCGGCCGGTAGTGGACAAGCACTTCGAGCTGGAGCAGATCGTCGACGCGTTCCGTTACCAGGAGAGCAACCGGCATTTCGGCAAGATCTGCCTGACCTGGTAAGCGCCGGGGCTGCTGTGCCGCAGTTGCCTGTCAATCCGGTAGCAGCCGGTCGCGGCTGTTGGACAGGTGCAGGCACACCGCCGCGCGTGCCGCATCCGGGTCTTGCCGGCGGATGGCATTGAGGATTGCCTCGTGCTCCAGGTTGGCCAGGTATGCCTGCGCTGCCATCTTCGATCCACTGCGCTCGGCTTGGGCCATGCGGTTGCGCGGAATCAAGCCGTTGCCCAACTGCAGCAGCATCTCGGTGAAATACAGGTTGCCGGTGGCTTCGGCAATCAGCAGGTGAAAACGCCGGTCGGCCTCGATGCAACTGTCACCTGCCGCCGCCAGGTCCTGGTAGTCATCCAGTGCCTGGCGCATGCGCGCCAACTGCCCTTCATCGCGGCGTAGCGCTGCCAGCGCGGCGGCCTGGCCTTCCAGGCCAATCCGCAGCTCCAGCAAGTCGCGCACATTCGCTGCGCTTTCCGCTGCAACGCGCAACCCGGCCTGGGCTTGGCGCGCCATCACGAAGGTGCCGATACCGTGGCGCGGTTCCACCAGCCCCGAAGCCTGCAACTTCGACAAGGCTTCGCGAACCACCGTGCGGCTAACCCCGTGCTCGCGTACCAAGGTGTTCTCCGACGGCAGTTTGTCGCCTGGCTTGAAGGTGCCCAGGAGAATCTGTTGGGTCAGGCTGGAGACCAGGTCATGTGCGCGGCTGTGGCCGCGTTTGTGCGCGTGATCAGGGAGCATGCTGTGATCCATCTCTGGTTGTACTTGTATGATAAGTTAATTGATAAAAATATTTTGTGCCCAATTTTTCGCCAGGAGAGGGTGCATTTAGCGTGACTGTTTTTGCAAGATCGAAACATATTGCCGTTCATGCAGCTTGTATTTTGCCATTTGAGCGATGTTTTTGATCTTGTCGTACAACTTCCCGGGGCCTATGCTCGTCCCCACTGCCATGTCAGACAACCCCGACCCGCACAAAAACAATTAGTGGGAGATCCACCTGTGAACGACACCCTCGCTCCGTCTGCCCGGAATGAAGGCGACGCGTTGGCCAGCGCCGTGGCCAAGTTCAAGCGCCACGTGCTGCCGCTGTTCGTCATCATGTTCATCGTCAACTACCTGGACCGCGTCAACATCGGCTTCGTCCGCCCGCACCTGGAAAGCGACCTGGGCATCAGCGCTGCGGCCTTTGGCTTTGGTGCCGGGCTGTTCTTCATCGGCTACGCGCTGTTCGAGGTGCCTTCGAACATGCTGCTGCAGAAGGTGGGGGCCCGCTTGTGGCTGACCCGCATCATGTTCACTTGGGGGCTGGTGGCCACGGCCATGGCCTTCGTGCAGAACGAAACCCAGTTCTATGTACTGCGCTTTCTGCTCGGCGTGGCCGAAGCGGGCTTCTTCCCTGGGGTGATCTACTACTTCACCCGCTGGCTGCCGGCGGCCGAACGCGGCAAGGCAATCGCCATTTTCCTCAGCGGGTCGGCGCTGGCTTCGCTGATTTCCGGCCCCTTGGCCGGGGCCTTGATGCAAATCCAGGGGCTCGGCCTGCACGGCTGGCAGTGGATGCTGTTCATCGAAGGCATGGCCTCGGTGGCGTTGTGCTTCTTCGTGTTCTTCTGGCTCGACTCCAAACCGCAGGACGCCAAGTGGCTGAGCCAGGCCGAGCAGGATGCGCTGGTCGCGACCATCGACCGTGAACAGCAAGCGCGCGAGGCGCTGGGTGCGGCCAAGCCGTCGGCCTGGAGCCTGCTCAAGGACCGCCAGATCGTCCTGTTCTGCCTGATCTACTTCTGCATCCAGCTGACCATCTACGCGGCCACCTTCTGGCTGCCGAGCATCATCAAGCGCATGGGCGACCTCAGCGACTTGCAGGTCGGCTTCCTCAACTCCATTCCGTGGCTGATCTCGATCCTGGCCATGTATGCCTTCGCTGCCGGTTCTGCACGCTGGAAGTTCCAGCAGGCCTGGGTGGCAGGCGCCTTGGTGGTCGCGGCCATCGGCATGTTCATGTCCACCACCGGCGGGCCGGTATTCGCCTTTGTCGCCGTGTGCTTTGCCGCCATCGGCTTCAAGTCGGCCTCGTCACTGTTCTGGCCGATCCCGCAGGGCTACCTGGATGCTCGCATCGCGGCGGCGGTGATAGCCCTGGTCAACTCGGTCGGCAACCTCGGCGGCTTCGTTGCCCCCACCACGTTCGGCCTGCTGGAGCAGCAGACCGGCTCGATCCAGGGCGGGTTGTATGGCCTGGCGGTGACTTCGGTGCTGGCGGCAATTGCCATCTTCTTCGTGCGTACACGCCCCAAGGGCGCACCTTCCGATAGCCTGAAGGGCCCCGCGGCCCTGGGCCAGACCCACTGACGACTGCGAGACGACAACCATGAATATGCAGACAACACCCGCCGTTCACACCAGCACCCCGGTGGTCACCGACCTGCGCGTGATTCCGGTGGCTGGCCACGACAGCATGCTGCTCAACCTCAGTGGTGCACATGGCCCGTTCTTTACCCGTAACGTGGTGGTACTGCGGGACAGCGCGGGCAACACGGGGCTTGGCGAAGTGCCGGGTGGCGAGAGCATTCGCCAGACCCTGGAAGACGCCCGCAGCCTGGTAGTAGGCCAGCCGATCGGTCATTACCAGCGCGTGCTCAATGCCATGCGCCAGACGTTCGCCAGCCGCGACTCGGCGGGGCGCGGCCTGCAGACCTTCGACCTGCGTATCACCGTGCATGCCGTGACGGCTATCGAGTCGGCGCTGCTCGACCTGCTCGGCCAGCACCTGAATGTGCCCATGGCGGCACTGCTGGGCGAGGGCCAGCAACGTGATGCGGTGAAGATGCTGGGCTACCTGTTCTATATCGGCGACCGCCAGCAGACCGACCTGGCTTACCGCAACGAAGCGGACAGTGACGACGACTGGTTTCGTGTGCGCCATGAAAAGGCCCTGACACCCGAGGCAATTGTGCGCCTGGCCGAAGCGGCCAAGCAGCGTTACGGCTTCAGCGACTTCAAGCTCAAGGGCGGCGTGCTGCGGGGGGCAGAAGAAATGGAGGCAGTGACGGCGCTGGCCGAACGCTTCCCCGAAGCACGCATCACCCTGGACCCCAACGGGGCCTGGTCACTCAAGGAGGCCATCGCCCTGTGCCGCGACAAGCATGATGTGCTGGCCTATGCCGAAGACCCGTGCGGCGCCGAGAACGGCTACTCGGGCCGCGAGGTGATGGCCGAGTTCCGTCGCGCTACGGGTTTGCCCACGGCTACCAACATGATCGCCACCGACTGGCGGCAGATGGGCCATGCGATCCAGTTGCAGTCGGTGGACATTCCGCTGGCCGACCCGCATTTCTGGACCTTGCAGGGCTCGGTGAGGGTGGCGCAAATGTGCAATGACTGGGGGCTTACCTGGGGTTCGCACTCCAACAACCACTTCGATATTTCGCTGGCGATGTTTACCCAGGTGGCGGCTGCTGCGCCGGGTGAGATCACCGCGATCGACACCCACTGGATCTGGCAGGACGGCCAGCGCCTGACCCGTGAGCCGCTGCGCATTGTCGACGGCCATGTGCATGTGCCGGCGCGGCCGGGGTTGGGGGTGGAGCTGGATGAGGATCAACTGGCCAAGGCCCACGAGTGCTACCGCAACATGGGGTTGGGGGCGCGGGATGATAGTGTAGCGATGCAGTTCCTGATTCCGGGCTGGCGCTTTGATAACAAGCGGCCTTGCCTGGTGCGTTAAGGCTGCTGGCCTCTTCGCGGGCTTGCCCGCTCCCACAGGTCCGGCGCAGGACTTGAAACTTTGCGGCCAACCTGTCCTTTGGAAGCG
>NZ_BLJG01000236.1 GCF_009932375.1 Pseudomonas juntendi
CGCGCAGTGGCTGCAGCGCAAGTGGTCGCATTACCAGGTCGAGGGCATGCCCTTGCCGAACAAGGACGCGCTGAACGAAGACTCACGCCTGCGCCGTGACCACTGCCTGCGTGGGGTGGGCATCGAGGTGGAGTACGAAGACGCCCAACACCTGAAAGGCCGCACCGTGGAAATGCCTGTGGGGCAGTTGAAAGCAGCCTGGAGCAATGAACGGCTGCAACGGGTGGCTATTCTTGACGCCGCCAGCTTGCTGCAGCAGGCAGACCAGCAATTGCAGGAAAAAGACGCACAGCTGCGCGAGCGTGATGAGCGGGTGGCCAAGTACCAGCGTGAAGATGGCGGGCTGCGCTTTACCATTACGTGCCTGGTGGCGTTTGCGGTGTTTCAGGCGGGGCTGCTGATCTGGATCGCAACCCGTTAAGACCGCGTTGCCTGTTTCGCGGGCTTGCCCGCTCCCACAAGGACCGGTGATATACCTGTGGGAGCGGGCGTGCCCGCGAATGGGCTGCAAAGCAGCCCCGTTCGGAATCAGACGCGGCCCTTGAACAGCTCCTGGTGCTGGCGGCACTGCTCAGCGGTCAGCATGAACACCCCATGCCCGCCGCGCTCGAACTCCAGCCAGGCAAAGTCCACCTCGGGGTACAGCGCCTCCACATGCACCTGGCTGTTGCCCACTTCGACAATCAGCAAGCCTTTTTCGGTGAGGTGGTCGGCCGCTTCGGCCAGCATGCGCCGCACCAGGTCCAGGCCATCATTGCCACAGGCCAGGCCCAGCTCCGGCTCGTGGTGGTACTCGGCCGGCATGTCGTCGAAGTCTTCGGCGTCGACATACGGCGGGTTGGACAGGATCAGGTCGAAGCGCTGCCCCGGCAAGCCGGCAAAACCGTCGCCCTGCACGGTGTACACACGGGCGTCCAGGCCATGGCGCTCGATGTTCTGGTTGGCCACTTCAAGGGCCTGGAACGACAGGTCGGCCAGCACTACTTCGGCCTCGGGGAACACGTCGGCGGCGACGATGCCGATGCAGCCCGAACCGGTGCACAGGTCCAGAATGCGTGCCGGCTCGTTGGCCAACCACGGCTCGAAGCGCTTTTCGATCAGCTCGCCAATGGGTGAGCGCGGCACCAGCACGCGCTCGTCGACGATGAACGACATGCCGCAGAACCAGGCCTCGCCCAACAGGTAGGCAGTTGGCACGCGCTCTTCAATACGGCGCTTGAGCAGGTGCTGCAGGCGCACCCGCTCGTCGTCTTCGAGCATGCAGTCCAGGTAGCTGTCGGCCACCTCCCATGGCAGGTGCACCGCACCCAGCACCAGCAGACGGGCTTCGTCCCAGGCATTGTCGGCACCATGGCCGAAGAACAGGTCATGCTCATGGAAGCGGCTGACTGCCCAGCGGATGTAGTCGCGCAGGGTGCGCAGGCGGGATGTGATCACGGGGTACTCCTAATTCAGAACGGACAAAAGTCTAACAGCCTGGGGCACAGATTTGTTCCATCGCATGGTTGCCGGGCTAGCCACAGGCCAGTAACCATGCCACTTGCGTTGTCAACCATTCCCATTGGCGCCAATGCAGGGGAGAATAGGTGCACAAAAGCCCTACCAAGGAGCCCTTGATGTCCGTTCCAACCACGATGTTCCGCCTCACTGGCCGCGATTACCCGCCGGCCAAGCTGAGCCACGCCAGCCTGATCATCATCGATGCGCAAAAGGAGTACCTCAGTGGGCCCCTGCAGTTGTCGGGCATGGACGAGGCCGTGGCCAACATCGCCAGGTTGCTCGACGCCGCGCGCAAAAGCGGCCGTCCGATCATCCATGTTCGCCACTTGGGCACGGTGGGTGGCCGTTTCGACCCACAGGGGCCCGCTGGCCAGTTCATTCCAGGGCTGGAGCCGCTGGAGGGCGAAATCGTCATCGAAAAGCGCATGCCCAATGCCTTCAAGAACACCAAGCTGCACGAAACGCTGCAGGAGCTGGGGCACCTGGACCTGATCGTGTGCGGCTTCATGAGCCATTCCAGCGTCAGCACCACCGTGCGCCGCGCCAAAGACTATGGTTACCGGTGCACACTGGTAGAAGACGCTTCGGCGACCCGCGACCTGGCGTTCAAGGAAGGGGTTATACCGGCCGCGCAGATCCACCAGTGCGAAATGGCCGTGATGGCCGACAACTTCGCTTGCGTGGCCCCAACCGCCAGCCTGATCTGAGGCTTTGGCACGACCGCCCGGCAGCCGGGCGGAACCCAAGGGGCGGCGGCAGGTCGAATTCCGGATATCCACAGAGGAGAGCGGAATGAAGCTCAAAGGCAGTTTCGACGCCAAGCGCCTGCGCCCGCGCCAACCGCGTAATTGGGGCGCCCGCCTGGCGGCCGGGCTGTCCGCCCTGCTGGCGACCCTGGGCGTACTGCTGGCCATGGCCGGCATCGCCGGCCTGCTCGGCAACTACCCTGCCCTGCAGGAACTCAACGCCAACAAGGCGTTGTCCAGCATCGTTACCGTGGCTGGTTTGCTGCTGCTGTGGCTGGGCGTGCGCTTGTGGCGGCACAGCCGCATTCGCCTGCGGCGCGGGCGGGAGCTGAACCTGTCGCCGCACCTGATGAAGAAGCATGATTGACGGTTTTGTATAGGCTGCATAAAGCCCCCACAGTCGCGTAAACTACGCCGCCCACGTGGAGGCACCATGCAAGACGACGATTTTTCCCTGTTCAAGGCCGAAGTGCGCGGCGTAAAGCCGATCCGCCACGACCGCGCCGAAGTCGGCAAGCCCAAGGCCGACCGCCAGCAGCTGGCCGGCCTGCGCCAGGCGGCGACCGTTCGCAGTGACAAGGCGCTGGTCATCGACGGTATGTCTGACCAGTTCGTGATCGACGTGGGCGCCGAAGACGAACTGATGTGGCGCCGCGACGGCGTGCAGGAAACCCAGCTGCGCAAGCTGAAACTGGGGCAGATCCCGTTCGAGGGCAGCCTCGACCTGCATGGCATGACCGTGGAGAAGGCCCGCGAAACCTTGTGGGCCTTCATCGCCGAAGCCACCAAGCTGGAAGTGCGCTGCGTGCGCGTGACCCATGGCAAGGCTGCGCGCCTGGACGGCAAGCGGCCGATGATCAAAAGCCACGTCAACACCTGGCTGCGCCAGCACCCGCAGGTGCTCGGCTTTGCCTCGTGCAGTGCCCGCCACGGCGGCACCGGTGCCGTGTATGTGATGCTCAAGCGAACCATGCTCGAAGGCCGCGACGAGTAACGCCGTGCTTGCAGCGCCGCGCGCGCCGCCGTAACCTTCGTTTTTGCGATTTTTTCCCAAGGTAGATCCATGTCCCTGGAACAGAACTACACCGAGATCCTCAGCCAGCTTGGCGAGGACGTCTCCCGCGAGGGCCTGCTCGACACGCCCAAGCGGGCTGCAAAGGCGATGAAGTACCTTTGCCGCGGTTATGAGCAAACACTGGAAGAAGTGACCAACAACGCGTTGTTCAGCTCTGACAACAGCGAAATGGTACTGGTCCGGGACATCGAGCTGTATTCGATGTGCGAACACCACATGCTGCCGTTCATCGGCAAGGCGCACGTGGCCTACCTGCCCAAAGGCAAGGTGCTGGGCCTGTCGAAGGTCGCGCGCATCGTCGACATGTTCGCCCGCCGCCTGCAAATTCAGGAAAACCTCAGCCGCCAGGTGGCCGAGGCTATCCAGCAGGTTACCGGTGCCGCCGGCGTGGCCGTGGTGATCGAAGCCAAGCACATGTGCATGATGATGCGCGGTGTGGAAAAACAGAACTCGACCATGATCACCTCGGTGATGCTGGGCGAATTCCGCGACAACGCCGCCACCCGCAGCGAGTTCCTCAGCCTGATCAAGTAACTGGCTGCAGACCCCGAGCCGACCCTTGCAGGTCGGCTTTTGCATTTCAGGAGTTGCCCATGATCGTCAAAGCCCTGCGGGTTGGCCTCGGCCAAGTCATCGTGTTCGCAGACTGGATCAGCCGCCCGGCCAAGCGCAAGCGCGACGCCGCCGCCCAGGCCCGCGTCGACCAGGCGGCCAAGGGCCTGGCGCTGTACCAGTTCCATGCCTGCCCGTTCTGCGTCAAGACCCGCCGCACCCTGCACCGCCTGAACGTACCGGTGGCGCTGCGTGATGCCAAGAACGACTCGGCGCACCGCCAGGCCCTGCAAGAAGGTGGCGGCCGGGTGAAAGTGCCGTGCCTGCGCATTGAAGAAGCGGGCAAGGTGACCTGGATGTATGAGTCCAAGGCCATCATTGCCTACCTGGATGAGCGGTTTGCTTCCGCCTGACAGGTTTCAGCTTTCCTGCACTGGCCCTATCGCCGGCAAGCCAGCGCCCACACAACAATACCTAACATATTGATTGTGGGAGCTGGCTTGCCAGCGATGCGGCCGGTACAGGTTAGCGGTCAACCCACCATCGGCACATGCCTCGGGTGGCTGGCAACCCGCGCCAGCCAGGCGCGAACGGCAGGGTAATCGGCCAGGTCGAACCCGCCCTGATGGGCCACATGGGTGTAGGCATACAACGCCACATCGGCAATCGAATACTGCTCACCGACCAGGTACGGGGTCATCTGCAGCTGGCGTTCCATCACCTTCAAGGCCTTGTAGCCGCCCTTGTGCAGCTTTTTGTATTCCTCCATACGCTCATCTGGCAGCCCCAGGTAAAACTGGATGAAACGCGCCACGGCAATGTACGGCTCGTGGCTGTACTGCTCGAAGAACTGCCACTGCAACACCTGGGTGCGCAGGCGCGGCTCGCTGGGCAGGAATGTACTGCCATCGGCCAGGAAATTGAGAATGGCGTTGGACTCCCACAGGTAAGTGCCGTCTTCCAGCTCCAGCACCGGCACCTTGCCATTGGGGTTCATCGCCAGAAACGCCGGCGTTTCGGTCTCGCCCTTGAGAATGTCCACCGGGTGCCATTCATACGGCCGGCCCAGCAGGCTCAACATCAACTTGACCTTGTAGCAGTTACCCGACTGGTAGTCGCCATAAACCTTGTACATCGCCCCTCCCTGCAAAGCAGTTTTGCAATTGCGCCCAATAGTTGGCGACTGTACGGCTAAAAGCAATGGCCGCTGTATGGCAAGGATCCACCTTGCTGGCTGTAGTCTGAAAAAACTGCTTACACCTTTACAAGGACTTTGTTCATGACCAATGCCACTTCCGCACGCCTGCGGCCCCTGGCAGACAGCGCCCCGTCGGCGGTGGTCGCCGGCTTCATCGCCATGCTCACCGGTTATACCAGCTCGCTGGTGCTGATGTTCCAGGCCGGCCAGGCGGCCGGGCTGACCACTGCGCAGATCTCGTCGTGGATCTGGGCGCTGTCGATTGGCATGGCGGTGTGCAGTATCGGCCTGTCATTGCGCTACCGCACCCCCATCACCATTGCCTGGTCCACCCCCGGCGCAGCGCTGCTGATCACCAGCCTGGGCGGGGTCAGCTATGGCGAGGCCATTGGCGCCTACATCACCTGTGCGGTGCTGGTGCTGGTGTGCGGGCTGACCGGCAGCTTCGAGCGCCTGGTCAAACGCATTCCGGCGTCGCTGGCTTCGGCGTTGCTGGCGGGCATCCTGTTCAAGATCGGCAGCGAAATCTTCATGGCGGCGCAGCACCGTACCCTGCTGGTGTTGGGCATGTTCTTCAGCTACCTGCTGGTCAAGCGGCTGTCGCCGCGCTATTGCGTGCTGGCGGCCTTGCTGGTGGGTACCGCACTGTCGGGCGCGCTGGGCCTGCTGGACTTCAGCGGCTTCCACCTGGAAGTGGCCAAGCCGGTGTGGACCACGCCGAGCTTCTCGCTGGCCGCCACCATCAGCATCGGCATTCCGCTGTTCGTGGTGGCCATGACCTCGCAGAACATGCCTGGCGTGGCCGTGCTGCGCGCCGACGGCTACCAGGTACCGGCCTCGCCCCTGATCTCGGCTACCGGTTTTGCCTCGCTGCTGCTGGCGCCGTTTGGCTCGCACGGGGTCAACCTGGCGGCGATCAGCGCGGCCATCTGCACTGGGCCGCATGCCCATGAAGACCCCAGCAAACGCTACACCGCAGCGGTGTGGTGCGGGATTTTCTACGGCATCGCCGGGGTGTTCGGGGCGACCCTGGCAGCGCTGTTTGCCGCGTTGCCGAAAGAGCTGGTGCTGTCGATTGCGGCGCTGGCGCTGTTTGGCTCGATCATGAACGGGCTGACGGTTGCCATGAGCGAAGCGCGCGAGCGGGAGGCGGCAGTGATTACCTTCATGGTGACGGCGTCGGGGCTGACCCTGTTCTCGATCGGGTCGGCGTTCTGGGGGATTGTGGCGGGGGTTTTGGCCCTGGTGATTCTTAACCCGCGCAAGGCCTGAAGGTTATTGATGCCTGTACCGGCCCTATCGCTGGCAAGCCAGCTCCCACAGGGATTGCATCAG
>NZ_BLJG01000237.1 GCF_009932375.1 Pseudomonas juntendi
AGTTCGCCGGACGCTTACGCTCCTACAAAGGGCAGCGCCGGCGCTGACATAAAGTGATAGGCCAAGAAAAAGCCCCGCCAGTTCGCACTGGCGGGGCTTTTTCATTCAGCCTTGGCTATCAACCATGATGAGGCTTTTGCTCATCGGCGGTTTCCAGGGCTGGCTCTCCGGCGGCTGCAGCAGCTTCCTGCGCGGCTTTGGCGGCAGCCTCGGCCTCACGTTTGCGACGGCGCACTTCACGCGGGTCGTTCGGCGCGCGGCCGTTGGCCAGCATGACAGTGGCAGGCTCTACCACAGCTGGGGCCGCGACCGGCGCAGGCTCGACAACCACAGGTGCAGGCTCGGCCACTACTTCTGGCTGGGCTTCGGCAACCGGGGCAGGCTGTTCGGCAGCCGGCGCAGCCTCGACCACGGTCGGGGCCTGCTCGATTTCACCGGCTTCGACAGCTGGCGCTTCTGCCGGAGCTTCGACAGCCACGGCCGGCTCGGCAACAGGCGCTTCTTCGACGACCGGTTGTGGCGCGACTTCGACCACTGGCTCGGCAGTTGCCTCGACCACGGCCACAGGCTCGCTGACCGGCTGCTCGACCACTGGGGCCACGGCCACTTCTTCAACCTTGGTGACAACTTCGACTTGCTCGAGCTTTTCAGCCTGCTCAACCGGCTGGGCGGCTTCGCTGTTGTCGGTTGCTGCAGCGGCAACGACGTCAGCGGTGGCGCGCTCGGCCTGTTGGTTGGCCTGGGCCTCGGCATCGCTGCTGATGTTGCTGGTAGCAACCGCTGCAGTTACAGCCAGGCCCGCCGCCAGTTCAGCACCCAGCTCGGTGGCCTGGTGCTGCTGT
>NZ_BLJG01000238.1 GCF_009932375.1 Pseudomonas juntendi
CAACCACCAACGCCGCCCCGCACCTGGCGCTTTTGCAATGTGGATAAAGGCCAATGCGCGCAATTGTCTATCAGCCCACTGGGCAGTGAGGCCGCGAACCCATGCAGCTGAAACTCTTCATTTCGAGCAGGCACAAAAAACCCGGCCGCAGCCTAATGCCAGTCAGTTAAGTAATTTGGGGCCGCTTCGCGACCCTTCGCGGGCACGCCCGCTCCCACAGGGGATAGCGCATCTCTTGCGTTCAGCGCCTGTGGGAGCGGGCGTGCCCGCGAAGGGCTGCAAAGCAGCCCCAGTTACCCAACAAAACAGCACCGGACAGCGCGCCCCCACCCGGCAGTGAAGCCCTCGCTGC
>NZ_BLJG01000239.1 GCF_009932375.1 Pseudomonas juntendi
GCGCGGGCGGTTCGCCCGCCGCCGCCGCGCCCGCGCAGCTGGAAAATGCCGTAGGCGACCAGCAACCGGCGCTGTGCCAGTGGCTGGCCCTGGCGGGCATGGATCACGAACGGCGTATTCTGCGGCTCCCTATTGGCGGCCTTACGTGGCATTATCCCGAGCCTGATATCCTGCAACTGGAATTCGTCCTGCCGGCCGGATGCTTCGCCACCGTGGTGGTGCGTGAAGTCGTGGATCTGGTGTCGGCAGGGCAGACGGACAGCCCATGCGTATTCTGATTTCGAACGACGACGGTGTTACCGCACCCGGGATCGCCGCGCTGCACGCTGCGCTGGCGGATTACGCCGAGTGCGCGGTAATTGCCCCGGAGCAAGACAAGAGCGGCGCCAGCAGTTCGCTGACGCTGGACCGGCCCCTGCACCCGCAGACCTTGGCCAACGGCTTCATCAGCCTCAACGGTACGCCGACCGACTGCGTGCACCTGGGGCTCAACGGGCTGTTGCCGTACACCCCGGACATGGTGGTGTCGGGGATCAACCTAGGCGCCAACCTGGGGGACGACGTACTGTATTCGGGTACGGTCGCCGCGGCGCTGGAGGGGCGCTTCCTCGGGGGGACGTCGCTGGCGTTCTCGCTGCTCTCGCGCCAGCCCGACAACCTGCCGACCGCGGCGCATATCGCCCGGCGCCTGGTCGAGGCGCAGTCACGCCTGGCACTGCCCCCGCGTACCGTGCTCAACGTCAACATTCCCAACCTGCCGTTGGCGCACATCCGCGGCATCCAGCTGACCCGCCTGGGGCACCGCGCACGGGCTGCCGCGCCAACGAAGGTGGTCAACCCGCGCGGCAAGGAAGGCTACTGGATCGCCGTTGCCGGCGATGCCGAGGACGGCGGCCCGGGCACCGATTTCCATGCGGTGATGCAGGGTTATGTGTCGATCACCCCGCTGCAACTCGACCGCACCTTCAGTGATGCCTTCGAGCAGCTCGATGGTTGGCTGGAGGGCCTGCTCTGATGCGCGAGGACGATATGCTGCGGCGGGGCATCGGCATGACCTCCCAACGGACCCGGGAGCGGCTGATCCAGCGCCTGTGCGAAGAGGGCGTCTCGAACACCCAGGTGCTCGACGTGATCCGCCGCACCCCGCGCCACCTGTTCGTCGACGAAGCGCTGGCGCACCGCGCCTACGAAGACACCGCACTGCCAATCGGCCACAACCAGACCATCTCGCAGCCATTCATGGTTGCCCACATGAGCGAGTTGCTGCTTGAAGCCGGGCCGCTGGACAAGGTGCTGGAGATCGGCACCGGGTCCGGCTACCAGACGGCGGTGCTGGCGCAGTTGGTCGAGCGGGTATTCTCGGTGGAGCGCATCAAGGTGCTGCAAGACCGTGCCAAGGAACGCCTGCTGGAGCTGAACCTGCGCAACGTGGTGTTCCGCTGGGGCGACGGTTGTGAGGGCTGGCCGGCGCTGGCACCGTACAACGGCATCATCGTCACCGCCGTGGCACCGGAAGTGCCCCAGGCGCTGCTTGACCAACTGGCACCCGGTGGCCGGCTGGTCATACCGGTAGGGCCTGCGGGCGAAGCGCAGCAATTGATGCTGATCGTCCGCGAAGAGCATGGCTTCTCGCGTCGGGTACTCGGTGCGGTGCGTTTTGTCCCGTTGCTGAACGGGCCGCTGGCCTGAGCAGCACCGGTGCGCGGCCGGGGGTATTTTTGCGTGGGCGGCGAATTCTCGCGGCGCCGCCCTGTCTATCAGGCGGGGCGTGGCGTAAACGCATCGCTTGCAGTAAGGCTGCGCAACAGCCTGGCGGCGGCCTGCCAATCCCGGCTCGCTTGGTTATAATTGCAACAATATTGCATTTCTTGTCTTCATATCGTTTTTCGGCACCATGAGGGGAGCGCGGGTGGGTCACACAGTCATTCGGCAGCGCAAGGACGGTTCGGGCTTCAAGCTTCTGGTGATTGCATTGGCCATGGGCACGCTACTGGTGGGTTGCTCGAGCACCGGCAGCAACAGCGCGCGCGTGGTCGACCGCAACAGCAGTGCGCCCAAGCGCCCGACGGTGACCTCCGGGCAATACGTCGTCAAGCCTGGCGATACCCTGTTCTCCATCGCCTTCCGTTATGGCTGGGATTACAAGGAGCTGGCGGCCCGTAATGGTATCGCGCCGCCCTATACCATCCGCCCGGGCCAGGCGATTCGGTTCAGCAGCGGCGCCGGCAGCAGCACCACGGTGGTGTCCGGCCCGTCTTCCTCAAGCCGCACCACGGTCACGCGGCGGCCTGTCACGGCGCCGGCCGGTTCCAGCAAACCCGCTACCCCGGCTGGCACCACCAGCGCGCCGGTGGTCGCCACTGTGCCTGCCGCAGAGCGCGCGGTAGGGGGGTGGACCTGGCCCGCCAATGGGGTGCTGATTGGAAAATTTGCTTCAAACGGTAGTTTGAATAAAGGCATTGATATCGCCGGTGATTTGGGACAGCCTGTTTTTGCTGCGTCTGATGGTGCAGTGGTTTACGCCGGGAGTGGATTAAGGGGCTACGGCGAGCTGATCATCATCAAGCACAGCGATACCTACGTCAGTGCCTACGGTCACAACCGCAGGCTGTTGGTTCGGGAGGGGCAGCAGGTCAAGGCAGGGCAGTCGATTGCTGAAATGGGGTCCACGGGCACTGATCGGGTGAAGCTGCATTTCGAGATTCGCCGCCAGGGCAAACCCGTCGATCCGCTCCAGTTCCTGCCACGTCGTTGACCGTTGTACCCGGCCTGTTCCTGCGATGTAGAGGGGACAGGCTCAAGCGCTGCCAGGGATAAAGGTGCCGCTCGAGTCTGAGTTCGAACTCAGCAAAGGACTATAACAATGGCTCTCAGTAAAGAAGTGCCGGAGTTTGACATCGACGATGACGTCCTCCTGATGGAGACGGGCATCGTTTTGGAAACGGATGTGGTGTCAGACGAACCTGCTGTATCTTCGGTTCGGACGAGGGCCAAATCGGGCTCTTCGCTCAAGCAACACAAGTATATCGATTACACCCGGGCGCTAGACGCCACCCAGTTGTACCTCAACGAGATCGGTTTCTCGCCACTGCTGTCGCCGGAAGAAGAAGTCCATTTTGCGCGTCTGTCGCAAAAAGGTGATCCTGCCGGCCGCAAGCGCATGATCGAAAGCAACCTTCGCCTGGTTGTGAAAATTGCCCGTCGTTACGTCAACCGTGGCCTGTCGTTGCTCGACCTGATCGAGGAAGGCAACCTGGGCCTGATCCGTGCGGTGGAGAAGTTCGACCCGGAGCGCGGTTTCCGTTTTTCGACCTATGCGACCTGGTGGATTCGCCAGACCATCGAACGGGCGATCATGAACCAGACCCGCACCATCCGCCTGCCGATCCACGTGGTCAAGGAGCTCAACGTCTACCTGCGCGCTGCGCGCGAGTTGACGCAGAAGCTGGACCACGAACCCTCGCCGGAAGAAATCGCCACCTTGCTGGAAAAGCCCGTTGCCGAGGTCAAGCGCATGCTCGGCCTGAACGAGCGGGTGTCGTCGGTAGACGTTTCGCTCGGCCCGGATTCGGACAAGACCCTGCTCGATACCTTGACCGACGACCGTCCCACCGACCCCTGCGAACTGCTGCAGGACGACGACCTGTCGCAGAGTATCGACCAGTGGCTGGGCGAGTTGACCGACAAGCAGCGTGAGGTGGTGGTACGCCGCTTCGGGCTGCGCGGGCACGAAAGCAGCACCCTGGAGGATGTTGGGCTGGAGATTGGCCTGACCCGCGAACGGGTGCGGCAGATTCAGGTAGAAGGCCTGAAGCGCCTGCGCGAGATCCTGGAGAAGAACGGCTTGTCCAGCGAGTCTTTGTTCCAGTAGCCAAAGCAGTCGCTCACGAACGCCCCGATAACCTCGGGGCGTATTTGTTTGTGAGCTGAAGCACAGCAAAAGTGCCTCAGAACTGCCCGGCAAGAAACCTGTCAAATATGTATTGCGCTACCCCGCTAACACCTGCTGTAAGCCTTTGCTTACTCGCGCTGTAAGCCATTCTAGCGAGCGGCAGTAAATCAATGTCGTTTTCAGATGCTGGTTTTTCATAACCTTTTGAAAAACAAGGCTTATCTTCAGGTGAGTAAATGTTTCCCCAGCAATATCCGGCAAACTCCGGCGCTTGCCCGCGCTGCTGAACCCGCTAGTATTCGAACTGTGCACAGGGACATGCACAGGCTTTCAGGATGAAGGCCAAGGACATCGCAAGACGCGATTTCATCAGGATGATGTTTGGGACAAGCAGGGACTACGGAAAAAAATGCGGGCGGGTCAAACCGCCCCTTTTTTTTGTCCGCATTTTTTGCCGGCACAAAAAAAGGCCCCGCAGGGCCTTTTGGCATTTCAGCGCTATCAGCGCTCCAGGTCGGCAATCTTGCCAGTTTTGCCATCCCACTCTTCGGCGTCTGGCAGGGCATCCTTACGCTCGGTAATGTTCGGCCAGATTTCCGCCAACTCGGCGTTCAGCTCGATGAAGTTCTCCATGCCCGCGGGCACTTCGTCTTCCGAGAAAATCGCTTGCGCTGGGCACTCCGGCTCGCACAGGGCGCAGTCAATGCACTCGTCCGGGTGGATAACCAGGAAGTTCGGGCCTTCGTAGAAGCAGTCCACCGGACAGACTTCCACGCAGTCGGTGTATTTGCATTTGATGCAGTTGTCGGTGACAACGAAGGTCATTTTTAATTCTCTCCTCAGGCGACGGCGGCGGCCCTTCCTCTCGGGGCCGCGCGGTTTACGGGCATGTGGCTGCAGGCCAGGCTAATAACCTGCAGCACCAGCAAACCGCGGCGGATTCTACCAGCTTGTAATGGGCGCCGTTATAACAGGTTCTTTAGTTGATATAGCATTTCGATAGCTTGACGCGGGGTCATGTCGTCCAGCTGCAGTTTGCCCAGCTTTTCGATGGCCGGGTGTGGCAGGCTGGCGAACAGGTCGCTCTGGTGCGGCACCTGCGGCGCGTCCTTGGCCTTTTGGGCCACGGGCTGCTCATGGGGCAGGCTGGTGGTTTCCAGCCGGCCAAGGTGTTCGCGGGCACGTTGGATCACCACGGCCGGCACGCCCGCCAGTTGTGCCACCGCCAGGCCGTAGCTCTGGCTGGCAGGCCCAGGCAGTACGTGGTGCAGGAACACGATGCGTTCGTTGTGCTCGGTGGCGTTCAGGTGCACGTTGGCCACCAGTGGCTCGCTTTCCGGCAGCACGGTGAGCTCGAAATAGTGGGTGGCGAACAGCGTGTAAGCGCGCAGTTCGGCCAGCCGCTCGGCGGCGGCCCAGGCCAGCGAGAGGCCGTCGAAGGTGCTGGTGCCCCGGCCCACTTCGTCCATCAGCACCAGGCTGCGGTCAGTGGCATTGTGCAGGATGTTGGCGGTTTCGCTCATCTCGACCATGAATGTCGAGCGCCCGCCGGCCAGGTCGTCACTGGAGCCGATACGGGTGAAGATGCGGTCGACCAGCGACAGCTCGCAGCTGGCGGCCGGTACGAAACTACCGATGTGGGCCAGCAGCACGATCAGGGCGGTCTGGCGCATGTAGGTGGACTTACCGCCCATGTTCGGGCCGGTGATGATCAGCATGCGCGTGTTGTTGTCCAGGCCCAGGTCGTTGGCCACGAACGGCGTGGTCAGTACCTGCTCGACGACCGGGTGACGGCCTTGCTCGATCCGCAGGCAGGGCTCGTCGACAAAGCGTGGGCAGTTCAGGTCGAGGTTCAGCGCGCGCTCGGCCAGGTTGCTGAGTACGTCCAGTTCGGCCAGGGCGGCAGCGCTGTCCTGCAGCGGCGCCAGGTGGCTGATCAGGGTTTCCAGCAGGGCGTCGTAGAGCATCTTCTCGCGGGCCAGGGCGCGGCTCTTGGCGGACAATGCCTTGTCCTCGAAGCCCTTCAGCTCCGGCGTGATGAAGCGTTCGGCACCTTTGAGGGTCTGGCGACGAATGTAGTCGCCGGGGGCCTGTTCGGCCTGCTTGGTCGGCAGCTCGATGAAGTAGCCGTGCACCCGGTTGTAGCCGACCTTCAGGTTGGCCAGGCCGGTGCGCGCCTTTTCGCGGGCTTCGAGGTCGATCAGGAACTGCCCGGCGTTTTCGCTGATGGCCAGCAGGTCGTCCAGTTCGTTGTCGTAACCGGCCTTGAGCACGCCGCCATCGCGGATGACCGCCGGCGGGTTGTCGATGATCGCCCGTTCCAGCAGGCTGGCCAGCTCGGGGTAGGTACCGGTGATCGCAGCCAGGCGTGCCAGGTGCGGCGCTTCGAGCTCGGTCATGGCGTTCTGCAGCTCGGGCAGCGCGCCCAGGGCGTCGCGCAGCCGGGCCAGGTCACGCGGGCGGGCGTTACGCAGGCCGATACGCGCCAGGATGCGCTCGATGTCGCCAATTTCTTTCAGCTGTGGCTGCAGCTTTTCGAAACGGTAGCCGTCGAGCAGGCAGCGAATCGAGTCCTGGCGTGCCTGGAGCACCTTGAGGTCGCGCAGCGGGCGGTTCAGCCAGCGGCTCAGCAGGCGGCTGGCCATGGCCGTCTGGCAGCGGTCGACCACCGATTGCAGGGTATTGTCGCGCCCGCCGGCCAGGTTGATGTCCAGTTCCAGGTTGCGCCGGCTGGCGCCATCGAGGATGACCGTATCGTCCAGGCGCTCATGGCGCAGGCTGCGCAGGTGCGGCAGCGCCGTGCGCTGGGTTTCCTTGGCGTAGGTCAGCAGGCAGCCAGCGGCACCGATGGCCAGGGTCAGCTTGTCGCAGCCGAAGCCTTTCAGGTCCTTGGTTGCGAACTGCTGGCACAAGGCCTTGCGCGCTGAGTCGCGGTCGAAGTCCCACGGTGCACGGCGCCGCGCGCCCGGGCGCTTCTCGGCGGGCAGGTCGCGTGGCCAGTCGTCGGGGATCAGCAGCTCGACCGGGTTCAGGCGCTCGAGTTCGGCCAGCAGGTTTTCCCAGCCCTTGATCTCCTGCACGCTGAAGTTACCGCTGGTGATGTCCAGTACGGCCAGGCCGAACAGGCGCTCGTCACCGAGCAGCGCGGCAATCAGGTTGTCGCGGCGTTCGTCGAGCAGGGCTTCATCGCTGACCGTGCCGGGGGTGATGATGCGCACCACCTGGCGCTCGACCGGGCCCTTGCTGGTCGCTGGGTCGCCGATCTGCTCGCAGATCACCACCGATTCGCCCAGTTTGACCAGCTTGGCCAGGTAACCTTCCAGCGAATGGAACGGAATCCCGCACATGGGGATGGACTGGCCGGCCGACTGGCCGCGCGCGGTCAGCGTGATGTCCAGCAGTTTGGCGGCTTTTTTCGCATCTTCGTAGAAGATCTCGTAGAAGTCGCCCATGCGGTAGAACATCAACTGGTCCGGGTGCTGATTCTTCAGCTTCCAGTACTGTTGCATCATCGGGGTGTGTGCGGAGAGATCAGACATTCAGGGCCTTACAGCGGGTGATCTGGTTGGCGGTAAACCGGCAATGGTACAGGCTTTTTTCGCGAGATGCAGGCACGTACGGAACAGTGGCCGCAGCCGCTGCAGGCCGCTGCGGTGCTGCAGGTTTCCTGAGCCAGGTTGCCGGCAGGGTGGTAGGGTAGAGGGCCGCCCTGGAGGAGCCCGACATGGACCCGATCACCCTGCTTGCCGCCCGTTTGGGTGAACATCTGCGCCGTTTGGATGCCCAAGTGACCACTGCCGAGTCCTGCACGGGCGGCGGCATCGCGCAAGCCATCACACGCATCCCCGGTAGCTCCGCCTGGTTCGAGGCCGGTTACGTGACGTACTCCAATGCCCAGAAAACCCGCCAGCTGGGGGTGCCCGAGGCGCTGTTCGGGCAGGTGGGGGCGGTCAGCCAGGAGGTGGTCGAGGCCATGGTCCGCGGCGCCCAGGCGGCCAGCGGCGCGCGCTTTGCCGTGGCGGTGAGCGGGGTGGCGGGGCCGGATGGCGGCTCGCCGGCCAAACCCGTGGGTACCGTGTGGCTGGCCTGGGGCGACGGCAGTCGGGTGATCAGCCAGCGGCGGCAGTTCGACGGCGACCGTGAGGCGGTGCGCCGACAGACGGTGAGCGCCGCGTTAGACGGCTTGTTACAGCTTGCTGGCGAGGAAATCGAAGACAGGGGTTTGCGCCAGCGCTAGCCTGTGGAATAATACTGGCTACTTATACAGGTATTGCGGCCGTCAGGGCCCGTCGAACACGTGAGGATTTCAATGGACGACAACAAGAAGCGCGCCTTGGCTGCGGCCCTGGGTCAGATCGAACGTCAATTCGGTAAAGGCGCGGTAATGCGCATGGGCGACCACGAGCGCCAGGCTATCCCGGCCATCTCCACCGGCTCTCTGGGCCTGGACATTGCCTTGGGCATTGGTGGTCTGCCAAAGGGCCGTATCGTCGAAATCTACGGTCCGGAGTCGTCGGGTAAGACCACGCTGACCCTGTCGGTCATCGCCGAAGCCCAGAAGAATGGCGCCACCTGCGCCTTCGTCGACGCCGAGCACGCACTCGACCCTGAATATGCCGGCAAGCTGGGCGTCAATGTCGACGACCTGCTGGTCTCGCAGCCGGACACGGGTGAGCAGGCCCTGGAAATCACCGACATGCTGGTGCGTTCCAACGCAGTTGACGTGATCATCGTCGACTCGGTCGCCGCGCTGGTACCCAAGGCCGAGATCGAAGGCGAAATGGGCGACATGCACGTGGGCCTGCAGGCTCGCCTGATGTCCCAGGCGCTGCGCAAGATCACCGGTAACATCAAGAACGCCAACTGCCTGGTCATCTTCATCAACCAGATCCGCATGAAGATCGGCGTCATGTTCGGTAGCCCGGAAACCACCACCGGTGGTAACGCCCTGAAGTTCTACGCCTCTGTGCGTCTGGACATCCGCCGCACCGGCGCTGTCAAGGAAGGCGACGAGGTGGTCGGTAGCGAAACCCGCGTCAAGATCGTCAAGAACAAGGTCTCGCCTCCGTTCCGTCAGGCCGAGTTCCAGATCCTCTACGGCAAGGGTATCTACCGTAACGGTGAGATCATCGACTTGGGCGTTGCCCAAGGCCTGGTCGAGAAGTCCGGTGCCTGGTACGCCTACCAGGGCAACAAGATCGGCCAAGGTAAAGCCAACGCGGCCAAGTACCTGGCGGAAAACCCGGCTATCGGTACCGAGATCGAGAGGCAGATCCGTGAGAAGCTGCTGAACGCTGGCGCTGTAGCCGCAGCCGGTAAAGCTGCCGCTGTCGAAGCGGGTGCCGACGACATGGCCGACGCTGAAGCCGGTTATTGATCGCGTGGTTTATAGCTGAACATGTCCGCCGTACTCGACACCCCCGTCGCCATTCGGCGGACAGCCATGGACCTGCTTGCGCGACGTGAGCATGGTCGCGTCGAGCTGACGCGCAAGTTGCGTCAGCGCGGTGCCTCCGATGAGCTGATCGAGCCAGAGCTCGACCGGCTCACCGAAGAGGGTCTGCTGAGTGAAGCCCGTTACCTCGAGAGCTTCATTCGTTACCGTTCCGGTTCTGGCTATGGCCCAGCACGTATTCGTGAAGAGCTGGGGCAGCGTGGTTTGCTGCGCGCCGACATTGAGCAGGCGCTGCGTGAAAGCGGCGTGGATTGGGCCGAACGTATGCGGGATATATGGCAGCGCAAGTTCGCCGGGCAACGCCCGCAGGACCCGCGCAGCCGCGCCCAGCAAACCCGTTTTCTCGCCTATCGGGGCTTCACCATGGACATGATCGGCCGCTTGCTCAGCGGGCGAGACCTCGACGATTACTAGCCGCCGCAGACCTCGCAACAATCCCCGAAGCAGCGGCCTCAGCCGCGAACATCGGCAACGCCGGTACTCTCCAGCGCGCTGCCCCAAGTGCCTGATCAGCTGACCTTCAACGCCTCCCTGGCCCGCTGCGTGGTATGCATGGGCTGTGGCTTGGCCCAGTTCTCCGGCAGGTTGATAAAGTCCACCAGTTCGCGCAGGCGCCCTTGGTTTCGGCCATTGAAGGCGAACGACAAACGGGTCAGGTGGCTGTAGTCCCCCAACTCATGTTCGGCGCTGCTGTCTGCTTGCTGGTGATACTTGCCGCTCAGGCGCAGGTCAGCAAAGCCTTCCTCGATGTCAGACAGCGCCGCCTCGCTCAGGGCGTGATGCATGCGGATCACGAACTGGCTGTTCAACCAGCGGCTGGAGTGATAGTTGCGGTAGAACTGGTTGATTTCCTCCACCGCCTCCTCGGCACTGTGCACCAGGCGCACCAGCTTCAGGTCACTCGGCAGAATGTAATGGTTGTCCTCCAGTTGGCGGCTGATGAAGCCCAGGCAATCACGCCAGAAGCTGCCGCCCGGTGAGTCCAGCAATACCACGGGGACCAGCGGGCTTTTGCCGGTCTGGATCAGGGTCAGCACTTCCAGCGCCTCATCGAGGGTACCGAAGCCGCCCGGGCACAGCACCAGGGCATCGGCCTCCTTGACGAAGAACAGTTTGCGGATGAAGAAGAAGTGGAAAGGCAGCAGCTTGTCGGTGCCGTCCACCGTAGGGTTGGCATGCTGTTCGAAAGGCAGGGTGATGTTGAAGCCCAGGCTGTGGGCGCTGCCGGCGCCTTCGTGGGCTGCTGCCATGATGCCGCCGCCTGCGCCGGTGATGACCATCAGGTCCGAGCGCGCCAGGGTTGCGCCCAGTTCACGGGCCAGTGCATACATCGGGTGTTCCAGCGGCGTACGCGCCGAGCCGAACACGGTCACCTTGCGGCGGCCCTTGTAGCGCTGCAGGGTGCGGAACGACTGGTCCAGTTCGCGCAAGGCCTGCAGGGTGATCTTGGCGCTCCAGCGATCACTGTCATCGTGGGCCATGCGCAGGATGGTCAGCATCATGTCACGGTACAGCGGCAGGTTCGGGCTGTCGGGTGCAACCAGTTGCAATTGGGCGTCGATGTGGCTCAGGTCGATATGGTTGTCCTGGAAGTGGCTGAACAGCGATTCGTTCGATTGGTAAGGCATGCAACGTCTCCTTCTGCACCAATACCTCTAAACCTCAATCTAGACCCTGGCGGCCGATCGTGCCGGGGGGATTGCCAGCGCCACCCGTCGGCACGTGGCCAATGGCGGCAGGGGTTTGGTTAACTGGTAAAGCGAAACGTATCGATGCGGGAGGTGGCGGTATGCATCGCTTGGTCATCGAAGTGGACCTGCAGCTCTACCAGCAATTGGAACGTGCCGCTCAGGTACATCACCTGAGCCTGGAGGCCGAGTGCCAGCGCCGGCTCGCAGGCCTGGAATGCCAGTCGCGTTACGTGCAGGCGCTATTGGCCGAGATGCGCGCCGAAGCTGCCGAGGGGCACTGGCGCGCACGGGAGGAAAACCAGGTGTAGCCTGGGCGCGGCGTTTACTTCTTCTTGTTGCCGGCTACGCAGCTGGCATTGTCGAAGGCCTGGTCCATGATCGGCTGGTTGGTTTTGTAGACGGTGAACCGGTAAACCATCACCGCGCCCTTGGACATCAGGTTGCGGAAGCCGTTGTTGCGGCACACGCTGTCGCCCAATTGGCTGCGCACCTGTGCAGGGTTGGCCTGCATGCGCTCGGCGTGGCTCTGGCGCACGCTGAGGTGGTTGACCAGCGCCTTGCCTTCCACGGTGTAACCCTGGTCGAGGATGTCTTCATTGATGGCACGTGGGGTGCCGACGCTGCTCTCTTTGGCGACCTTTTCCAGCATCTTGTTCAGGTCGTAGTCCTGTTTGGAAGCCGCCTGGGCTGCCAGGGGCAGGGCGAGCATCAGGCTCAGGGCGGGGGCGATAAGACGCAGCATGGGTATCTCCTGGTTCGATGACTGGCGCTTTGACATGCGCGGGTCGACGGCGTTCCGTCAACCCTGGGCTGGCGGTAGCCCAAGGGTACGGGAAAGCCCGATTATAAGGATTCTGGTAAACTGGCGCCCTTGTTTTCCCAGAGCCATCCTTGTGCCCATTTCCCATCTTTCCACAGGCCTGCCGGCATGAGCCATGCGGTAGCGCGCCTGCGTGCCGAGCGCCTGGCCCGCAGCAACAAGCCTTTCATTGCCCGAGGGTCGCGGGCCGAGCGTTGCCCGGATTGCCGGGTCATTGCCAGCCATTGCCTGTGCGCCTGGAAGCCCCGCGTGCAGGCCGACGCCGGCATGTGCCTGCTGATGCACGACACCGAGCCACTGAAACCCACCAATACCGGCTGGCTGATTGCCGACCTGATCGAAGATACCTCGGCGTTCGGCTGGCTGCGCACCTCGGTTGACGAGCGCCTGCTGGCCCTGCTCGACGACCCGCACTGGCAGCCCTACATCGTTTTCCCAGGTGAGTTCGTCGCCCCGCAGCGGGTGGTCAGCGAGGTGGTGCGTGAGCCGGGCAAGCGCCCGCTGTTCATCCTGCTGGATGCCACCTGGACCGAGGCGCGCAAGATGTTCCGCAAAAGCCCATACCTGGACCGGTTCCCGGTATTGAGCCTGCAGGCCGAACAGATGTCACGCTACCGCCTGCGCCGCTCCAAGCGCGATGATCACTTCTGCACCGCAGAAGTTGCAGCCATGTGCCTGGAGCTGGCTGGCGATAGCCTGGCGTCGCAGGCGCTGGATGCCTACCTGGATGTATTCAGCCTGCATTACCTCAGTGGCAAGCGGCGCCTGCCGCTGGACGAGCAGGACGAGACCCATCAGCGTTTGCATACCTTCCTATAGTCCAAGGGGCACCCACCCGGCTTTGGTTCATAATGACGGGGCTGGCAGCCAGGGTGGGCGAGGCGGCGAGGCGGCAAGGCGGTTGGCTTGACCACCCTTGACCGTGCTCGGCATGCTTGGCGCCGATTCCCCGTCGGGCACTTGCCTACCCCAGTGCCCGGGACAGAACAGGATCCTTAGATCGATGGCCACTTACGAAATCCTGATTGCCGATGACCACCCGCTGTTTCGCGGCGCCCTGCGCCAGGCCGTTACCCTCGGCCTTGGCCCGGACGTTCGCCTGGTCGAGGTTGCGAGCATTGCCGAGCTGGAGGTGCGGTTGAGCGAAAAAGCCGACTGGGACCTCGTGCTCCTCGACCTGAACATGCCGGGTGCCTACGGTTTTTCCGGGCTGGTGCTGCTGCGCGGGCAATACCCGCAAATTCCCGTGGTGATGGTTTCGGCGCAGGAGGAGGCCGCCGTGGTGGTCAAGTCCCGCGAGTTTGGCGCCAGTGGCTTCATTCCCAAGTCCAGCCCGCTGGAAGTGATCCAGGATGCGGTGCGCAAAGTGCTCGACGGCGAAGTCTGGTGGCCGCCGCAGGCGTTCGAGAAGGTCGATGTTTCGGCCGAGGCCAAGGCCGCCAGTGAAGGCCTGGCCAGCCTCACGCCGCAGCAGTTCCGGGTACTGACCATGGTCTGCGAAGGCCTGCTGAACAAGCAGATTGCCTACGAGCTGAATGTCTCGGAAGCCACCATCAAGGCCCACGTCACGGCGATTTTCCGTAAACTGGGGGTGCGCACCCGCACCCAGGCTGCGCTGCTGTTGCAACAACTTGAATCAGTTGCCAGCCACTGACGCGTGCGGCTTCACGCTTTTTTGACCTGAGCCGGTCTAGCCTGCCGGCCTTCTGTTGTGAAATGACTCACATGACATCGCCATTCAAGGGCCAGACCGGCCTCAAACGTATCTTCAACGCCGCTGGCTATTCGCTGGACGGCCTGCGCGCGGCCTTCAAGGGCGAAGCGGCATTCCGCCAACTGGTGCTGCTCAACGTGCTGCTGATCCCGGTGGCGTTCTGGCTGCCGGTCAGCCGTGCAGAGCGGGCGATCATGATCGCCGTGTGCCTGCTGGGGTTGATTGTCGAGCTGTTCAACTCTGCGATCGAGGCCGCTATCGATCGCATTTCGCTGGAGCGCCACCCGCTGTCGAAAAACGCCAAGGACATGGGCAGCGCCGCACAGCTGGTGGCGCTGAGCATGGTGGCGCTGGTGTGGGGGGTGATCCTGCTTTAAGCGATCGGCGGCAACACGATTTCGTCGCTGCGGGTGAAGCCCGCGGTGAAGTTGCGGCAGAGCTCCAGAAATTCGCGCATGGCCGAGGTCTGGTACTTCTGCTTGTGCCAAATGAAGTAGAACTGGCGCATCAGGTCCAGCTCCGGGGTTTCCACCGGTACCAGGCTGCCACGGCGAAAGGCGTCCCGCAGGGCCAGGCGTGAAATGCAGCCGATACCCAACCCCGATTCCACTGCACGCTTGATCGCCTCGGTGTGCTCCAGTTCCAGGCGGATGTTGAGGTTGGCGCGGTGATGGCGCATGGCCTGGTCGAAGGTCAGGCGCGTCCCCGAGCCTTGTTCGCGCAGGATCCACGCTTCCTGCGACAGGCTGTCGATATCGGCACGGCCCAGCTTGGCCAGCGGGTGCTGGGGTGCGCAGAACACCACCAGTTCGTCCTCCACCCAAGGCTGGACCTCCAGGTCGGGGTGGTTGCAGTCACCTTCGATCAGACCCAGATCAATTTCGTAATGAGCGACCTGCTGCACGATATGCACGGTGTTCTGGACATGCAGCTTCACCTGGCTCTCAGGGTGGGTCTGCATGTAGCTGCCGATCAACAGGGTGGCCAGGTAGTTGCCAATGGTGAGCGTGGCGCCGACCGCCAGTGAGCCGAAACCGGACTTGCCATTGAGCAGGTCTTCGATTTCCTTGGCCTGGTCGAGCAGCGCGACCGCCTGCGGCAACAACTGGTGGCCGAGGGCGTTGAGGGCCAGGCGTTTGCCGGCGCGGTCGAACAGTTGGCAGCTCGATTGCCGCTCCAGTTCGGTGATGGAGGTGCTGGCGGCCGATTGCGACAAGGCCAGCAGGCTAGCGGCGCGAGAGACGCTCTGGTGCTGGGCTACCGCGACGAAGACTTGCAGTTGACGAAGTGTAAATCGCATATCGATATAACCGATAACACATATCTTGATAATCCAGTTAACAGATATTGTCGCTGCCCCTAAACTATCGCGCAACTGTGCGTGCTGCACGCGCTGCGTTTTTCTTCAGGAGCCCCATCGATGAGCAACATGAACCACGAACGTGTCCTCAGTGTGCACCACTGGAACGACACCCTGTTCAGCTTCAAGTGCACCCGCGACCCGGGGCTGCGCTTCGAGAACGGTCAGTTCGTGATGATCGGCCTGCAGCAGGAAAGCGGCCGCCCGCTCATGCGTGCCTACTCCATCGCCTCGCCGAACTGGGAAGAGCACCTGGAGTTCTTCAGCATCAAGGTGCCGGACGGCCCGCTGACGTCGCAGTTGCAGCACTTGAAGGAAGGCGACGAGATCATCATCAGCAAGAAGCCTACCGGCACGCTGGTACTGGACGACCTGAACCCAGGCAAGCACCTGTACCTGCTGAGCACCGGCACTGGCCTGGCGCCGTTCATGAGCGTCATCCAGGACCCGGAAACCTACGAGCGCTTCGAAAAAGTGATCCTGGTGCACGGCGTGCGTTACGTGAACGAAGTGGCCTACCGCGAATTCATCACCGAGCACCTGCCACAGAACGAGTTCTTCGGTGAGGCGGTGCGCGAAAAACTGATCTACTACCCGACCGTGACTCGCGAGCCGTTCGAGAACCAGGGCCGCCTGACCGACCTGATGCGCAGCGGCAAGCTGTTCAGCGACATCGGCCTGCCGCCGATCAACCCGCAGGACGACCGTGCGATGATCTGCGGTAGCCCGAGCATGCTCGACGAGACCAGCGAAGTGCTGGACAGCTTCGGCCTGAAGATCTCCCCGCGCATGCGCGAGCCGGGCGACTACCTGATCGAGCGTGCCTTCGTCGAGAAATAATGCGCAGGTAGGTACGAAGAAGGCGACCCTCGGGTTAATGCCTGTCAGTTAAGCGTTACTGGGGCTGCTTTGC
>NZ_BLJG01000240.1 GCF_009932375.1 Pseudomonas juntendi
TGGCCGTCACGCAGGCGCTGGAAGCGGTAGCTGCTTTCCGGGCGCATCAGGTGCCAGCGGTTCAGCGCTTCGTCCAGCCAGGCGGTGACATCCTGCTCGACCACCGCCAGGCGGCGGTTGGCTTCAGCGGCGCGTACCAGTTGCTGCAGGGTTTCCTTGCACAGCTTCACCTGGTCCTGAAGGATTTGCAGGTCTTCCTGCAACAGCGGGTCGGTGTGGTCCTGGCGCATTTCATTGATCAGCACACTCATGGTGGCCAGCGGCGTGCCCAGCTCATGAGCGGCGCCGGCGGCCTGGGTGGCTACGGCCAGCAACTGCTCGTCGCGCAGGCTTTCTTCACGCCGCTCGGAGCGTAGTTGCTCCTGGCGCCGCAGCTCTTCCGCCATGCGTGCCGCGAAGAAGGTGATCACCGCCGCCGCCAGGGCAATACTCAGCCACATGCCGTACACCTGCATCTTGTCCCGCGCCATGGGCAGGCCTTCGAGCGGGTAGAACTGCACCAGCAGCAAGCTGTAGGCGGTCAGGGCAATACCGGACAGGATCAGCGAATACAGCCACGGCAGGGTCACTGCGGCAATGGCCAACGGTACCAGGTAGTAGGACACGAACGGGTTGGTCGAGCCGCCGGAGTAATACAGCAAGGCACTGTGGATCAACAGGTCACAGGCCAGCTGCAGGGCGTATTCCATTTCGGTGACGGGCACCGACAAGCGCAGGCGCAGGGCGGTGAAGGCACACAGCAGCGACGACAAGGCCAAGGTGCCGGCCAGCGATAGCCAGGGTAAGGGCAGCAGTTCGGTCCAGTAGGCGACACCGACCGAGCCGGCCTGGGCAGCCAGGAC
>NZ_BLJG01000241.1 GCF_009932375.1 Pseudomonas juntendi
GGGCAGCAGCTCCAGCGCATCGCCAATGCGCACGTACAGCCGCGGGTCGTCGTCCAGGCCCAGGTACTGCATGGCCAGGCGCGGGACGTCCGGGCGCAGCTCGATGGCTTCGATATCGTCCAGCGGCAGGAACTTCATGCAGGCCTGGGTCAGCGTGCCCGCGCCAAGGCCCAGGAACAGCGCGCTTTCCGGCTGTTCATGGCACAACGCGCCGACCAGCATGGCGCGGGTGTAGTCGTACTCCAACCAGCTGGGGTCGGCAGTGAACACGCAGCTTTGCTCGATGGCATCGCCGAATTCCAGAAAGCGGTAGTCGTCCACTTCGTACACGCTGATGACGCCAAAGGCATCTTCCACCCGCGCCAGTAGCCGCTCTTGCCGTTCCGTCGCCATGCCTGCACCCGCCCGCACAAAAACGCGCATTGTCCGCCAACACCCCCGATGCAACAAGCGCAGCGCCAACTGTTACCATGGCCGCCAGCCGACAACCGACCAGACCGAGCCTGACATGAACCAACCGTGGAGCCCCGACAGCTGGCGCGCCCTGCCGATCCAGCAGCAACCGACCTATCCCGATGCCGCGCACCTGCTGAAGGTCGAGCAAACCCTGGCCAGCTACCCGCCGCTGGTGTTCGCCGGGGAAGCGCGCGAACTGCGCCGGCAGTTTGCCGAAGTGACCGAAGGCCGCGCGTTCCTGCTGCAAGGCGGCGACTGCGCCGAGAGCTTCGCCGAGTTTTCAGCGGCAAAAATCCGCGACACCTTCAAGGTGCTGCTGCAAATGGCCATCGTCATGACGTTTGCCGCGGGCTGCCCGGTGGTCAAGGTCGGGCGCATGGCCGGGCAGTTCGCCAAGCCACGCTCGGCGGGCGATGAAACCATAGGCACCGTCACCCTGCCCGCTTACCGGGGCGACATCGTCAACGGCATCGGCTTCGACGCCAAGAGCCGCATCCCCGACCCGGAGCGCCTGCTGCAGGCATACCACCAGGCCACCGCCAGCCTCAACCTGCTGCGGGCCTTCGCCCAGGGCGGTTTTGCCGACCTGCACCAGGTGCACAAGTGGAACCTGGACTTCATCGCCAACTCGGCGCTGGCCGACAAGTACCACCAGTTGGCCAACCGCATCGACGAAACCCTGGCGTTCATGCGTGCCTGTGGCCTGGACAGCGCGCCGCAGTTGCGTGAAACCAGCTTCTTCACCGCCCACGAAGCGCTGCTGCTGAACTATGAAGAGGCCTTCGTGCGCCAGGACAGCCTGACCGGCGACTACTACGACTGCTCGGCGCACATGCTGTGGATCGGCGACCGCACTCGCCAGCTGGAAGGCGCCCATGTCGAGTTCCTGCGTGGGGTGCACAACCCGATCGGGGTCAAGGTCGGCCCCAGCATGAACCCCGAGGAACTGCTCCGCCTGATCGACACCCTCAACCCGGCCAACGACCCAGGGCGCCTGAACCTGATCGTACGCATGGGCGCGGGCAAGGTCGGCGACCACCTGCCAGGGCTGATCCGCTGCGTAGAGCGCGAGGGGCGCAAGGTGCTGTGGAGCTCCGACCCCATGCACGGCAATACCATCAAGGCCAGCAGTGGCTACAAGACCCGGGATTTTGCGCAGATCCTCGACGAGGTGAAGCAGTTCTTCCAGGTGCACCAGGCCGAAGGCAGTCATGCCGGCGGCATTCATATCGAGATGACCGGGCAGAACGTGACCGAGTGCATCGGTGGCGCACGGCCGATCACCGAAGATGCCCTGTCAGACCGCTACCACACCCACTGCGACCCACGGATGAATGCCGACCAGTCGCTGGAGCTGGCGTTCCTGATTGCCGAAACACTGAAGCAAGTACGGCGCTGACCCTCGGCGCCATACCCCCTCGGCCTGGTGCCGCGAAGCGCCGCCTGCGCGGCGCTCGCCCCACCGGCGCGGTCAAACGCTCAAAGCTCGAACCCGAGCATCACCGCACACACCACCAGGAACACGCAGAACATCGCCCGTAGCACCTTCTCTGGCAGCGCATGGGCCAGCTTCACCCCCCAGCTGATACTGAGCAGGCCGCCCACCGCCAACGGCAACCCTACCCCCCAGTCAACACTGTGATGCACGCCATAGGTCACCAGGGTCACCAGGGTGCTCGGCGCCGCCAATGCCAGCGACAGCCCTTGGGCCACCACCTGGGTAGTGCCGAACACACTGGTCAGGATCGGTGTGGCTACCACGGCGCCACCTACCCCGAACAGCCCGCCCATGGTACCGGCAAAGCTGCCCAGCACCCCCAGCCAAGGCCAGGCATAACGCAGTTCGGCACTGGCTGGCGCCACTTTCATGAACATCCGCGCCACGTTCCACACCGCCAGCGCCACCAAAAAGCCGACAAAGCCCAAGCGCATGGAATGCGCATCCAGCCCCACGGCCCAGATCGAACCCAGCCAGGCAAACACGAAACTGCACAACGACAGCGGCACGGCGTGGCGCAACTCGATGCGGTTGCGCTGGTGATAACGCCACAACGCCAGCAACACATTCGGCACCACCATGACCAGCGCAGTGCCTTGCGCCAGTTGCTGGTCCAGGCCGAACAGCACGCCCAGCGCCGGGATCGCGATCAGCCCACCGCCTATGCCGAACAGGCCCCCCATGGTGCCCAGGGCAGCGCCCAGCACGATATACAGCAACCACTCGATCATCAGGGCCTCGTTCGCCAGCAAAGTTGATAGCGGCATGCTAACCAGTGTGCGCTGGCGGGGAAACGCACAGCAGCGCACAATGGCTGTGCGTATTGTGCAAAAGCAAGGCAACCATGAGCCCCGATACTCTCACCGAGCAGCTAAGCCTGTTCCTGGACGTGCTGCAAAGCGGCAGTTTTTCTGCCGCCGCCCGCCGCTACCCGCTGACCCCGTCTGCGGTGGCGCGGCGCATTGACGCCCTCGAAGCCGCCGTGGGCAGCCGCCTGTTTACCCGCAGCACCCATGCCGTGCGCGCCACCCCGGCGGGCCACGCCTTTGCCGAGCGGGCCAAGCGCATCATCGAGGAACTGCGCCTGGCCCGTGCCGAGGCAGTGTCGCTGAGCAATGCACCGGAAGGGCTGATCCGCATCGACGCCCCCGCCGCGTTCGGCCGCCGCCACCTGGCCCCGGCCATTGCCGACTTCCTGCTGGCCTACCCGGGCCTGGACGTGCAGCTGCGCCTGATCGACAGCTTTGTCGACCTGCAGGGCAGCCACCTGGGCGAAGTGGACCTGGTGTTGCGTGCCGGCCCGTTGGCCGATACCCGCCTGGTCGCCACGCCACTGGCCTACATGGTGCGCATTGCCTGCGCCAGCCCCACCTACCTGGCCAGCCGCGGCATGCCCAGCTGCCCCAGCGAACTGCCCGGCCATGACGGCCTGGACTGGGACGGCCTGGCACCCCCGTACGCGTGGCGTTTCGAGGTCGCCGGGCAAACCCGCCTGTACCGCCCGGCCCGCATGCGCATGGCCGCCAACAACGCCGAAACCCTGTTGTTCGGTGCGCTGGCGGGCCTGGGCATCGCCCATTTGCCCACCTGGCTGATCAGCGAGTACCTGCTGCGCGGCGAACTGGTGCCACTGTTTTGTGACGCAGGCCTGCCCCAGGCTGAAAGCAGCGGCATTTACGCGCTACGCCTGGAACATGAAACGAACTCTCGCAGCCGTTTGCTGCTCGAATTTCTCAAGAGCCGCTTCAGTCCGATTCCACCCTGGGACCTGGCCCTGCGCAGCGGACTGCGCGAGTGATGCGTGCAGTGACGCTCAACGTGCCAGGATTTCCCATTGATTACCTTCAAGGACGTGCATGAACGCCGACACCCAAGCTTCCTGTGACGAGCTGCTGCTGGACAACCAGGTCTGTTTCGCCCTGCATTCCACCTCGTTGCTGATGACCAAGGTCTACAAACCGCTGCTGCAGGCCCTGGGCCTGACCTACCCGCAATACCTGGCGATGCTCGTGCTGTGGGAGCATGACGGCCTGACCGTGGGTGAAATCAGCCAGCACCTGCTGACCGACCCGGGCTCGCTGACCCCGCTGCTCAAGCGCCTGGAAAGCGAAGGCCTGTTACAGCGCAACCGCAGCCGCGAGGACGAACGGGTGGTGCTGGTGCAACTCACCGACAAAGGCCGCGCCCTGCAGCAGCGGGCAAAGGAAGTGCCGCAGTGCATCCTCAAGGCCAGCGGTCGCAGCCTTGAGCAGTTGCAGCAGTTGCAGGCCGAGTTGCTGGACCTGCGCGAGAACCTGCAGAAGAACCTTTAGCGACTATGCTGGGCAATGGCCGTTCGGCTGAACGGTGAATATTTATCTTGCGCGCTAACTAATTGCGCGCTAATTTAAATTCCACACCAACCCGCGTCCTCCCGCCAACGGGAGCGCACAGCGCATTAGCGAGGCTCAAGATGCAAAAGGTCACTCCGCTGTACATCGCAGAAGCTACCTCCACCGGTGGGCGCGACGGTAAATCCCGTTCCAGCGACGGCAAGCTGGACGTCAAGCTGAGCACCCCGAAAGAGCTGGGTGGGGCTGGCGGTGACGGCACCAACCCTGAGCAGATGTTTGCCGCCGGCTACTCGGCGTGCTTCATCGGCGCCTTGAAGTTCGTGGCAGGGCAAGAGAAAAAAGCCTTGCCGGCCGATGCGTCGATCACCGCCAAGGTGGGGATTGGCCAGATTCCGGGCGGTTTCGGCCTGGACATCGATCTGCACATCAACCTGCCTGGCCTTGCCCAGGCCGACGCCGAAGCGCTGGTGGAAAAGGCGCACAAGGTGTGCCCGTACTCCAACGCCACCCGCGGTAATGTGGATGTACGGCTGCACGTAGCCGTCTAAACCTGCCCTGCAGGTGCAGTGATGCACAATTGGCAGACATAAAAAACCCGGCCGAAGCCTAATGCCTGTCAGTTAAGTAATTTGGGGCCGCTTTGCGACCCTTCGCGGGCACGCCCGCTCCCACAGGGGATAGCGCATCTCTTGAGTTCGGCGCCTGTGGGAGCGGGCGTGCCCGCGAAGGGCTGCAAAGGAGCCCCACTAACGCTTAACTGACAGGCATTAGGCCGAAGCCGGTTTTTTTGCCTTTCACAAAAAACATTACTTCGTTGGAACGGCCGAAGCGCTGGTGGAAAAGGCGCACAAGGTGTGCTCGTACTTCAACGCCACCCGCGGTAATGTGGATGTGCGGCTGCACGTAGCAGTCTAAACCTGCCCTGCAGGTGCAGTGATGCACACTTGGCGCAATCGAGTAGGAGGCGGGTTCACACCCGCCGTCCTCTCACACCACCGTGCGTACG
>NZ_BLJG01000242.1 GCF_009932375.1 Pseudomonas juntendi
TCGAACGCTGCACCGGTAGCGTCGGCTGCCGATTTGATGCCCAAGGTGATTTCGCCGGCATCTTGATAGACGTCATCGCCCTGTGCTGCGTGCTCGTAAGCCGCGGTGGTTTCGCCAGCCTTGATGGTGACCTTGGCATCGTTGCTCAGGGTCACGACCAGGTCGTGAGCCAAAGGCTGATTGATATGCACGGTGAACGTCGGTTTGACGTTCTCGGCGACCGAGGTCTGGTCAGCTGTGATGGTGACCTTGACGATGTCACCTTCGTTGCCCGGGGTGCCAGGCTCGTCGGTGACCTGGGTGCTGACCTCAGCCTTGTCCAGGGTCAGCTGCTCGAACTTCCACGC
>NZ_BLJG01000243.1 GCF_009932375.1 Pseudomonas juntendi
CTGGGCAGTAACCGGGCTCTGCGTATCGGTGACCGCCACAGTTGCAGGCTGACCGATCTGCAGGTTTTCCAGTTGCTCGCCGACCACTTCGGCCTTGGTGATGCTGACGGTGATCTTGCCTTCGTCCTTGAACACGTCATCGCCCTGCGCCGGAGCGGCATAGGACTTGGTGGTCTCGCCTGCTGCGAAGGTCAGGGTGGCACCGGTGCTCAGGGTCACGGTGAATGGCTTGTCGAGCGCTTTGTTCAAGGTAACGGTGAAGGTTGGCTCAGTCGCCTCATTCACAGACAGCTGATCGGCAGCGATGCTGACCTTGACCAAGTCGCCTTGGCCAGACGGCTCGTCAGTAACCTGAGTTTGAACCTCGGCCTTGTCCAGGGTCAGCTGCTCGAACTTCCAGGCATCCTGGCCGCTGACCGAATCAATGGCGTTGACCACTGGTGCGTTGGTGCCGACGTAGACGTTGTCCGGCGCGATAACAGTGGCCGAACCGGTGGTGCTGTTGGCCGCCACGACGATATTGGTGCCGTCGGTCAGCTTGAAGTACAGCTCCGCGTGGTTGTTGATCGGCAGACCATCTTTGTTGGTCAGCGTGATGGTGTAGGTAATCTCGCCGCCTTCGGCCACCGATGGGGTAGCGGTCAGTTTGGCGACCACTTCATCGATGGTGTCGGTGACTTTTACCGAAGCGTCGCCACCCAGTTGCAGGTTCTCGAACGCTGCACCGGTAGCATCGGCCGCCGACTTGATGCCCAAGGTGATTTCGCCGGCGTCTTGGTAGACGTCATCGCCCTGTGCTGCGTGCTCGTAAGCCGCGGTGGTTTCGCCAGCCTTGATTGTCACGACCGCGTCATTGCTCAGGGTCACAGTCAGGTCATGCGCCAGGACCGTGTTGATGTGCACGGTGAACGTCGGTTTGACGTTCTCGGCGACCGAGGTCTGGTCAGCTGTGATGGTGACCTTGACGATGTCACCTTCGTTGCCCGGGGTGCCAGGCTCGTCGGTGACCTGGGTGCTGACCTCAGCCTTGTCCAGGGTCAGCTGCTCGAACTTCCACGCATCCTGGCCGCTGACCGAGTCAATGGCGTTGACCACTGGCGCGTTGGTGCCGACGTAGACGTTGTCCGGCGCGATAACAGTGGCCGAACCGGTGGTGCTGTTGGCCGCCACAACGATATTGGTGCCGTCGGTCAGCTTGAAGTACAGGTCCGCGTGGTTGTTGATCGGCAGACCATCTTTGTTGGTCAGCGTGATGGTGTAGGTAATCTCGCCGCCTTCGGTTACCGATGGGGTAGCGGTCAGTTTGGCGACCACCTCATCGATGGTGTCGGTGACTTTTACCGAAGCATCGCCACCCAGTTGCAGGTTCTCGAACGCTGCACCGGTAGCATCCGCCGCCGACTTAATGCCCAAGGTGATTTCGCCGGCGTCTTGGTAGACGTCATCGCCCTGTG
>NZ_BLJG01000244.1 GCF_009932375.1 Pseudomonas juntendi
GCTGCTCGAACTTCCACGCGTCTTGGCCGCTGACCGAGTCAATGGCGTTGACCACTGGCGCGTTGGTGCCGACGTAGACGTTGTCCGGCGCGATAACAGTAGCCGAACCGGTAGTGCTGTTGGCCGCCACGACGATATTGGTGCCATCGGTCAGCTTGAAGTACAGGTCCGAAGGGTTGTTGATCGGCAGACCATCTTTGTTGGTCAGCGTGATGGTGTACGTAATCTCGCCGCCTTCGGTTACCGAAGGGCTCGCGGTCAGCGTGGCTACAACTTCACTGATGGTGTCTGAGATTTCAACTGTCGCGGGGCTACCGAACTCCAGCTTCTCAAAGGTGGCACCTGGGACGCTTGCGTCAGTAACGCCAAGAGTGAGAGAGCCGGGATCTTTGAAGACATCATCACCTTGGGCTGCCGCCTTGTACTCCACCTCTGTTTTACCGGCTTCAATGGTGACCTTGTCGCCATTGGACAGGGTAACGGTCAGTGGCCGATCCAGCGCCTGACTGACTTTTACAGTAAAGACAGGCTGCTGATCTTCAGTCACATTGCCATTGCTGACGATGCTCACAGTTACAGGGTCGATGCTGTCCTGGATGGCAGTCGATGCAGGTGTTGGGTCCGGTGTCAGTTGCTCGAAATTGCCACCGGTTGCTTTGTCGATGGTGACATTGACGGTCGAGCCGTTGTTGT
>NZ_BLJG01000245.1 GCF_009932375.1 Pseudomonas juntendi
GCTGCTCGAACTTCCACGCATCCTGGCCGCTGACCGAATCAATGGCGTTGACCACTGGTGCGTTGGTGCCGACGTAGACGTTGTCCGGTGCGATAACAGTGGCCGAACCGGTGGTGCTGTTGGCCGCCACGACAATGTTGGTGCCGTCGGTCAGCTTGAAGTACAGCTCCGCGTGGTTGTTGATCGGCAGACCATCTTTGTTGGTCAGCGTGATGGTGTAGGTAATCTCGCCGCCTTCGGTCACCGATGGGGTAGCGGTCAGTTTGGCGACCACTTCATCGATGGTGTCGGTGACTTTTACCGAGGCGTCGCCACCCAGTTGCAGGTTCTCGAACGCTGCACCGGTAGCGTCGGCTGCCGATTTGATGCCCAAGGTGATTTCGCCGGCATCTTGATAGACGTCATCGCCCTGTG
>NZ_BLJG01000246.1 GCF_009932375.1 Pseudomonas juntendi
GCTCGCCAGTCCTGAGCATGGCATTGAGTCGCACCAGGAAGATCCGCATGCACGCCACGATAGCGACCTTGGCAAGTTTCCCGCGTGCGCGCAGCGCCTCATAACGGGCCTTGAGCGCTGGGTTGTACTTCATCGCCACAAGGCATGACATGTAAAGTGGTCGCCGGGCCTCAAACCGCCCTCCTGAAATAGAGCGTTTGCCTACGGACTTTCCGCTGTCGTGGTTGAAGGGCGCCACCCCAACCAATGAGGCTTTTCTCTGGACTCAACACGCCCCAGTTCTGGCAGCAGCGTTACAAGCTTGCCCGCCGTCACCATTCCAATGCCTTTGACCTGAACCAGCTGAGCAACCCGTTTATCATTCAGCTTTTCCGTTTGCTGAGCGATTTCTTGCTCAACCCGCTTGATCTGCGATTTGAAGTGCTTAAGGTCGGCCTTCAGGAAGTCGGTCACAACGGTGGACTGCGCCTGCCTCAAGCGCCTCAGGTCGTCATCTCGCTCGTAACTGCCGGTAGCCTCCAGCAAAACGCGCCAGATGCTGTGCCCACTGAGGCTTCGTTGCAGTTCCTCAAAGCCTGCCGGATCATTGCTCACATGAATTTTCATGCCCTGTGGCCGCACCAGCGCATCGAGTGAAAGACAGCAAACATCGATACCCAGGAAGGGCGCCATCACCAAACCCTCCTGAACTCAACACTGTGAGAGGACTTTGACTTGGCCCACGCTTGTGATTCGAGATCAGAGCCGCATCCAACTGTCCGGGCTCTCGCCAAAGTGGAACGGTGCATGACAGCTTCTGCTCATACTCGTGCTCTAGGCACCTGCGGCATTCAGCTTGTCATTCACCGCTCTCACTCCAGATGCTAATCCTCTCTCAAGACACAAGCGGCCTTGCGTCGCGACCGGACCGCAAAGCGGTCCCCTGCTCGCCAGCCCCGTTCAGCAATGCCAAACTCAAGAAAAAATCAGCACTCCTGACAAAATTTCCCCGTTCGCCCCAGCAATACATCACCAAGCCAACCTAGCCGAAGGTTCACGGCTTCATCAGCGGCTCGATGCCGATCCATTTCTTTGCCGGGTGATAACACAACTGCAGTGGCGGAATCGCCACTGTGCGCCCCTGCACCTGCAAGCTGCCCAGGTGAATGGTCCACTTGGAGTCAGCGTTCAGCTTGTCCGTCTGGAAGATTACATACGCCGAGCCGTAGCGCTTGTTGTTGGTGAGCTTGGGGATCATCCGGTGCACTTCATCGCTGTTGATGTCGTACGGGGACGGCCTGGCAGCCCGCTCATTCACTGAGGGATAGTCGTAGACATCGTTGAGGCCTACGTAAACCTCGGGCCGCGCATTCAGGCGCGAGCCGTCTTCAAAAATGATGTAGGCCTGGCGGCTGTCGTACAGCACCGGAATCGGCGGTTCACCACGTTTTGAGTCGGTGGACGGGCGCTGGCGGTCTTTGTTGTAAGCGATCATCTGAACGAAAAATTCTGGCCGCGGGTATTCCTCGCCTGGGTACTGCACGTGCAGGCCTTGCTCGTAACGCTTTTCACCCCACTGTGCCGCGTGGTCGTAGAGGTAGGTTTCCAGGTAGAGCGTGGTTTCGCCCTGCGGGCTTGGCACTTTGAACTGGAACTCGGATTCGCATAGGTCCGCGTAAGCGGCGCGTTCGCGTTTCCAGGGGAGGCACGCGGTGAGTGAGGCTGTGGCCAGCAACAGCAGGAGGGAGGTGGCGCGCTTGAGGTTGGTCATGACCTGCCTTGGTCTGGGTGCGATGGGGGCAGTTTCGGGGGATTAGAGGGCGGAAGTCCATGGTGACCGTTTGCCATCATGGGGACATGACTGGATACAGGGATGGGTGGGCAGTTTGCTTTTCGAGAGGTTTGTTGGGTTGGCAGAGCAGTGAACACTGCGAAAGTTGACGGTAAATGCGGGGAAAGCATCAGAAAAAAGAACTTCCTTGTAGGGCATTTCCCAAAGATACTCGCTGCGCCTGATTTTCATTGCGCATGGTCAATGTGGGTTCTAGTCTCGGCTGGTCGCTGCCAATTCAGCGACCGGTTTTGACAGACCGCTGACGTTGTCCTCATGTGCACACTTTTATGGTGGCTGTACGTGCGGGCACCCTCTGGTGCGCCGAGTGCCAACGTCTCGGTCTGTCAACCCGCGTACAGCTGCCACCCTCTTGTTTGACAGCAAGGTTGAGGTAGCTCCACTTTTCGACGTTGGAGTTACAGCATGCTCAAGATCGTTCCAGATCCACCACACAAAACTCTCTGCCTTGAAGACACCTTGATCCAGGCATCGGAGTACGCGCTGTGCGCGGCGACCGTTGTGCATCAAGCAATACTGCTGCAGCCCAAGTCGCCTGTCTCGATTCTGATGATGACCTCGATGCATGAATTGGAGACGCTGCGCGCTTTGCTTGAGTCCGCGTTGGCTCAGCTGCAGGTGCCTACCGAGCCCAGCACTTCGCACTGAGGCCTAACTGATTGTGCCGCCTGGGCATGATCCATCAGTGGCAAGCCAAGTCCCGGCAGTTAACTGACCTATGTCACAGGCCTTGGCGCTTGTGAACAGCTGTGTAGTTTGTTGGCAATAAGGCCAGCCCAGTTACTTGAGATTTCGGGGAGATTGAACAATGTCTACAGAAGAAACCAGATTCACCGTTGGCAAAACTACCTTTTACCAAGGTACGAATCAGACCCATCCCCTCTTCCGCATCGAAGCTGGCATCCCGTGTCAGAGCGCCCGTGAGCAAGCCTCGGAACTGATGGGTTATGCACAGGATATGACCTTGGACGGTTTGATGGAAGACAAACCGCAGCTGATATGGGCTTCGCACTATCTCTGCGCCATGGCGAAAGCGCTTATGGATGACGCCAGGCTGGGAATGATGCGCTGACTGACCAAGTCCTCCACGAATGTCTTCGAGACCAACATCAACTACCGGTCTCGAAGGCGATCCGACATTACGGCCTAGCCGGAGAAGCTGGGTGCAGAGTCCTCCGTAGGGATATCGATTAAGTCGTTGCCCGCATTCTTATCTACACCGAATCGTTGACCCATCGCACGCGTAGCATACCTTTCAACTCCTCAATACTTAGAGTCATGTCCCGCTTGCGGTGCACCACCGCATGGCAGTTGGCACACAGGGTCACCAGATCTGTCTCAGGGTTGACGGTCTGCTCCCCGCCGTATTTAGAAATCGGTACTAGGTGGTGAACGTGGATAAAACCCTTCGCATGCTCACCGTAAGCCTGTTCGAAATCAAATCCACAAGCCTTGCAATCAAGCCCGTGGAAGGCGATTGCTTTTATCCTGAGGTCTTTGCGGCGCTCGTAGCGGGTGCCGAAGTAGCTTGTTTTGCTGCCCTCACTGAACGATTCAAAGACATACGCATCTTCTTCTATGTTTGTTACGAGCGCTTCATCCGTAAGCGTCCAGGGAAGT
>NZ_BLJG01000247.1 GCF_009932375.1 Pseudomonas juntendi
CGGAAATGATGTAAAGGCTCCATGTACCTGTTGGTAACCCACACCAGCTTGGTTACCTGGTTCCCTTTTTATACCTGGAGGTAGCATGCACGAGAAGAAAAGGATCGCGCTGTTCGGCGCGACCGGACCAACTGGCAGGTTCATCATCGAGGAAGCCTTGAGGCGGGGCTACAGCCTAATGCCAGTCAGTTAAGTAATTTGGGGCCGCTTTGCGACCCTTCGCGGGCACGCCCGCTCCCACAGGGGATCGCGCATTTCTTGAGTTCAGCGCCAAACGTGTGGGAGCGGGCGTGCCCGCGAAGGGTCGCAAAGCGGCCCCAAATTACTTAACTGACAGGCATTTATTCATTGGCTGTTCCGGCCTATTCAACCCGGGTCTCGCCGCTGTACACCAGAATCTCCCGGCAACGCTTGCACAGGTAACGGCGGCCCTGGCGCACCAGCTTGTGCCGCTGGGCGGTAAACGGGAAGTCACTCTGCGGGCAAGGGCAGCGGTAGATGTAACGGGTCACCACGCGCCGTTGCACCTCGTAGTTGTGGCAGCGGTTTGGCGGCAGTTCGTATACGCCGCGCATGATCAGTTGCCATTCCTCGCCATGGGCCTGGATGCGGTCACCGAACAATTGGTGGGCCACCAGGTGCGCCACTTCGTGCGCGACCGTCTGGCGCAGAAAGTCCTCCTGATTGTCACGGTACAACTGCAGGTTGAAACGCAGCAGGTTCTCGTGCAGGTGGGCGACGCCGGCTTTTTGCCCGCGCAGCTTGAAGCTGATTTCCGGGCGCGGGAACTGGCGTTTGAAGAAGGTTTCGGCTTGCTGGTAACAGGTTTCGACGCGTTGCTTGAGCAGCTCGGGCATGGCGGGGTGGTTCTCCTGACCCGATCATTATGCCGCAACCTCGGGCCATGTGCCGAGCCACCGGTCAGCGCTCAGCCAAGAGCCGCCTTGCGGCGGCCCCTGGTTGATGCCCCGGTGTTGGTCGAGTCTGTTCTAGTTGGTGTAGACCGGCCCCACGCCCAGTCCCCAGATGATCACCGTGGCGGCCATGATCGCCACCAGCACTACCAGGCCCACCGCCAGCACCGAGCTGGAGAACAGGAAGCCTTCGTCAGCGGGTATGTTCATGAAGGTCGGCAAGCCGACGTACAGCAGGTACACCGTGTAACAGACCGCCGCAGTGCCGATCAGCATGCCCAGCCACAAGTGCGGGTACAGCGCCGCCAGGCCGCCGATGAACAATGGGGTGGCCGTATAGGTGGCGAACGCTATGCACTGGGCCATGGATGGGTTGGCATCGTAGGTGCGGGCCATCCAGTGGATGAACGCGCCCATTACCGCTACCCCGGCCAGCATCGCCAGGTAGGACATGATGCTCATCCACAGGGCACTTTCCATGGTCAGCATCACGGCCGGCCGGTCGCCGATCACCCAGCCGACCTGGGTGGTGCCGATGAACGCGGACACTGCGGGAATCGCCGCAAGGATCAGGGTGTGCGTCAGGTACATGTGGCTGATGGATTCTTCTTCGCCACGGATTTCCCGCCATTCCTGGTCGGGATGGGTAAACAGCCCCACAACGTGATGAATCATGCCGTCACTCCTCTCAATGTTGCCAAACGCCCCCACATGGAGCGCAAGCGGCCCGAGGCCGAACACCGAAGCAAGCGGTAATGTGGCCTTATGTCGCAGTATAGGAAGCGGTTACCCGCACAAACCGCGCTTTTTAGAGCAAATTGCGCTGTCGCCCGCCCTGTTGATTACATTGAAGTCTTTGTCGGAATGCCTACAGCGCGGGCGCGTTTGTGCGTAAAATAGCCGCCTTTTGTCACACCTCGCGGATTCAAGCGCTATGGGCACCCTCTCGGTCAACCAGAACAAACTGCAAAAACGCCTGCGTCGTCTCGCCGGCGAAGCCATCACCGACTACAACATGATCGAGGATGGCGACAAGGTCATGGTCTGCCTGTCCGGCGGCAAGGACAGCTACACCATGCTCGATGTTCTGTTGCACCTGCAGAAGGTGGCGCCGATCACCTTCGAGATCGTTGCGGTGAACATGGACCAGAAGCAACCAGGGTTCCCCGAGCACGTGCTGCCGGCGTACCTGAAGGCGCTGGGGGTCGAGTACCACATCGTCGAGAAGGACACCTACTCGGTGGTCAAGGAGCTGGTGCCCGAGGGCAAGACCACCTGCTCGCTGTGCTCGCGCCTGCGCCGTGGCACGCTGTACACCTTCGCCGACGAAATCGGTGCGACCAAGATGGCGCTGGGGCACCACCGCGACGACATCGTCGAAACCTTCTTCCTCAACATGTTCTTCAACGGCGCGCTCAAGGGCATGCCGCCGAAGCTGCGTGCCGACGATGGTCGCAACGTGGTGATCCGCCCGTTGGCCTACTGCAGCGAGAAGGATATCCAGGCCTACTCGGACATGAAGGCCTTCCCGATCATCCCGTGCAACCTGTGCGGCTCGCAGGAAAACCTGCAGCGCCAGGTGGTCAAGGACATGCTGGTGGAGTGGGAGCGCAAGCACCCTGGCCGTACCGAGAGCATTTTCCGTGCATTGCAGAACGTGGCGCCGTCGCAGCTGGCCGACCGCAACCTGTTCGACTTCACCAGCCTGAAGATCGACGAAAACGCGGCGCCGCGCTTTCTGGACGTGGTGAACATCTAGGCCTATGCGCGATTATCAGTGGCTGCATGAGTACTGCCTGAACCGCTTCGGCTCTGCCCAGGCGCTGGAAGCCTTCCTGCCGCAGCCGCGCACGCCGGCGCAACTGCGCCAGATCAGCGACGACCGCTACCTTTCGACCTTGGCCCTGCGTGTATTTCGCGCTGGCCTCAAGCACAGCCTGGTGGATGCCAAGTGGCCGGCCTTCGAGCAGGTGTTTTTCGGCTTCGACCCGGAAAAAGTGGTGTTGATGGGCGCCGAACACCTGGAGCGGCTGATGCAGGATCAGCGCATCATCCGCCACCTGGGCAAACTCAAGAGCGTGCCACGCAATGCACAGATGGTGCTGGACATCGCCAAGGTGCATGGCAGTTTTGGCGCGTTCGTTGCCGACTGGCCGGTGACCGACATTGTCGGGCTGTGGAAGTCCCTGGCCAAGCATGGCAACCAGCTCGGCGGTTTGTCGGCGCCACGGTTCTTGCGCATGGTTGGCAAGGACACCTTTGTCCCGACCGAGGACATGGCGGCGGCGCTGATTGCCCAAAAAGTGATCGACAAGCAGCCGACCAGCCAGCGCGACCTGGCGCTGGTGCAGCAGGTGTTCAACCAGTGGCACGCTGAAAGCGGGCGGCCGCTGTGCCAGTTGTCGGTGATGCTGGCGCATACCGTCAACCATTGAGCATGCCGGGGCCGCTGTGCGGCCCAATCGCCGGCAAGC
>NZ_BLJG01000248.1 GCF_009932375.1 Pseudomonas juntendi
GCGCTTGACTGGCATCCATGCCCGTCACCTCCCTCCGCATGCCCTCCGCTCGGCCTCCTGAAGTCGCGAAGATCAAGATCAAGATCAAGATCAAGATCAAGATCAAGATCAACAGCCAGATCAAAGGCTGTGCGGGGTCTGGTTGCGTGGTGCGAAACCCACTAAAGCGCTGCTGTTGCTTCTGCTTTTTGCTTTTGCTTCTAAGCGCGCGGTAGCACAGGCGACTCAGATTGCGACTTCAGGAGGCCGAGCGAAGGGCATGCGGAGGGAGGTGACGGGCATGGATGCCCGTCAAGCGCTGAGGCCCCAGGGACGGGGCCTGCAGCGCGTACTCCCGGGAGCATGCCCGTAGCGAGGGGACCCCGGAGCGCAGCGTAGGGGCCGGATGACGGGAGCGGGCGGCTTTGGTTACTTTGGCCAAGACCAAAGTAACCCGCCGTAAGGGCGGAAAGGTGACTCGGCGCCGCCTACGCGAACGAATACCTATGCGGTGTAAACGCCCACGTTGTTGCAGAGCTTGAAATCCTGGGCGCTGGTTTTGATAGCGCGAAAACTCCAGCTGCGATAGCGACGCATAGTCACCTTTTCGCCCTTACGGCGAGTCACTTTTTGTCAAACGCGACAAAAAGTAACCAAAAAACGCTGCGCTCCCGTCATCCGGCCCCTGCGCTGCGCTCCGGGGTTCCCTCGCTACGGGCATGCTCCCGGGAGTACGCGCTGCAGGCCCCATCCCTGGGGCCTCAGCGCTTGACGGGCATCCATGCCCGTCACCTCCCTCCGCATGCCCTCCGCTCGGCCTCCTGAAGTCGCGAAGATCAAGATCAAGATCAAGATCAAGATCAAGATCAAGATCAAGAGCCAGATCAAAGGCAGAGCGGGGTCAGGTTGCGTGGTGCGAAACC
>NZ_BLJG01000249.1 GCF_009932375.1 Pseudomonas juntendi
GTGTGGCGCGCATTCTACGTACGCCCCTGCACCCTGGCAAGCACTTTTTAAACTTTCTTCAAAAAAAACCTAAGTCCTTTCAAAGACCTAGCGTTGCCAGGCGTTTTCTTGCGCCATTAAACACTGCTGGCCCTCTGACAGGGTTGGCCTGGGAGCACTGCTCGGAGAATAATGCCCGCCTTATGCATTAATGAGAGATTGCCCCGCATGTGGTTCAAGAACCTGCTGACCTACCGCCTGACCCAGGAAGTACCGTTCGAGCCTGAAGCGCTGGAGGCCGCCCTGGCCAGCAAGCCGGCCCGCGCCTGTGCCAGCCAGGAGCTGTCCACCTATGGTTTCATCGCACCGTTCGGCAAAGGCGAAGACGCGCCCTTGGTGCATGTCAGCGGCGAGTACCTGCTGATTGCCGCACGCAAGGAAGAACGCATCCTGCCAAGCAGCGTGGTCAATGACGCCGTGAAGGAAAAGGTCGAAGAGATCGAGACCGAGCAGATGCGCAAGGTCTACAAGAAAGAACGCGACCAGATCAAGGATGAGATCATCCAGGCCTTCCTGCCGCGCGCGTTCATCCGCCGCTCGATGATTTTCGCTGCCATTGCCCCGCGTCAGGGTGTGATCCTGGTCAACTCGGCCAGCGCCAAGCGTGCCGAAGACCTGCTGTCGACCCTGCGTGAAGTGATGGGCTCGCTGCCAGTGCGCCCAGCCACGGTAAAAATCGCACCGGTTGCCACCATGACCGACTGGGTCAAGTCGCAACAGGCTGCTGAAGGCTTCTACGTGCTGGACGAGTGCGAACTGCGCGACACCGCCGAAGACGGTGGCATCGTGCGCTGCAAACGCCAGGACCTGACCGGCGAAGAAATCCAGCTGCACCTGAGCACCGGCAAGGTGGTTACCCAACTGGCCCTGGCCTGGCAGGACAAGCTGTCGTTCATCCTCGACGACAAGATGGTCATCAAGCGCCTGAAGTTCGAAGAGCTGCTGCAGGAGCAGGCCGAACAGGACGGTGGCGATGAGGCGGCCCAGCAGTTCGACGCCAGCTTCCAGCTGATGATGATGACCTTTGCCGAATTCTTGCCGGTGCTGTTCGAGGCCCTGGGTGGCGAGGAGATTCCGCAGGGGGTCTGATGCTGTTCGTAATGCCGGTGCTGGCTTGGGAGAAATCCCGGGACAGTGCTGGCCTCTTCGCGGGCTTGCCCGCTCCCACAGGTACAACACAGGGCCTGAATACTGTGATGTACCTGTGGGAGCGGGCAAGCCCGCGAAGAAGCCAGTGAAATGCCTGAAGCCATAAATAGAAAAGGAATTGCCCCATGCGTGCCCTCGCCGCCCTCAGCCGCTTTGTCGGCAACACCTTCGCCCTGTGGGTGCTGGTGTTCGCCCTGCTGGCTTTCCTGCAACCGCAATGGTTCATCGCCTTGAAGGTAGCCATCGTGCCGCTGCTGGGGCTGGTGATGTTCGGTATGGGCCTCACCCTCAAGCTCGACGACTTCGCCGCCCTCGCCCGCCAGCCCTGGCGGGTGATGCTGGGGGTGGTTGCGCACTTCGTGATCATGCCGGGCATGGCCTGGCTGCTGTGCCAGCTGTTCCAATTGCCGCCGGAAATTGCCGTGGGTGTGATCCTGGTTGGCTGTTGCCCCAGTGGCACGGCCTCCAACGTGATGGTCTGGCTGTCTCGGGGCGACCTGGCCCTGGCCGTGGCAATTGCTGCTGTCACGACCCTGCTGGCACCACTGCTGACCCCTGCCCTGATCTGGTTCCTGGCCTCGGCGTGGCTGCCGGTGTCCTTCATGGACATGTTCTGGTCGATCCTGCAACTGGTGATGCTGCCGATCGTGCTTGGCGTCATCGCCCAGCGTTTGCTCGGTGCTCGCGTGCAGGCGGCAGTGCAAGTGCTACCGCTGGTGTCGGTGGTGAGCATCGTGATGATCGTGTGTGCAGTGGTGGCGGCCAGCCAGGCAAAAATTGCCGAATCGGGGCTGCTGATCATGGCAGTGGTAGTGCTGCACAACAGCTTTGGCTACTTGTTGGGGTACCTGACCGGCAGGCTGTGCAAACTGCCACTGGCCCAGCGCAAGTCACTGGCGCTGGAGGTGGGCATGCAGAACTCGGGGCTGGGGGCGGCATTGGCAGCGGCGCATTTTTCGCCCCTGGCAGCGGTGCCCAGTGCATTGTTCAGCGTTTGGCACAATATTTCCGGGGCTCTGCTGTCGACCTGGTTCCGGCGCATGGGTGAGCCCGGGGAGCAGACTGAAGGGGTAGAACAGGCCAGGCATCGAGGGTGACGCCAGGCTTGCCCTGAAACCTGCAGGTATGCACTATAGTGCTCACTGTGAGGACGGCCTCACGACGCACCGCGTGATCATTCCGGGGACGGCCCCATCATTCACCACGATGGAGAAGCACCATGTCCTGGATCATCCTGTTCTTCGCCGGCCTGTTCGAGGTCGGCTGGGCCGTAGGCCTCAAATACACCAACGGCTTCAGCAAGCCACTGCCTACCGTACTCACCGTTGCCGCCATGGCTATCAGCCTCGGCCTTCTGGGCCTGGCCATGAAGGAGTTGCCGCTGGGCACTGCCTACGCCATCTGGACCGGGGTGGGGGCCGTGGGCACGGTGATCGCCGGCATTATCCTGTTCGGCGAATCCATGGCCCTGGTACGCCTGGTTAGCGTGGCGCTGATCATCACCGGCCTGGTCGGCCTGAAGGTCAGCGCCAGCTGATCCCCTCCCCTAGCGCAGGTTGCCGCGCAAGCGGCTGACCTGCTCACGCAGGGCTTCTGGCTGCGCCGCCTCCACCGGGATGGCGGCACCGGCCACGATGGTCACCCGCGACCACAACCGCTTGAAGAAGCCTTTGCGTGGGTCGCGGCTGAAGAAACTGCCCCACAAGCCCTGCAAGGCCAGCGGAATCACCGGCACCGGGGTTTCTTCGAGGATGCGCTTGACGCCCCCCTTGAACACATCGATTTCACCATCACCGATCAGTTTGCCCTCCGGGAAGATGCACACCAGTTCGCCGTCGGCCAGGTACGCGGCAATGCGTGCGAAGGCCCGCTCGTACGTGGCCTGGTCTTCATTGCGCCCGGCAATCGGGATGGCCCCTGCGGTACGGAAGACAAAGTTGAGCACCGGCAGGTTGTAGATCTTGTAGTACATGACAAAGCGGATCGGCCGGCGGATCGCCCCACCCAACAGCAGCGCGTCGACGAACGAGACATGGTTGCACACCAGCAACGCCGCACCCTGGTCGGGAATGCGCTGCAGGTCACGGTGCTGCACGCGGTACATCGAATGGCTGAGCAGCCAGATCAAGAAGCGCATGGTGAACTCGGGCACGATCCTGAAAATGTAGGCGTTGACCGCGATATTGAGCAGCGACACCACCAGGAACAGCTGGGGGATGCTCAGCTTGGCCAGGCCCAGCAGGAGGATGGTGAGCAGTGCCGACACCACCATGAACAGGGCATTGAGGATGTTGTTGGCCGCGATTACCCGGGCGCGCTGGTCTTCGCCGGTGCGGGCCTGGATCAAGGCATACAGCGGCACGATGTAGAAGCCGCCGAACACCCCCAGGCCCATGATCGACAGCAGGATCCACCAGGCCTGGCTCATGCCCAGCAGCGCCAGCCAGTCATGCGGCGCAGCGGCCGCTGGCACATCGCCAGAGTGCCACCACCACAGCAGCCCGAACAAGGTCAGGCCGAATGAGCCGAATGGCACCAGGCCGATTTCCACCTTGCGCCCGCTGAGCCGTTCGCACAGCAGCGAGCCCAGCGCGATGCCCACCGAGAACAGCGTCAGCACCAGCGTTACCACGGTGCCGTCACCGTGCAGCCAGTCCTTGGCGTAGGCCGGAATCTGCGTAAGGTAGATGGCACCGACAAACCAGAACCACGAGTTGCCGACGATCGAGCGCGACACTGCCGGCGGCTGGCCCAGGCCCATGCGCAGGATCACCCAGGATTGCTTGAAGATATTCCAGTCCAGCGGCATGTTCGGCGAGGCCGCGGCTGCCCGCGGGATCCAGCGGCTGGCCAGGTAGCCCAGCACCGCAGTGCCGACCACACCCCCGGCCACCACGGTGGCGTAGCTGTCGGCCGACATCATCACCCCGGCGCCGATGGTGCCTGCCAGGATGGCAAGGAAGGTGCCGGTTTCGACCAGCCCGTTGCCACCGACCAGCTCTTCTTCACGCAGGGCCTGGGGCAGGATGGAATACTTCACCGGGCCGAACAGCGCCGAATGCGTGCCCATGCCGAACAGCGCCACCAGCATCAGCGCCAGGTGGTTGGTGATGAAGCCCAGCGCGCCGACCGCCATGATGGCGATCTCGGCCAGCTTGATGGCGCGGATCAGCGCGTCCTTGGCAAACTTTTCGCCAAACTGCCCACCCAACGCCGAAAACAGGAAAAACGGCAGAATGAACAGCAAGGCACACAGGTTGACCCAGATCGACCGGTCACCCTCGCCCAGGCTGAGCTTGAACAGGATCGCCAGGATCAGCGACTGCTTGAACAGGTTGTCGTTGAAGGCACCCAGCGACTGAGTGATGAAAAACGGCAGGAAGCGCCGCTTGCCGAGCAAGGTGAATTGCGAGAAATGACTCATCGTCCTTGGTCCTGATGGCTTTTCAATTGGAGGCGCGCCGGGCGCACCAGGCCACAATCTGCATGGGAAATGCAGCGGCTGGCAAGCGTAGGGTCAGAACCCGCCACGCTCAGCGGGTCGATCGCGCCCGGCAGGCGCTCATTCGAAACCGAACAAAGCCCGCGCGGTATCCACCAGCAGGGCCTGGCGCAGTTGGGCCGAGCAACCCAAGGCCTCGAACTGCTGCACTGCAGTGGCAAAGCTGATCGTCGACTCATGCTGGGTATGCGGCCAATCACTGCCCCACATCAAGCGCTCGGCGCCGTAGTGCGCTTCCAGCGCGCACAGTGCCGAGCGCGCGAAGGCCAGATTCTCGTCCGGCGTCCCCGCCAGCCGGTAGATCCCCGACACCTTCACCCAAACCTTGCCCTGCCCGCCCAGGGTCAACAGTTCGGCGAACCCGGGCTGGCCCAGCCCACGGCGGGCATCGGGGCGGCCGAAATGGTCGATGACGATGTTCAGGCCATAGGGCTGCAGCGCGCGGACCAGTGCCGGTATGTCCGCCACCTGCCGGTGCAGTTCCAGGTGCCAGCCTTGTTCGCCAATGCGTTCGAGCAGCGGTCGCCAGCGGCCACTGGCCAGGTCCGGCAGGGTCTGACCCATCAGGTTCAGGCGCACACCACGCACGCCTGACCGGGCCATGTCGGCAAGGGTGTGTGGCGCGACATCGGGCGCCAGCATCACCACCCCGCGCAGTTGCTGCGGCACCGCCTGCAGGGCGCTGAGCAGGTAGCGGTTGTCGGTGCCGAGGAAACTCGGCTGCACCAGCACGCCATGGCTGAAACCATGGGCCAGCAGCTGGCCCAGGTAGTCGCCCAGCGGCGCATCGTAATCAGGGGCATAGCGCCGCTCACTGACCAGCGCCAGCCCACGGCTGAAAACGTGGGCGTGGCTGTCGATCGCGCTCAGGTGTAAAGGAGGTACGTCGGGCATGGCTCTCATACAGAAAAGTCAGGTTATTTGGCAACTGCCCCGGCGGTGTGCGGCGCCGTGGCATTTTCGAGGGTGCGCCCGCGGGTCTCCGGCAAGCACAAGGCGGCGATCACCGCCACGCCATAGGCGATGCCAGCGTCGATACCAATGGCGCTGCCCAAGGACATCGACTCGCTCATGTGGCCGACCAGGAACGGGAACACTGCCGACAGTACGCGGCCGAAGTTGTAGCAGAAGCCCACCCCGGCACCGCGCACCTCGGCCGGGTACAGTTCATTGAAAAACGCCCCCAGACTGGCCGGGATACCGGCGGCGAAAAAGCCCAGCGGGAAGCCGAGGAACAGCATCTGCGTGTTGGTCAGCGGGAAGAACACATAGGCTTGTACGGTCAGCACGCAGCACAGGGCGAACAGCAGAATATTCTTGCGCCGGCCGATGCGGTCGATCAGCAGGCCGCTGACCACGCAACCGCACCAGAAGGCCAGGATGATCACCGCCAGGTAACCACCGGAGTTCAGCACCGACAGGTTGCGCTCGGTTTTGAGGAAGGTCGGCAGCCAGGTCATCACCGCGTGGTACCCACCATGGGCGCCCAGGCCAAGCAGGCCGCCCAGCAAGGTCACGCGCAACAGCTGCGGGCGGAAGATGCCGGCCATGGAGTGCAGGAAGCTGGCAGGGATGGCATTGGCGGTGTGCAGGCGCTGGAAGCTGTCCGGCTCGGGCACGTTGCGGCGTACCCAAAGGATCAGCAACGACGGCAACAGGCCGACGAAGAACATCACCCGCCAGGCAAATTCCTGCGGCACCAGCGAGTAGATCAGCATGAACAGTGCCACGGCCAGGCCCCAGCCCACGGCCCAGGCGCTCTGCACCGTGCCCATGACCTTGCCGCGGTATTTCGGGTTGATGGTTTCGGCCATCAGCACGGCGCCGGCAGCCCACTCGCCGCCGATACCGAAGCCTTGCATGGCCTTGACCAACAGCAAGGGGTAAAAACCGGTGACGAACGCCGAGAGGAAGGTGAAGCACGAGAACCAGAGGATCATCCACTGCAGGGTCCGCACGCGGCCGTAGCGGTCGGACAAGGTGCCACCCAGCCAGCCGCCGATGGCCGAAGTCACCAGGGTCAGGCCACTGATCAGGCCGGCATCACCTTTGCTCAGGGAGAACGCGGCGATCAGCGCCGGGATGGCCAGGCCGAACATCTGCACTTCCAGCGCATCGAGCGACCAGCCGCCGAAACAGGCCCAGAATGTCTTGCGTTCCCGCGAGGTGATCTGGCGATACCAACTGAACATGATTGTTATCCTTCTAGTGTGTGCCTGTGACCGCCAGGCAAGCGAAGCCACCGCGCCGCGTGTGCACGGCGCAGAGGGAAACGGGGTGCAGCCGCCGGCTTAGCGAATGTCGATGCGGTAGCGGAAGTGCTGCGCATGGCCGCGTGAGCGGCGCCATTCCAGCGGCTTGCCGGCGTAGTCACGGGCCAGGCGCTCGATCACCACCACCGGGCTGCCGGCCGGCAGTTGCAGCAAACGGCCATGCGCCGCGTCAACCGCTTCGGCGGTGAGGGTTTCTTCGGCGTAGGCGACCACCTGGCCGCACAGTGCTTCGTAGAGGGGGTACAGCAGCGGCCCCTCGCTGTTCAGGTCGACCTCCAGCAACGGCTGGAACGTCTGGCGCGGCAACCAGATTTCTTCGGCCAGTACCGGCTGGGCGCCGAGCAGGCGCGTACGGACAATTCGGATCACCTCACTGTGAACCGCCAGGCCCAGTGCTTCGGCGACCGCCGAAGGCGCGGTCATCGGCTCGATGGCAAGAATGCGGCTTTCAGGCACCGCGCGCTGGCCATTGGCGGCTTCAAAGCGGAAGAACCGGAACAGCGAAGACTGGAATTGCGGGCGGCGTACGAAGGTACCGCGCCCCTGCTGACGCTCCAGCACGCCTTCAGCCACCAGTACGTCCACGGCTTTGCGCACGGTGCCGACTGACATGTCGAATTCGGTGGCCAAGGCAGCCTCAGTCGGGATCGCTTCGCCTGGGCGCCAGCGGTTGTTGGCAATCTGCTCGAGCAAGTGGTCGCGCAGTTGTTGGTAACGGGGCAGTCGAGCATCACCGGACAGTGGGTGCATGGGTCTCGCTCTCTTGTTGTTATATAAACATATATATGAATTCTGGAGGCAGTATTCCCCGCGTATGCCGGGCTGTCAATCCTCCGCCTGTCGCGGTTCTGAGGCGTCAGCTACCTTGCTGGCGACAGGGCCGCTACCGGTCAGCGAAGCCGGGCCCTGCGACCACGCGCCACTGCGACCATCGTCGGCGCTGACGAAGCGCCACCAGCGTGCCAGACTGGTAGATCGGGACCGCGTTATCTTATTGCTTCGGAGTTTTCATGTCGTTGTCCAGCGGGCTGATCGCCGTGGTCGCCCTGGCCTATATGGCCATCATGTTCGCCATCGCCTTCTATGGCGACCGCCGCAGCACGCCGTTGCCGCCCAAGCTGCGTGCCTGGGTGTACAGCCTGTCGCTGGCCGTGTACTGCACCAGCTGGACCTTCTTCGGCGCCGTTGGCCAGGCCGCCGAACAACTGTGGGCGTTCTTGCCGATCTACCTGGGCCCGGTACTGCTGCTGATTTTTGCGCCTTGGGTGTTGCAGAAGATGGTGCTGATCAGCAAGCAGCAGAACATCACCTCGATCGCCGACTTCATCGCCGCACGCTATGGCAAGTCGCAGACCCTGGCGGTGGTGGTGGCGCTGATCTGCCTGGTTGGCGTGCTGCCCTACATCGCCCTGCAGCTCAAGGGCATCGTGCTGGGCGTGAACTTGCTGATCGGCGCCAGTGCCGACGCCACCGGCACACGCGTCCAGGACACCGCGCTGGTGGTGTCGCTGGTATTGGCGCTGTTCGCCATCGTGTTCGGCACGCGCAGCCTGGACGTGACCGAACACCACCGTGGCATGGTCCTGGCCATTGCCTTCGAATCGCTGATCAAGCTGCTGGCCTTCCTGGCCGTGGGCATCTTCGTGGTGTTCAACCTGTATGACGGCTTCGGCGACCTGTTCAGCCAGGCACGCCAGTCGATTCAGTTGCAGGATTACTGGCAGGAGACCATCAACTGGCCTTCCATGGTGGTGCAGACCGCCGTGGCGATGATGGCGATCATCTGCCTGCCACGCCAGTTCCACGTCACCGTGGTGGAGAACATCGAACCACAAGACCTGCGCCTGGCCCGCTGGGTGTTCCCCCTGTACCTGGGGCTGGCTGCCCTGTTCGTGGTGCCGATTGCCCTGGCCGGGCAAATGCTGCTGCCAGGGGCCGTGATTTCCGACTCGTTCGTGATCAGCCTGCCGCTGGCCGAGGCCCACCCGAGCCTGGCCCTGCTGGCGTTTATCGGCGGCGCCTCGGCAGCCACCGGCATGGTCATCGTCGAGGCCGTGGCACTGTCGACCATGGTCTCCAACGACATGCTGCTGCCCTGGCTGCTACGCCGCAACAATGCCGAACGGCCGTTCGAAGCGTTTCGTCACTGGATGCTCTCGGTGCGCCGGGTGACCATCGTGGTGATCCTGCTGCTGGCCTATGTCAGCTATCGCCTGCTGGGCTCGACCGCCAGCCTGGCAACCATCGGCCAGATCGCGTTTGCCGCCGTGACCCAATTGACCCCGGCCATGCTCGGCGCGCTGTACTGGAAGCAGGCCAACCGCCGCGGCGTGTTTGCCGGCCTGGCTGCCGGTATCTTCCTGTGGTTCTACACCTTGGTGTTGCCGATTGCCGCGCACAGTGTGGGCTGGCCCCTGCAGGTGTTCCCAGGGCTGGCTTGGCTGCACGGCAACCCGCTGAACCTGCCGATCAGCCCCCTGACCCAAGGCGTGGTGTTGTCGCTGGCGGGCAACTTCACCCTGTTCGCCTGGGTGTCGCTGCTGTCGCGCACGCGGGTGTCCGAACATTGGCAGGCTGGCCGCTTCATTGGCCAGCAGACCAGCGCCCGGCCCAGCAGCAAGCCACTGTTGGCGGTACAGATCGACGACCTGTTGACCCTGGCATCGCGCTTTGTCGGCGAAGAGCGCGCCCGGCAGAGCTTCATCCGCTTTGCCTACCGCCAGGGCAAGGGCTTCAACCCCAACCAGAACGCGGACGGCGACTGGATCGAACACACCGAACGGCTGCTGGCCGGCGTGCTGGGCACCTCGTCGACCCGCGCGGTGGTCAAGGCGGCCATCGAAGGCCGTGACATGCAGCTGGAAGACGTGGTGCGAATCGCCGATGAAGCCAGCGAAGTCCTGCAGTTCAACCGCGCCCTGCTGCAGGGCGCCATCGAGAACATCAACCAGGGCATCAGCGTGGTCGACCAGAACCTGCACCTGGTGGCCTGGAACCGCCGTTACCTGGAGCTGTTCAACTACCCGGAGGGGCTGATCAGTGTCGGCCGGCCGATTGCCGACATCATCCGTTACAACGCCGAGCGCGGGTTGTGCGGCCCCGGCGAGGCACAGGTGCACGTGGCGCGCCGCCTGCACTGGATGCGCCAGGGCCGCGCGCACTCCTCCGAGCGGCTGTTCCCCAATGGCCGGGTAATCGAGTTGATCGGCAACCCGATGCCCGGGGGCGGGTTCGTCATGAGTTTCACCGACATCACGCCGTTCCGCGAGGCCGAACAGGCACTGCGCGATGCCAACGAAGGCCTGGAGCAACGGGTGGCCGAGCGCACCCATGAACTGTCGCAACTGAACCAGGCCTTATCCGAAGCCAAGAGCCAGGCCGAAGCGGTCAGCAAGTCCAAGACCCGCTTCCTGGCTGCAGTCAGCCATGACCTGATGCAACCGTTGAACGCTGCGCGGCTGTTTTCCGCCGCCTTGTCGCAGCAGGCCGAAGGCATGAATGAAGAAGCCCGGCAGTTGGTGCAGCACATGGACAGCTCGCTGCGCTCGGCAGAGGAGCTGATCAGCGACCTGCTGGACATCTCGCGCCTGGAAAACGGCAAGATAACCCCAGACGCCAAGCCCTTCGCCCTTACCGAACTGTTCGACACCCTCGGCGCCGAGTTCAAGCTGCTGGCTGCCGAGAAAGGCCTGGAGTTCCGCCTGCGCGGCAGCCGCCTGCGGGTGGACAGTGACATGAAACTGCTGCGCCGGGTGCTGCAGAACTTTCTTACCAACGCCCTGCGCTATGGCAAAAGCCCGATTCTGCTGGGGGCACGGCGCCAGGGCGGGCGGCTGTGGCTGGAAGTCTGGGACCGCGGCCCAGGCATCGCCGACGACAAGCTGCAGGTGATCTTCCAGGAGTTCAAGCGCCTGGACAGCCACCAGACCCGTGCCGAAAAGGGCCTGGGCCTGGGCCTGGCGATCGCCGACGGCCTGTGCCGGGTGCTCGGCCACCCACTGGAAGTGCGTTCATGGCCAGGCAAAGGTACGGTGTTTCGGGTCAGTGTGCCCATCGCCCGCCAGGCCGCGCCGGCACAGCCCGCCCCGCTGGAACAGGCGAGCCAGCCGCTGGCAGGCTTGCAGGTACTGTGCGTAGACAATGAAGACAGCATCCTGATCGGCATGAACAGCCTGCTCAGCCGTTGGGGTTGCCAGGTGTCTACTGCGCGTAACCAGGCCGAATGCGCCGCCTTGCTGGACCACGGCCTGCGCCCGCACCTGGCGCTGGTGGACTACCACCTGGACGACGGCGAGACCGGCACCGGGCTGATGGGCTGGCTACGTGCGCGGTTGGGTGAACCCGTACCGGGTGTGGTGATCAGTGCCGACGGCAGCAAGGAAACCATTGCCCTGGTGCATGCGTCCGGCCTCGACTACCTGGCCAAGCCGGTCAAGCCTGCGGCCCTGCGCGCCATGCTCAATCGCCATCTGAGCCTGGTTCAGTAAGCGCTTGATCGGCCAGCGCCGCGTCGGCCAGCGCCCGCTCCAGCAAGTCGGGCGGCAGGCTTTTGCTGGCGCGGGCGCCGAGCAACTTCAATTGCTCGCTGCGGCTTACCAGGTTACCGCGCCCCTCGCACAACTTGTTGCGCGCCGCAGCATAGGCTTTGTCCACCTGTTGCAGGCGACTGCCCAGCTCGTCCAGGTCCTGGATGAACAGGACGAACTTGTCGTATAGCCAGCCGGCCCGCTCGGCGATCTCCCGGGCGTTCTGACCTTGGCGTTCCTGCTTCCAGAGGCTGTCGATCACCCGCAACGTCGCCAGCAAGGTCGTGGGGCTGACGATCACGATCTGCCGGTCGAAGGCTTCCTGGAACAGGTTCGGCTCCGCCTGCAGGGCCGCCGAGAAGGCCGCCTCGATGGGCACGAACAGCAACACGAAGTCGAGGCTGTGCAGGCCTTCGAGGCGGTTGTAATCCTTGCTCGACAAGCCTTTGACATGGCTGCGCAGCGATTGCACATGCTGCTTGAGCGCGGCCTCGTCATTGCTGGAAACGAACTGCTGGTAGGCCGTGAGGCTGACCTTGGCGTCCACCACCACCTGCTTGTCGCCCGGCAGCATGATCAGCACATCGGGCTGGAAGCGCTCGCCATCGGCGCTCTTCAGGCTGACCTGGGTCTGGTACTCGCGGCCCTTCTCCAGGCCGGCATGCTCCAGTACCCGCTCAAGAATCAACTCGCCCCAGTTGCCCTGGGTTTTCTGGCCCTTCAGTGCCTGGGTCAGGTTGGTAGCTTCGTCGGACAGGCGCAGGTTGAGCTGTTGCAGGCGCTCCAGCTCCTTGCCCAGCGAGAAGCGCTCCCGGGCTTCCTGCTGGTAGCTCTCCTCGACGCGTTTTTCGAACGACTGGATGCGTTCCTTGAGGGGGTCGAGCAACTGGCCAAGGTGCTGCTGGCTGGTCTGGGCAAAGCGCTGCTCACGCTCGTCGAAGATCTTGGTGGCCATTTCGGCGAACTGGGCACGCAGGGTGTCACGGGCTTCTTGCAGGTCTTCGAGGCGTTGCTGGTGGCTTTCCTGCTGTTCGCGCAGTTCAGCCTCCAGGCGTGCGCTCTGCGCCTCCAGGCGGCGCAGTTCGGCTTCGCGGTTGGCGCGTTCGAGGTGCCAGGCATGGGCGGCGTCGCGGGCGTTGTCGCGGTCGATCTGCAGCAACTCCAGCTCACGGCCCTGGGCGGCCAGCTGGCTCTGCTTGAGGGTATTGGCTTCGCTGAGGTCGCTGATTTCGTCGCGGCTGGCATCCAGCTGCGCTTGCAGCCCGGCCTGGGCCAACTGGGCGGCGTTGAGGCGCTCCTCCAGCAATGCCTGCTCGCCCTGCCGTGCCCCCTGACGGCGCTGGAGCTGCATGATCCACCCCAGGCAGGGCAAAGCCCCTGCCACCACGCCGAGCAGAATGCTGGCCAGATCCACTGTCATGCTTACCCCGAACGCGCTGTGCAAATTGGCTGCAGCTTATCAGCCTTCAACCCGCAAACCACTGCCCCAGCAGCCGCTGCGCTTCCTGCGAACCTTGCCCCGCCGCAAGCTCCAGCCAGTAACGCGCCTGCGCCGGCGCGTTGTGCTGGCACAACCGCGCGTATTCCAGCTGCGCCCGCCGGTCCCCGGCCCGCGCTGCCTGGCGCAGTAACTCATGGCCAATGCGCCGGTCACGGGCATTGCCGCAATCCCGGCACAGCATTTGCCCAAGCCGGCTTTGCGCCACCACCACACCCTGGCGGGCCGGCTGCTTCAGCAGGCGGCCCGCCAGATGCTTGACCTGGGGCTTGTCACCGAGGCGCGGGCTATCGAGCAGCCACAAGGCCACTTTCAAGCTGAACCGCTTGGCGTCAGGGGGTGGTGTAGGGGCGGCGGAGGTGGCGAGGTGTTTACTGCGGAACTTCATGGCAACACGTCAGGCAATGCGAAAGGCGCGCCACTGTACGCTTTTTTTTTCGCCATGGCCTGTCGAATCCGGAACAATGAAAAAAATTTTAAATGATCTTTTCTTGACGTTCGCCGGCGAATGGCTGGGCTAGTCATTCAGGCTTAGCGATTGTCGGACAGCTTGGCGCGTAGCTGATACGCCCGTGCTAGAGCAAGTGCCGGGGACAATCCACAGTTCCTGTGGATAACTCGGTGGACAACCCTATGACACACCCCGCAAACCCCCGTAAACTGTGGGCTTCAGTCAAACTGACGATTTTTTCACCAGCTGAAAATAGTGTTTTTTTTCATTGACTTAACCACGCAGTCAAGGCATTGGCGAAGTCGGCAGGGGTTGTTGCGGTGCTGTTACAAGCCCTGCACCGAATGTGAACAAATGCACCGTGAGCCCTCTTTTGAATGCACGCAATGGGCACATCCGTGGCGATACGGGCCATTTGCACCCTCTTCCCAGCCTGGCAAATTCAGGCCATACTGCTCGGCTACCCAATACTGATGCGGTGCTTGCCAAGCGCACTCATTCACTGTACAGTCCGCCTCGTTAGTACCAAGCTGAAAGTCAATTCTGGCCCAATGTCCTTGCAGTCGCCCACCTCCCAAGTGCGGCCCTGCTGAAACCAGGACGGCCCATTCGATGATTCACTCGCCAGCCACAGGCTGGTCAGGCACGAATCACCCGACAGATTGATCAGGATCCCACCCCGATGGCCGCGAACCTTGGCCTCGGCGTGCTGCCTGCCTTCTGAAGTACCTACCAGTCAGCCCAAGCGCCCACATTTGATTGCGCCCCCTCTGGCTGCCCTGTTCCAGTCAGGTTCGCTCGTCCCTTAATAATGGCGTCACTGGAACGTTTCTATCATGCACGGATCATACTCCCCGTGTTTAAAGCAGGAACATCCAACAATATGCAAACCCATCATCAGATTCAGGCTGCCATTGGCACCCTTTCCCAGGCCTTCTCGCCGTTGAAGTGCCTTATCGTTGCCCCACGCAAAGGCAGCTTCAGCTTTACCCTGGTAGACGAACACGGCGTCGCCTGCCACACCGAGCGCCTGTACCCTGAACAGTACAGCCGCAATGAACCCTTGCAGGCAGTCATTGCAAGGACTCGCCAGTCGCTCACCGCGTGAGCGGCGAATACTGCAGTATTCATGCGCTGAATCATGCCATCGTCTACCTGCCTGAACGTTCACGGCGTAATTGCCTTAGGGCATATACCCCGCAACGTCAGGCAGCAATCGATTTAAAAACAGCTCTTTACACCACGATTATCACACTACACTTCAACTCGAGCGGTACTTGCCGCTTCCGGCGGGCCTGACTCCTTCACCAGCTGCCAAGCTCCAGCGCCCGTCCGGCTCTTTACTGTTCGAGGGCATCATGGGTATTGCGGCGAATGAATTGTGTCAGTATGTGATACGGCCCACCCTGGTTTACCTGAACCGTCACTGCGCCAGCGCTGAAGCCTTGTTACTGGGCATTGCCGCCAGCCAGTCGGCACTCGGGGCTGCCTTGCACGACCGACGCGGGCACGGCCTCTACCGCATTGGCGAACACCGCCACCAGGCGCTGTGGGACAACTACCTGGCCCGTGATCCCGACCTGGCCAGCCTGGTCCGGGGCCTGGCGAGCCAGCATGCCTTCCTGGGCGGCCCGCACCTCGAGCTTACGGTCAACCTGCGATACTCCACGGCCATTGCCTGGATGCTCGTCGAAGAGCACGCCATGCCCTTGCCCGCCGCTGACGATTTACTGGCACTGGCGCGCATATGGCGTCAGATTTTCTACCCCCAAGGCCGCTTGCGCGACTTCACTCATGCTTGGCACACCTGCGTGGATCAAAGATTGCCCCAGGCATCTTGAGAAGCGTCCTACATCAAAGCCGGAAAAAAGGGAATTTTGGTCGGATTGTCCTACAAAACCGCTCTAACTCCTGCGATTCAGGCTATAGCGCGGCGCGTCATTTGTTGGTAGCTTTTCGCCCCGGAGATCCCAAGGAGTTTTCTAATAATGAAAAAAGTAATGCTCAAAACCTCCCTCGGCGTAGCCGTTGCTCTTGCATCCAGCCAACTGCTCGCCAGCGGCTTTGCATTGAACGAACAGAGCATCAGCAGCATGGGGACAGGTTTCGCGGGACGTTCTTCTTCTGCCGAAGATGCCAGCACCGTGTTTGGCAACCCGGCCGGCATGTCCCGCCTCAAACGTGAACAGTTCACCGTGGGCGGCGCAGCCGTCATCGCCAAAACCGACATTTCCGGGCCAGGCAGCAACCTCGGGGGGGAAACCGATGGTGACATGGTGCCGGTCGTTGGCGTGCCCATGGGCTACTACGTCAAACCTATCGACGACCACTGGAGCGTCGGCTTCGGTGTCTACGTGCCGTTCGGCCTGGTAACCGACTACGGCAGCGATGATGCTGCGCGCTACTGGGGCAAAAAGAGCCACGTCGAGGTCGTCACCTTCCAGCCTACCGTCAGCTACGCCTTCAACGACAAGGTCTCGATCGGTTTTGGTCCAACCATCAACCGCATCAAGGGTGAATTGGGCTCCAGCCTGATCAACCCATTCACCCCGGGCCGCAACGATGGTGAAGTGAAAATCAAGGGTGACGATACTGCCGTTGGTTACAACATCGGCCTTATGGTGCAGGCCACCGACCGCACCCGCGTCGGCCTGACCTACCACTCGATGGTCGACTACAAGCTGGAAGGCAAGACCCGCGTCAGCACCCCGCTGATCGGGCCGTTCAACGGCAACAAGTTCGATGCCAGCCTGAAGATCAAGACGCCGGAATCGGTCGACCTTTCGGTTACTCACGAACTCGATGACCAGTGGACCCTCTACGCGGGCAGCACCTGGACCCGCTGGAGCCGCCTGGAAAACATCACCGTGCAGAACGATGTGCCTGCGCCACTGGCAGGTTCGGCATTCCAGACCATCACCGAAGAGCAGAACTGGCATGACACCTGGGCACACGCCATTGGTGCATCGTACAAGGTCAACAAGGAGTGGGTACTGCGTACCGGCTTTACCGTTGACCAGTCGCCAACCAACAACCACGACCGTTCGCCGCGCATCCCGACAGGTGATCGCAAGGTGTTCAGCCTGGGCGCAGGCTGGAGCCCGAATGACGACATGACTATTGACGTGGCGTATTCCTACCTTTGGGAAGAAGACACCAAGGTGAACCAGGTCAGCGCAACCAAGGGCAGCTACCAGGCCAAGTACGAGAACAGCGCGCACGGTGTCGGTGCGTCGCTTACCTATCGTTTCTGACGCTACGCGCTACCTGAAAAAACCGCCCTCGCGGTTGATGCCTGTCAGTTAAGCGTTACTGGGGCTGCTTTGCAGCCCTTCGCGGGCACGCCCGCTCCCACAGGTTTGGCGCTGAACTCAAGAAACCGCGATTCCCTGTGGGAGCGGGCGTGCCCGCGAAGGGTCGCAAAGCGGCCCCAAACTACTTAACTGACTGGCATTACCCTCGTGGCGGTTTTTCACTTCTGGACCTGCCAGGTGTCAGCCAGGTGTTCACGCAGGTACGCCGTGAACACGCGCACAGCAGGCGTCATGGCAAAGCGGTCTGCCAACCAACAACCACGACCGTTCGCCGCGCATCCAGGTGATCGCAAGGTGTTCAGCCTGGGCGCAGGCTGGAGCCCGAATGATGACATGACCATTGACGTGGCGTATTCCTACCTTTGGGAAGAAGACACCAAGGTCAACCAGGTCAGCGCACCCAAGGGCAGCTACCAGGCCAAGTACGAGAACAGCGCGCACGGTGTCGGTGCGTCGCTTACCTATCGTTTCTGACGGTACGCGCTGCCTGAAAAAAACCGCCCTCGCGGTTGATGCCTGTCAGTTAAGCGTTAGTGGGGCTGCTTTGCAGCCCTTCGCGGGCACGCCCGCTCCCACAGGTTTGGCGCTGAACTCAAGAAAGCGCGATTCCCTGTGGGAGCGGGCGTGCCCGCGAAGGGTCGCAAAGCGGCCCCAAACTACTTAACTGACTGGCATTACCCTCGTGGCGGTTTTTCACTTCTGGACCTGCCAGGTGTCAGCCAGGTGTTCACGCAGGTACGCCGTGAACACGCGCACCGCAGGCGTCATGGCAAAGCGGTCTGCCAGGCACAGGTAGATGTCCATCGGCTCGGTCTGGGCGTATGCCTGGCCGTTGTCGCTGTATTCAAACAACGGCACCAGCGCACCTGAAGCCAGATGGGGCCGCACGATGAATTCGGCCAGGCGGGTGATGCCACCATCGTGCACGGCCATGTGGGTCAGCGCATCGATGTCGTCACTGATGAGCACGTTGCCGAACACCGGCTCGAAGCGCAGCCCGTCACGCATGAACCCCCAACGTAGCAGGCGGCCGTCCACCGGGTAGCGGAACACCAGGCACCGGTGATCGCGCAGGGCCTCAGGCGTGCTTGGTAGGCCGGCGCTTTGCAAGTAGCCGGGTGAGGCGCAGCAAATGAACGGGATACGGGCGATGTGCCGGGCCAGCAGTTGCTCTTCCAACTGCGGGGTGATGCGCAGGCTCACATCGACATCTTCACGGGCATGGTTGACGCGCCGATCGGTCGTTACCAATTCTATCGAAAGCAGTGGGTAGCGGGCGCTGAAGGCGGGTATCAGGGGAGCCACTACATGGCGACCGAACGCCGAGGTCGAAGCAATGCACAGTCGGCCTTGGGGTTCGCTGTCTGGGGTGGTGATGGCCTGCTCGGCTTCGGCAAGGTCACGTTCGATATGACTGACACGTTGGTAGTACTGGTTGCCTGCGGGTGTCAGGGACATGCTACGGGTTGTGCGGGTAAGCAGGCGCACCTGCAGGTGGCTTTCCAGGCGGGCGAGGTTCTGGCTGACCGCTGCCGGGGTGAGGCCGAGGTTACGGGCGCCAGCGGCAATGCTGCCGGCTTCGACGACCTTGATGAAGCAACGGATGGCGTTGAGCAGGTTCATGTAGTGGCCCTTGATTCGTAAGCATCTCTTTATAAAGAACTCAGTATTGCTGGTCTACTGCTGCCATTGCGAGGGTTGCTAGCCTGCGGCTTCACTTAACTTCAAGGAGTACGCATGAACGATCTGTCCCCCACCCGCCGCCGCCGCAAATTGCACCCCGTCGCCACGCCCTATGTTTTCGCGTTCTACATGTCTTCGATCATGGCGTTATTGATGAGCTTTGTTATTACAGCAGCGAACGCTGGCGTTACCCCGGACTACCTGAGCAATGTATTGAAGGCTTATCAGTTGGCGATGCCGGTGGCGTTTGTCTGTGTATTGATGGTGAGGCCGGTGGTTGTACGGCTGGTTGCGATCACAGTGCATGCCAAGTGAGGTCGCCTACCGCTGGCACAGGCGGCGCTGGCCCACCTCTTCAACCCCCGCACAGCTGTTGATCTGGCTTTTGATCTGGCTGTTG
>NZ_BLJG01000250.1 GCF_009932375.1 Pseudomonas juntendi
GGTCGCCGCGGCGACCGCCATGGGTGACGAGTGGCAACTGGACGATGCCAATGGCGCGCATCGGCTAGTCTGCATGAGTGCCTTTCGCGCCCCGGATGAAGACCAAGATGAACCGCACCTGGACGACCCTGCTGACCGCTAGCCTGATGAGCCTGACTATCCCGACCCACGCCGCGACCCTGCTGGTGGGCAGCTATACCGATGGTGCCAGCCAGGGTATCTACCGCTACCAGTTCGACGAACAACGGGGCCACATCGACCCTACCCCGCAGCAAGTGGTGAAAAGTGTCAGCCCGTCGTGGCTGGTGCTGTCGGCCGACCGCCGCCTGCTGTTCGCTGTCAATGAAACCCCGGGCGGCAATGCCAGCAGTTTCAGTGTCAGTGCGAAGGGCGACATCAAGCCGCTCAACCAAGTGGCCAGCCAAGGCGACGAGCCAACCCATGCCAGCCTCAGCCATGACCAGCGCTACCTGTTCGTGGCCAACTACGCGGTCAACCCTGACCCCGGCGGCAGCCTGGCAGTGATGCCGGTAGCCAGGGACGGTCAGCTCAAGCCGGTCGTGCAGCAATTGCAACACCGGCCCAGTGGCGTCAACCGCGAGCGCCAGGCGGGGGGGCATGTGCATTCACTGGTGTCGTCACCCAATGGGCAATATCTGTACGCCAGCGACCTCGGTGCCGACAAGGTATTCATCTACCGCTACGACGGCGCCAGCCCGGACCAGCCGTTGAGCCCGGCCACGCCGTCGTCGGTGGCGTTGCCGCCAGGCAGCGGACCACGCCACCTGCTGTTCGATGCCACGGGGCAGCATGCCTACCTCACGTTGGAAATGAGCGGGGAAGTGGTGATGTTCAATGTCAACGGTGCGGGCCTGACCGAGGGTCAGCGCCTGGCACTCACCGAAGCCTCGGCGTCGACGGCCAAGGCGGCGGGCGGGTTGCACCTGTCGGCCGACGGGCGCTTCCTGTACGTGAGCAATCGCGGTACAGCGAATGAAATCGTGGTGTTTGCGGTTGGCAAGGGCGACGGCAAGCTGACGTTTGTGCAGCGCCGCGCCGTCGAAGGCGACCACCCTCGCGAGTTTGCCCTGGACCCCAGCAACCGCTTCCTGCTGGTGGCGAACCAGAAGAGCAACCAGATCGTGGTCATGCGCCGTGACGCCGAGACTGGCAAGCTGGGCGAGACGGTGCAGATCCTGGCCCAGGACGCACCCTCGGACTTGAAGTTCATCGACTGATATCAACACAAGGCCGCTCCTACAGGGAGCCGCGTGAAGCTACCTGGCCATGATCGAGCGGAACAGGTCTGACGCCAACCACCCCTCCAGCCAGCTCCGCAGCCGCGGATAAGCGGCCTCGGCGAACCACTGGGGTTCCACCCCGGCAAACTGGCGCATCAGGGGCAGCAAGGCGGCGTCGGCGATGCTCGGCAGGTCAGCCAACAGATACGGCCGGCTCTCCAACAACCCTTCGAGCTCCGCCAGCCAGGCCTCGGCCTGCTGGCGGTAGTACGCGCGAGGGTGCTGCGGGTAGCGCTCGGCATACTTGTACAGGTTCACCTGCGACTTGAACGTGCTGTCATTACGCGCGATCAGGGCATGCGCCTGCTGCGCCGCCGCGGGGTTCGCGCGCAGTTGCCAATCCTGCGGGTCGTTCTGCGCCAGCGCCCAGCGCATGATATCCAGGCTCTCTTCCAGCACCTGGCTGCCGGTGTCCAGCACCGGCACCGTGCCCTTGGGGGACAAGGCCAGCAGTTCTGCCGGCTTGTTCTTCAGCGCCACTTCGCATACCTCGACCTCACAGCCCGCATAGCGCAGGGCCAGGCGCGCGCGCATGGCCCACGGGCAGCGACGGAACGAGTACAGGATCACCCGCACACCTGCACTTCGCTCAGGCCATTGCCTTGGCGGCGTACCTGAATCTGCACCGGGATGCGCTCGTGCATTTCCTGCACGTGGGAAATCACTGCCACCTTGCGCCCCTGTGCCTGCAAGCCGTCCAGGGCATCCATGGCCAGCTGCAGCGACTCGGGGTCCAGGCTGCCGAAACCTTCATCGATGAACAGCGATTCGATGCGCAGGGTGCTGGAAGCCATCGAAGCCAGGCCAAGGGCCAACGCCAGCGACACCAGGAAGGTTTCGCCGCCGGACAGTGAGTGCACCGAGCGCAGCTCGTCGCCCATTTCGGTGTCCAGGACCAACAGGCCCAGGGCGCTGCCGCCCCGCTTGAGGCGGTAGCGGCGGGCCAGTTGGCGCAGTTGGCTGTTGGCATGGTGCAACAGCAGGTCAAGGTTGTAACCCTGGGCGATCTTGCGGAACACATCGCCCGAGGCCGAGCCGATCAGGGCATTCAGGCGGGCCCAGCGCTGCCACTGCTGGCGGGCTTGCTCAATCTCGGCTGCCAGTGCCTGATGGGCCTGCTGGCGACGCTGGTCATCGGCCTGCTGCGCCCGTAGTTCGGCGCATTGCTGCTCGTGGCTGGCCATGCGCTCGCGCAGTTCCAGCAGGGCTTGCTCGAGGGCTTCGGCCGTGGTGTCCACGCTCATGTCGGCCACGTGCTGTTGCAGGCGCTGTTCGCGTTCCTGCAGCAATACGCGGCTTTGTTCGATAGCTTTTTCCGCGCTTTGCAAGCGCTGGCGCAATGCTGCGACCTGCGCATCCTCCATGGCCAGCAGGCGGTCCAGCCCGGCGTCATCCAGCTCCGGGTGCTGGCTGCGCCACTGCGCAATCTGGCCCTGCAACTGCTGGCATTCGGCAACCAGCGCCTGTTGCTGCTGGCCGTCGGCCTTCAGCTCGCTGGCCAGTTGCACGGCTTGCGTGCGCAGTTCCTGCAGGCGCTGGGCGGTGTCGGCGTCCAGGGCGCGGGCTTGGTCCAGCGCGGCGTCCATGTGCTGTTGCCAGGCTTCGGCAGTGGCGTGTTCACCGAGCAGTTCGCCGAGGGCAGCCTGGGCCTGCTGGCGCTGCTCGTCCAGGGCGGCAAGTTGTTGCTGCAACTGCTGCAGGCCTTGCACCCGGGCCTGGTGCTGGTCGCGCAGCTTGTCGAGTTGGGTTTGCCGGGCCTGCTGTTCTTCCAGTTCGTCCTTGCGCTGTTCCAGTTGCTGCAAGCGCTGGGCGATCTGCTGGTCCAAGGCCAGGAAAGCATTGGCCGGGTCTTCGTCGAGTGCCTTCAGGGCCTGCTCGGGCAGCACCCCGGCCAGGTCGTGCAAGCCTTGCTGCAACTGCTGCTCGTCGTTGGCCAGGGCCTGGTGCTGTTGTTCGAGGTGGCGCTGGGCCTGCTGTTGAGCGTCTTGGGCGGCCTGCAGTTGCTGGGTGAGGCGGGCAGCATCGCGTTGCAGCGTGAGCAGCGCGCTCTGGCGTTTCTCGTCCTGCGCAATTTCCGCCTCCAGGCGCTGCAGCTGGCTGGCCAGCCAGGTGCTACGGGCCTTGTCATCCTGCGGGGCCAGAGCTGGCCACAGGCTGTGGGCCTGCACTTGCGCCACCAGCGGTTGCAACTGATCGCCCAGTTGCTGCTGTTGCTGCTGGAACTCCTTGAGCTGGGCGTTGACCACCCCCAATTGGGTGCGCAGCTCGACCAGCTTGGCGTTGAGGGTGTCGACCTGTCGCTGCGCGGCAGCTTCTTCAGCCTGGTCATGCCGACCCAGGCTGTGCAGCAGTGCGTCAGGCTGGTGGAACGGGTGTTCGGCACTGCCGCAGACTGGGCAAGGTTCGCCATCGCGCAATTGGTCGCGCAGTGCCTCCACGCTGGTGGTGCGCGCCAGGCGTTGCCGCTCCAGCAACTGGCGGGTGAGGTTGAGCGCCTGTTCGGCCGCCTCCAGCTCGGCCTTCGCCGCGGTGCCTTCGCTGATCAATTGCTGGCGTTGCTGCATGGCCTGTTGCTGGCGTTCACGAACGCTGTCCAGTTGCTGGCGCAGTTCCAGTTCGCGGCCGTGCAGGCGCGACATTTCTTCAACGGCGCGCTGCTGCTTGCGGTTGTCCTGCAGCATGCCGCCGAGCAGGTCGATCTGCTCGGCCAGGGCCTGGGGTTCGGCCTTGGCTTCGCGGAACAGCAGCTCGTAGGCGTCTCGCTCGGCCTGCAACTGCACATTGGCCTGGCTGGCCTGGGCCTGCAGGCCGGGCAGCTCTTCGCGGCCCTTGGCCAGGCGGCCGCCAATCAGCATCACCTGTTTGAGTTGCGGCAGGTAGGCGTGCCACGCACTGGCCAAGCCTGCCAGGTGCTCGCTGTCGGCAAGGGCACTGTCGATCTGCGCCAATTGCTGCAGGCTGCGCTGCTGGTTGGCCTCCAGCTGTTGCAACTGCTGCTGGCCATCGGCGACGTGTTGTTCAGCCTGTTGGCTGCTGCTGCTGCTGCGTTGCGCGGCCAGCGCTTCGTCCAGGCGCGCCAGGTTGTCCTGGGCGGCGAAGGCCTGGCGCAGGCGTGGGGCACTCTCGCCGTGTTGCGCCTGGCTGTCGGCGAGCGCCTGGCGTGCGGCGTTCAGTGCTTGCTCCAGGGTATTTGCGCGTGCCTGGAGTTCGTCCTGCTGCTGTTGCTGCTGCGCAATTCTTGCCGCCAGTGGGGCCAGTTGTGCGTTCAGCGCCTGCTGGCGGTGGAACTGGTGGCGCTGAGGTGCCAGGCGCTCCAGGCGCAGCAGGTCCAGGCGCGGTTCGGCCAACTGCTGCCAGTCCTGCTCGGCGGCCTGCAGCGCGCGGACCGCCTCGGCGTGCTGGGCTTGCAGCCGGTTTTGCTCGTGCAGCCAGTTGCGTTGCTGTTCCAGCTGGCGCTCACCGGCCTGGTCAGCCTTCAGGTGCTGCTGCGCCTGCTCCAGTTGCTGGTCGAGCTGGGCGCGGGCTTCGGCGTCCATCGGCAGCAGGTGGCTGGCGCGCGCGAGCAGTTCGTTGTGCACCTCACCGGTCTCGCGGGCCTTGCTGAACGCGCGCTGGCCCAGGCGGGTGTAGATGGCGGTGTTGGTCAGTTTTTCCAGCAGTTCGCTGCGCTCTCTGTCGTCGGCCTTGAGAAACGCGCCAAACTCGCTCTGGGCCAGCATCACCGCGCGGGTGAACTGCTCGAAGTTCAGGCCCAGGCGGGCTTCGACCAACTGTTTGTATTCGTTCTTGCCGCTGGCCAGGACCTGCTCGCTGTCCAGGTCGTAAAAGCTCTGGCGGCTGTGCTGCAACTTGCCGTTGGCCTTGTCGCGGGCGCGGTTGGCTTCCCAGCGGGCACGGTAGCGGCGGCCGTCGACGCCGACGAAATCGACTTCGGCAAAGCCGCTGCCGGTACCACGGCGTAGCAGGTTGCGCGGGTCGGATGTGGGGATGTCGCCGTCGGCATCCGGCACCTTGGCTTCGCGACCGATGTCATTGAGCCGCGGCACGGTGCCGAACAGGGCCAGGCACAGGGCGTCGAGCAGGGTGCTCTTGCCGGCGCCGGTGGGCCCGGTAATGGCGAACAGGCCGGCGCTGGCCAGGGGCTCGGCAGTGAAGTCGATGTCGACGGGGCCGGCCAGCGATGCCAGGTTCTTCAGGCGGATGGCAAGAATCTTCATGGCTGCTCCTCTTCCTGCTGCACGTCCTGCAACAGCTGGGCAAAGTCGGCCAGCGCCTGCTCGTCGACAGCGCTGCCGTAGGCTTGCTCCCAGGCCCGGCTGAACAGGTCTTGCGGGGTCATCTGGGCCAGTTCGACAAAGGCCAGGTCATCATCTTCGCTACTGTTGCGCCCAGCATACTCGGCACTGATGCGCACCAGCCGCACTGCCTTGCCCGCCAGCGCGGTCTCGATCTGCTGGCGCAGGTCCGGTTGCGGCTCGTCGAGAATGACCCGCACCTCCAGCCAGGGTTGGCGATTGGGGTCTTCCAGCAGGTCGATTACCGGCAGGTCTGCCATTTGCTGTAACAGCTCACCCAGCGGTGCCGGGCCGATGCGTTGCAGGGCCACGGCGCGCGGTACCGGGCGCGGCTCGACGCTGACCAGGCCGCTGCCGTCCAGTTCCACCTCCAGCACCTGGTGCGGGTAATTGATTTCGGCGAACGACAGTGGGATCGGTGAGCCGCTGTAGCGGATGCGTTCTTCGCGGTTGACCTTCTGTGGCTTGTGCAGGTGGCCGAGGGCGACATAGCTGATGGCCTTGTCGAACAGCTTGGCCGGCAGCGCCTCGGCGTTG